>CAIYES010000001.1 GCA_903925275.1 uncultured Bacteroidales bacterium
CGTTGGATTCCATCCCGGCTATTTTCGCCGTGACGACCAAACCCTTTATCATCTTCACCTCGAACGTGTTTGCCCTTCTGTAGGCAAAGGGGTCTTTCTGATTCTTGCGCGAAAGTTTACCGCGGAATGCATCGATAGAATTATAATTCTTGTGATCCATCCATCCATTGAGTTCTTCCAGGATTTTCCCTATCTGACCCATTCCATTTTTATAAACAGTGCTGACAACCTGCACACAATCGGCACCGGCCAGGATCATCTTGGCAACATCCTTTCCGGTAAAGATACCTGTGTTGGCACAGAGCGACCCGCGAATTTCACCGTACAGCAATCCGACAAATCGCATAGGCAGCCGGTTATCCTCTTCATGGCTGAGATTATATGGAAAATGATGCTCCTCCTTTTCCAGGTCGATGTCGGGCTGGAACATTCGGTTGAATAGCACAAAACCATCTACACCTGCATAATACATATTCTGCACCAGCATGAGGGTGTTGGTATAAAACGGACTAAGCTTGACACTTACCGGGATCTTTACACTTTTTTTAACCTCACTGACTACATCGAGCTGTTCATTGAGAATTGCCTTGCCTTCGCGTTTGAAATCGCCCGGAACCGAATAAAAATTCAGCTCCAGTGCATTGATGCCTGTATTTTCAAGTTGCCTGGCATATTCCACCCAGGTTTCATCAAAAGTACAATTCAAACTGGCGATCACCGGTATATGCACTGAATTCACAACTTTTTTCAAATGACTCAGATGTTCACGCGGACCGGCGTGGTCAATGTCGGGAAAAAGACTGATCATCTCGGCATGGCGCTCATTGTATTGATTCAGCTCCTCGCTGAGTTGTAAGCGCTCGAGTTCAATCTGCTCTTCAAAGAGGGTCTTGTAAACAATGGCGGCGGCGCCTGCATCCTCCATCTTCTTGCAATTGTCCAAATCCTTCACCAGGTTGCTTGCGCCAACAATGATGGGGTTCTTCAACTGAAGACCCATATAACGTGTTGATAAATTTGCCATGACGTTTTTTTTTATAAATCAAGATTGCAATACAAAAATATGTTTTTCCATGAATAATGACTTCAATAATTATTTCTCGTAAATCATGCCGGCCAGGCGTTTGTAATGGTTGTACCTCCATTTGGCATTCTCTTCGGCGGCTTTGAATAACTCTTCTGCCTCATCGGGGAACATCTTTTGGAGAGACGAATAACGCACTTCGCTGCTGAGGAAATCCTGGAATGTACCCCATTCAGGTTCTTTTGAATCCAGGGTAAAAGGATTTTTACCTTCATTGCCATTGACCGGATTGTAGCGATAAAGTTGCCAGTAGCCGGATTTTACTGCGAGATCCATTTCCTCCTCCACTTTGCCCATGCCAAGTTTTAGTCCATGGTTGATACAAGGTGCATATGCTATGATGAGCGACGGACCGTTATAAGATTCAGCCTCTTTTACAGTACGGAAAAGCTGACTGTTGTTGGCCCCCATCGAAACCTGGGATACATACACATAACCATACGTCATGGCCATGGCGCCGAGGTCTTTTTTACGAACCTTTTTACCGGAAGCAGCAAATTTGGCTATTGCACCTATCGGGGTCGATTTGGATGCCTGTCCTCCGGTATTGGAGTATACCTCGGTATCAAGTACAAGAATATTGATATCTTCGCCGGAAGCAATCACATGATCGAGTCCGCCATAACCAATGTCATAAGCCCAACCGTCGCCACCAATGATCCATATCGACTTTTTGACCAGATACTGGCGCAGGTTGAGGAGTTCTTTTGAAAGTTCATTGTTCTCCTCGGTCAGCAATGGAATCAGCGCAAGTGAGGCTATTTTCGAAGCCTGGGCATCGTACATGCTGTCAATCCATGCTTTCATGGCATCAAGGGTAGCTATATTCATAATGTTTTCCTTGATGGCAACACGCATTTTGTCGGCCATGCGTTTGCGGAGCTGGGTAATAGCAACAGCCATACCGTAACCATATTCGGCATTGTCTTCAAAAAGGGAATTAGCCCATGCCGGACCTTGTCCGTCAGCATTTGGACGATAGGGTGTAAACGGCGCAGTACCTCCATAAATGGAAGAGCATCCTGTGGCATTGGATATAATCATCCGCTCGCCATAGAGCTGGGTAAGCAGTTTAATATAAGGCGTTTCGCCGCAACCGGCACATGCTCCAGAGAATTCGAAGAGCGGCTGGGCAAACTGACTGTTTTTAAAGGTCTTGAAGCGGTCGACCACATCTGTTTTATACGTCACCTTGCTGATGTTATAGTCCCAGTTGGTCGTTTCAGGCATCTGGCTTTCCAGCGTCTGGAATACAAGCGATTTGACTTTTGCAGGGCAAACATCCACACAGTTACCGCATCCGGTACAATCGAGTGGCGAAACCTGGATACGAAATTCCATGCCGGCAAGTTCTTTGCCCACAGCTTTCAACGTTACCATTCCTACCGGAGCTTTTACCTTCTCATCTGCGTTCAGGAGGAACGGACGGATAGCTGCGTGGGGACAAACAAAAGCACACTGGTTACATTGAATACAATTTGCGGAAATCCATTCAGGAACATTCACCGCAATACCACGTTTTTCAAGCTGGGTAGTACCATTGGGGAAAGTACCGTCTTCGCGTCCAACGAAGGCGCTAACGGGGATATCATCGCCGTTCATCGCACTGACCGGATCAAAAATCTGGCTGACGAAAGGATCTTTGCTTCCGGTATTGGCCGGTTTGATCACGATTTTCGACCATTCAGATGGGATTTCAACCTTGGTCAGTTCTCCTCCGCGATCAATGGCAGCATAGTTCATGGTAACAATGTCCTCACCTTTCCGGCCATAAGTCTTGTAAATGGCTTTCTTCATATCGGCCACTGCTTTTTCATAAGGGATTACATTCGAAACCTTGAAGAAGGCGCTCTGCATGATAGAATTGGTGCGGTTTCCAAGACCAATCTCTTCGGCAATCTTGGTAGCATCAATGATGTAAAAAATTATGTTATGGTCGGCCAGGTATTTCTTCATGTGATCGGGCAGGCGATTCTTGGTTTCGCCGGCATCCCAGATGGAATTGAGAAGGAATGTTCCACCGTCTTTCAACCCCTTGAGCATATCATATTTCTCAAGATATGCAGGCACATGACAAGCCACGAAATCGGGCGTAATTACAAGGTAAGGTGAACGGATGAGACTGTCGCCAAAACGGAGATGTGATACGGTAATCCCGCCGGATTTTTTCGAGTCATATGCAAAATAAGCCTGGGCGTATTTATCAGTACTGTCGCCGATGATCTTGATTGAATTCTTATTGGCGCCAACAGTGCCGTCGGAACCAATTCCATAAAATTTTGCAGAATAGGTGCCTTTCGGAGCGATGTCGAGCTCAGGAATCAACGGAAGGGAGTGGAAGGTAACATCATCCACGATGCCTACGGTGAAGTGATTCTTTGGTTCTTTAGCCTTCAAATTGTTGAAAACAGTGATAATCTGGGAAGGAGTGGTATCCTTTGAGCTTAAGCCATAACGACCTGCAATGATCATGGGGTGGTTTTCGCGGTCGTAAAACATATCGCGGATATCGAGGTACAGCGGATCGCCATTGGCTCCGGCTTCCTTGGTACGGTCGAGAACGCAGATGCGTTTTACAGTTTTCGGAAGTACATTGAAAAAATATTTTTCAGAAAATGGACGATACAGATGAACTGATATCAAGCCAATCTTCTCCCCTTTTTCCATCAGGTAATCGATCACCTCCTTGGTAGTATCAGTGATTGAACCCATTGCAACAATGATATTTTCGGCTTCAGGGTGACCATAATATGTAAACGGGTGATAAACCCGTCCGGTCATCTTGGTGATTTCCTGCATATAGGAATCAACAACATCGGGAATGGGCTCATAAAATCGATTTATTGCCTCTTTTGCCTGGAAGAAAATATCCGGGTTCTGGGCAGTGCCACGGGTAACCGGATGTTCGGGATTCAGACCCCGGTCGCGGAATGCCTGAAGTGCTTCTTTATCGAGCAGCTTCATCATATCTTCATTTTCAAACATCTCGATCTTTTGAATCTCGTGCGAAGTACGGAAGCCATCGAAAAAATGAAGAAAGGGAATACGTGATTTGATGGCGGCAAGGTGTGCAATTCCAGCCAGATCCATCACCTCCTGTACCGAACCTGAAGCCAGCATAGCAAAACCGGTCTGACGGGTAGCGTAAACATCGCTGTGGTCACCAAAGATTGAAAGTGCATGGGCAGCAACAGTCCTGGCACTTACATGGAATACAGCCGGGAGCAATTCTCCCGCAAGTTTGTACATGTTTGGGATCATGAGCAGCAGACCCTGTGATGCGGTAAATGTTGTTGTAAGCGCACCTGCCTGAAGGGAACCGTGCAATGTGCCGGCAGCGCCCGCTTCAGATTGCATTTCTACTACCTTCACCTCTTCGCCAAACAGATTTTTACGGCCATGGGCAGCCCATTCATCTACGTTTTCGGCCATGTTTGAGGAGGGA
>CAIYES010000002.1 GCA_903925275.1 uncultured Bacteroidales bacterium
ATTGAGCGTGAATTCGGAAACCTTATGCTGATCAAGGATAATTATCCAAAATTCGTTGTGACGATGGATGATTTCAAAGGCAACACAAATCAGGGGATCATCCATTCAAATTTACGGGAGTTTTTGCAAAAGACATTTTGACAAAATAGTTACATTACGTCGTTTACAGTCGAAACCAAAATAAAAAACCCAAACAACAAAATCGCCTGATTTCATCGTTTGGGTTTTGTGAGTTGACAGAAAACTTGTCAGTTTTTTGCAACTACCTTTTGAAATATCAGTATTTACTGCCTATTCAGAAACAATTAGTGACTCCGAAGGGACTCGAACCCCCAACCAACAGAACCGGAATCTGCCATTCTATCCAATTGAACTACGGAGCCAATAAGGATGCAAAGATATATTTTTTCCCGGAATTAAAGGAATGGAACGACGAACATATTCACGATCGGACAATTTATGCGTTGAGGTTGAATAGCGAGAATGATGATCTGAGATGAATTTACTTTTAATGCTTAACTTTTTATATCTTTGGTCTCCGAAAAAAATAAAATCAAACATATATGTCAGAAAAAATAAGAGATATAGTTGCCCCCGGTGTTGCTACAGGACCGGCTGTTCAGGAAATATTCAGGATTGCAAAAGCCAACCGGTTTGCGCTGCCAGCCGTTAACGTAATCGGCTCTGATTCAGTGAATGCAGTGATGGAAGCGGCGAAGGCTGTGAATTCACCGGTCATCATTCAGTTTTCGAATGGCGGTGGTGTTTTCTATGCAGGAAAGTCGCTGAAAAACGACAACGAGCGCATAGCCATCAAAGGAAGTATTGCAGGAGCACAGCACATTCACGAGATGGCAGAATTATATGGCATCCCGGTGATCATCCATACCGACCATGCTGCAAAAAAACTGCTGCCCTGGATCGATGGTCTTCTTGACGCAGGAGAAAAATATTTCGCCAGGCACGGAAAACCGTTGTTCAGCTCGCATATGCTCGACCTGTCGGAAGAACCACTGGAAGAAAACATCGAAATCTGCAAGCGCTATCTTGAAAGGATGAGCAAAATGGGGATGACGCTTGAAATCGAACTCGGTGTGACCGGGGGCGAAGAGGATGGCGTTGACAATACCGGTATCGACAGTTCACGCCTGTATACGCAGCCCGAACATGTGTCGCATGCGTATGAAACACTGCTGGGTGTGAGTCCCAATTTTACCATTGCCGCCTCGTTTGGTAATGTTCATGGCGTGTATAAGCCTGGTAATGTAAAACTTGAGCCAATCATCCTGCACAATTCGCAGGTTTATATTCAACAAAAATACAACACAGGCCCCAACCCTGTCAATTTCGTTTTCCACGGAGGATCGGGTTCAGAGCCTGAAAAGATCGCTGAAGCGCTTGGCTATGGTGTGGTGAAGATGAACATCGACACCGATACCCAATGGGCTTTCTGGCAAGGGATCCTGAATTTCTATAAAAAGAATGAAGGCTATCTGCAGGGCCAGATCGGCAACCCAGATGGTGAGGACAAACCCAATAAAAAATTCTACGATCCCAGGGCCTGGTTGCGCGAAGGTGAAAAATCGCTGGTTGAAAGATTAAAAGTGGCATTTCACGACCTGAATTGCATTGACCGCTATTGAAACCAGGACGCTTTACATTCTTTGACTTACGTTTCAGAAGCCCTGGCCGGCTGCAAGGGTACCTTTAGGATGGATACTGAGTATCGGAATGGGTGAGTGGTTCACGATCTGATGTGCATACGGCCCGAGAAAGATGTTTGCCGTGGTAGTTTCCTGTTCAGTCATTACTGCAATGAGGTTGGCATCGATCTTTTTAGCATATTCGATGGTTGCATCCGAAATATTTTCACAATCCATCTGGGTGACCTGGTATTTTATGCTTTCCTCCTCAAAATGGCGTGTTACCTGCGCAGCATAAAGATCAACATTGTGCCTCATTGCTTTGATTTTGGAGGTATACAATTTCAAAACATAGATTTCAGCATGATGACGTTTGGCCATAAACCCGGCGAATGATGCTTTTTGTCTGGTCTCTTCTGCACTGTCGATAGGCAATACGATCTTTGTGAGGGGGCGTTGAATATTGATACCGCCCCGAATGGTGATAACGGGACATGTACTCGCAGAAACGATTTTATTGGCATTACTTCCAATCCAGAATTCTTCAAAACCTGATGCCCCATGGGTTCCTGTAATAATTAACATGGCCTTTTGTGCCTTGGCCTCTTCGGTTACCTCATGATAAATTTTGCCTTTCCTGATCTTCCAGGAAAAGCTGACCTTCGGATATTCAGGTTGGTGTTTTGCAATCAATTCGTCGAAAGCAATTTTCACATCGCTTGACGAATCTAAGAATTTATCAACAAATTTTTCTTTCTCGCTGACAGCTTTTTCGACCCAGAGCAGAATCAACTCTCCGTCGCAATTTTCTGCAATGGACATCGCATGGTAAAATGCATTGATAGAACATTCCGAAAAATCAATGGCAACTACTATCTTATTCATATCCTTTGGGTTTTAAGTTAGTAAATTTTGGGTAAATTGATCTGATCGGTAATAATAAAAGCATTTGAATAGTCCGATGCAATTTCATTGAGAAAACGCTGGGCATCAAGTTTTGTCCGGAAATCACCGATGCGGACTTTGTAATTGGGAGATTTGAACGTAAGATAAACGCCCATGGAAGGGTATCTGGCCATAAACTCATCGTGAGCCGCCTGTGCCTTGGTTTTTGAATTATTTCCGGAATCAGAAAACAGTTGAATCCTGAATCCATCCATGGTTTTTAAGGTCTGGTTGATCTGGATGTGTTTGCTCACCAGCATATCAACCCTTGCATCCTGAATAATTTCTGTTTTTCCGCTCACCGAATCAGCATGCTGTGCAAGGATCAAGCCCGGCAGGATCAGCGGGAAGAACAAAAGGAAACCATATAATACAAGGTTTTTCATGGTCACATCAGCACAAACTTTTCCTGTGGATGAATACTAAGTACCGGAATTGGAGACTGGTTTATTAGTTGTTGCGCCTGAGCTCCAAGCAGAATATTTACAGGAGTTTCCTGATCGGTCATGATGGCGATCAGGTCAGCGTTCACATTCAATGCATAGGCTATCACTGCTTTTGTGAGATCATTGGAAACAATGCTGTCTTCAATAACACGAACATTGTGTTTTTGCAGGTAAGAAATGGCTGTGCCTGCTATTTTTTCGGTTATCCGCTGAATTGATTTCAATTGACTGTTGTGGGTTGTTACAACATGTACCTCTGATTTAAAGAGTGTTGCCAGTTTTAAAATGAAAGGAATCTTGTGGAGGGTTTCACTGGAGCCATCCATCGGAACCAGTATCCGTTCCAGGGTATTAGGAATTGTAAAATCGTGACGGACCGTAATTACAGGACAGGTAGTGAAGGAGACAATTTTATAAGCATTGCTGCCTATCCAGTACTCCTCATACCCGGATATACCATGTGCCCCGGTAACGATCAACTCGGCTTTTGTAAGCCTTGCCAGGTTATCAACCTCACGGTATATCCTGCCCTTTTTGAGTTTATAATCCATGGATAATCCTTTAGCCAGATTTTTACCATACTGGCCGATTAACTCGTCAAACCTCTTTTTTGCTTCATTCCTGTTCTCATTTGAGGTATCCGGGTAAACAGATTCCTGAGAACTAAGTTTATCTACCCAGATCAGAAAGATATCTGATTTCATCATGTTGGCCATTGAAATGGCATACTCTACTGCATGGATAGAAGTGTTAGAGAAGTCAACAGCTACAATGATTGGTTGCATTATCAGGTGGGTTTGAGAAAGATCAGGTAAAAATAGCAAAATTTTTTTACAAATGGAATTTCTTAAAATAATTTACTTTTGTATGGATGAATGAAAATCTGGATCCCACCGGCAAAATGCTTAATCCTGCTGAAAAAGAGATTGAAAAGGCGTTGCGGCCTGGAGTATTTATTGAATTCTCAGGTCAGGAGGCCATTGTTGAGAACCTGAAGGTGTTCGTACAGGCTGCAAAACTCAGGAGCGAGGCACTTGACCATGTCCTGCTGCATGGACCGCCTGGCCTTGGAAAAACAACCCTGGCGCATATCATTGCAAATGAGCTGAATGTAAATATGCGTGTTACATCAGGCCCTGTGCTTGACAAACCTGGTGACCTGGCCGGGTTACTGACGGGTCTTGAGACCAACGATGTGTTGTTCATCGATGAGATCCATCGGTTATCACCCGTTGTGGAGGAATATCTTTATTCGGCTATGGAGGATTATAAAATTGATATCATGCTTGAGAGCGGTCCGAACGCCCGGAGCATCCAAATCAAGTTGAATCCTTTCACTCTCGTGGGAGCAACCACACGGTCGGGCTTGCTCACTGCTCCGCTACGTTCGCGCTTCGGGATCAATTCCCGACTAAATTATTACAAGGCCGGCACCCTCGATCAGATCATAAAACGTTCGGCCGAAATATTGGGCGTTCCCATCGACAATGCCGCAACTGCCGAAATTGCACGCAGAAGCCGTGGTACTCCCCGTATTGCCAACATGCTGCTGAGGCGGGTACGCGATTTTGCCCAAATCAAAGGCACCGGGAACATCGACATGAAGATAAGCCAATATGCGCTTGCAGCGCTGAATGTCGATAAAAACGGACTTGATGAGATGGATAATAAAATCCTGGTTACTATCATAGATAAATTCAAAGGGGGGCCGGTTGGCCTCGGTACCATAGCCACTGCTGTTTCTGAAGATTCGGGTACAATTGAGGAGGTGTACGAGCCTTTTCTCATCCAGGAAGGCTACCTGATGCGGACACCGCGGGGAAGGGAAGCTACAGAGCTTGCATATAAGCATCTGGGAAAGCTTAAGGCAGGGTCGCAGGAACTGCTTTTTTGAATATCGAATATTGAATAACGAATATTGAATTTCGAAGTGAAAGAATTGCGATCTTTTATCTGTTATTGACGACGGTCATTTGTCAACAGCCGTTCAATATTCGACATTCGATATTCAATATTCGATATTCATTTTTTGTTTACTTCTATTGTGTGGTAAAAAACGAAATCATAAATAAATCTACCGATCTGGGCTTCAGCCAGTGTGGTTTTGCACCCTGTGAGCCTTTGGAAAATCTTCGGTCTTTTTATAACGACTTCGTCTTGAAAAAACGGTTCGGCGCCTTGCAATATCTTGAACGATATGCCGAGCCCCGGCTGAACCCGGAATTACTCCTGCCCGGCGCAAAAACGGTGATCTGTGTCACAATGAATTACCATCAACCTGAGCAAATACCATGCAATGATAATTTCTTCATCGCAAAATATGCCTACGGTTATGATTATCACCGGCTGATACGGGAAAGGATGGATTGCCTTGTTGACTTCATGCGATCAACCTTTGGAGATATCATTGCCAGAGCTTTCGTGGATTCCGGTAATGTTCTTGAAAAAGCATGGGCGCAGCAGTGCGGTATAGGCTGGCAGGGAAAAAATACCTTGGTTATTAACAAATCACGCGGTTCTTTTTTTTTCATCGGCATCATTTTAACCGACCTGGTGATCAAGCCCGATCATCCGGAAGCCAATCATTGCGGGGAGTGTGAACAATGCGTGAAGGCTTGTCCCACAAAAGCCCTTGACACGCCTTATCAACTCAATATCCCACGTTGTATCTCATATCTTACGATTGAAAACAGGATGGAAATTCAGGATGATCTGAAAGACAAACTCAACGACCGGATATATGGCTGCGACATCTGCCAGGATGTTTGCCCGTACAACCGACTTCCAGTTACCAATACCATTCCTGAATTCCTTCCTTCGGCGTGGTTGATGACGATGCGTAAAAAGGATTGGATTTCCCTGACAGAACAGCAATTTGATCAGTATTTTACCCGATCACCGTTGAAGCGGCTTGGTTATCAGGGATTAATGAAAAATATCCACGCAAATCATCCGTCACAACGATGATCCCCATGAATATGTTGCCAGGTCAAATCCGGCCAGGGACAAAATCCGGTCGACGATGGTCAACGCCAAAGCCTCGATGGTAATGGGTTTGCTGTAAAAGGAGGGTGATGCCGGGCAAATGATGGCACCTGCTTCGGTAAGGAACTTCATATTGTTGAGATGGATCAGGTTGAACGGGGCTTCACGTGGCACCAGGATCAGTTTTTTACGTTCTTTAAGCATTACATCCGCAGCCCGGGTGAGCAAATCAGACGACACGCCTGCAGCGATCCGGCCTAAGGTTCCCATGGTACACGGACAAATGATCATGGTGTCGTACCCGGCCGATCCGGAGGCCATTGGGGCAAAAAAGTCATCGGGCTTGTAAAACTTCATCTTATTATTCACCTCGTCAGGGTGGTACACCCTGACGGGGTCGTCTTCGTTGAGCTCAAATTTCCATACGGCTTTTGCATTTTCGGAAAAGATGACCCCACAGGTTTCTATCTGGTCATGCAGTCCTGCCAGCCGCTCCAGCAGTAATTTTCCATAAATAGCTCCGCTTGCGCCGGTAATCCCGATGATGAGTTTATGTTGTTTCATTTAATGGTCCCTGGGTTTAAAACACCAGCTAAGTGCCAGCGACATCACGTTGTTATACTGTCCCATTTCGAATAAAATTTTTCGGGATCCGTACACATAACCACTTCTGATTGACAGTAAAGAATAATTGAACCGGAACCCGGCTTTGAGATGATCGGTAATGTAGCAGGAAATTCCGGCGATGCCGCTTAAAGTTACCGTTCTGTATGGCACCGTAAGATATGCAACTTCCAGACCGTTCACCTCTTCGTATGAGCCAAGCAATATATCAGCTGCCGGGCCTGCCTCTGCCTGAAACCGTTTCGCAAAAGTAAACTGATAAAGCAAAGGAATCTCAAGGTAGTGTAACCGTGTAAGGTAAGTATTTCCGGTATTGGTAGCACTATCTGCATTTTGCCGGGCCCCTTTCTGGATATATTCCATCTCCAGCTGGAACGAAGAGCGGGGCGATATTTTCAGGCTGACAAATGCCCCTCCCAGAAATCCGAATTTGTGGTAACCCTCATTGTTATCTCCATCCACCTGACTCACCAGGCCTCCGGCCATAATCCCGCCATTGAAGCGCTGGGTAAATCCTGCAAACGGGAAACAAACCAATATCAAGAGTAATAATTTTTTCATCCGCAAATTTTTGATAAAAGTATAAAACAACAGAATGAAGTAATGTAGAATTCATATCAAACATGAAAGTTTCGATAAAATTGTGAAGTTTCATACCTTTACACTTTAATCATGGTTTTCGTCAGATGGCATTGATGTAAATTGTAAAAGCATAAATAAAAGCACTCAATGTAGGGTGTTACCTGTTTTATTTTGATCTATGGAAAATAATGAAATTACAATTCTTTTAGTCGATGACGAAGCCGACATCCTTGAATTCCTGGGATATAACCTGGAAAAGGAGGGGTTTCGTGTGTTGAAAGCTAAAAATGGGGAAAAGGCCGTGAAACTTGCCCGCGAGCATAAACCGCAACTGATCATTCTCGACGTGATGATGCCGGGGATAGATGGCATCGAGACTTGTTCAAGGATCAGGAACATCCCTGAACTCGAGGGTACCGTCATTGCTTTTTTATCGGCCCGGGGAGAGGATTATTCCCAGATTGCCGGTTTTGATGCCGGAGCCGACGACTACATAACGAAACCGATCAAGCCCAAATTGTTTATCAGCAGGGTCCAGGCGTTATTGCGCCGGTCCAAAGAGATGCCTGAACCCGGCAACATCATAGTGCTCAAGGAATTTACCATCGATAAAGACCGGTATGTCGTGGTAAAGGACAATGTTGAAATCACCCTGGTGCGGAAAGAATTTGAACTGTTACAGTTCCTGGTATCGCGCCCCGATAAAGTTGTGACACGGGAGGAAATTTTCTCGAATGTGTGGGGCGAAAACGTCGTTGTGGGCGACCGCACCATCGATGTCCATATCCGCAGAATTCGTGAAAAATTGGGTATCGAAAGCATTAAAACCATCAAAGGTGTAGGTTATAAATTCGATGAGGAATGAAGTTTTATGAGCCCAGGAACCTGGCTTTTCTGAATGCCGCAATTATCACCGGCGTTTATGTTATCCTGTTCATGCTGTCGGTCGGGATTATCTTTTCCCATGCCTTTATTCATTTTTATACATTCCTGGCCCTGTTGATAAGTTCGGCAGGGCTTTTCCTGGTCGCCTATTTTATATTCCGCTATACCCTGGAAAAGTTCATATACAGCAAGATCAGGCTGATCTATAAATCGATTCATTCGGTGAAGGTAGGGAAAAAAGGAAAAAACCAGTACCGTCCGGATAACAATCTCATCGATCATGTTCAGGCTGAGGTGGAAAACTGGGAATCGGAAAAGCAACAGGAGATTGAACAACTCAAACGCCTGGAAATCTATCGCCGCGATTTCATCGGCAATGTATCGCATGAGCTGAAAACGCCGCTATTCAATATTCAGGGCTATGTTTCCACCTTGCTTGACGGAGGCCTGGACGATCCCTCCATCAACAAGGAATACTTAAAACGGACCGAAAAAAGTGTAGAAAGGCTGGTGAAGATTATCGAAGACCTTGATGAAATATCACAGTTAGCATCGGGACAGATCAAATTGAATATTACCCGTTTCGACCTGGTAACTCTCACCCGTGAAGTGTATGAATTGCTGGAGATGAAGGCGCACAAACATGAGATCAGAATCACCATCAACGATCCCGAAAAACCGATGCTGGTGGAGGGCGACAGGGAGAAAATCAGACAGGTGCTCACCAACATCCTCGACAATTCAATCAGGTATGGAAAGCAGGAGGATGGCCGAACCAAAATCACCTTTTTCGATATGGATGAAAATATACTCACCGAAATAACCGATAATGGAATCGGTATCGACACTGGCGATCTGCCAAGGGTTTTTGAGCGTTTTTACCGGACCGATCGTGGAAGGGCAGCCACGAAAAAAGGAAAAGGGCTTGGACTGGCCATTGTCAAACACATCATCGAAGCCCACCAGCAAACAATCAATGTCCGAAGTACCATCGGTGTTGGAACTACTTTCGGTTTTACCCTGAAAAAAGCCTGAAATAAAAGGTCAGTTTGTACGCTCGGTTGTGAATAAAACAAGCTGTTCCAGCGATTTGCGGTACTTGTTATCGGGAAAGGTCTGAAGAATGTCAAGAGATTTCTGGCGGTATGCAAGCATCTGCTCGCGGGCATAGTCGATCCCGCCCCGCGCTACTACTTTTTCAATTAGTTTTGACACTTTTGCCGCATCATGGTGATAATTTTTCACCGTATTGATAATCCAGCGTTTTTCGATGAAATCGGAGTGATTCAGCAGATAAATCAGGGGCAGTGTCATCTTCTGATCGCGAATGTCGGTACCATTGGGCTTGCCCGTAGCATTGTTTCGCTGATAATCAAAAAGATCATCTTTGATCTGGAAGGCGATACCGGCATTTTCGCCAAATTTCCACATCGACTGAATCTGTTCCTCCTGAACATTGACGGAGGAGGCTCCACAGGCGCAACAGGAGGCGATGAGCGTAGCCGTTTTCTTGCGGATGATTTCAAAATAGATGCTCTCCTGAATGTCGAGTTTGCGGGCTTTTTCTATCTGCAACAGTTCACCTTCACTCATTTCACGCACGGCATTGGAAACAATCTTCAGCAGTTTGAATTCGTCCTGCTCCAATGCCAGCAGCAAGCCGCTCGACAACAGATAATCGCCAACCAGCACTGCGATTTTGTTTTTCCATAGCGCATTCAGCGAAAAAAATCCACGTCGGAGATTGGAATCATCTACCACATCATCATGCACAAGGGTAGCGGTATGCAACAGCTCAATGAGGGAGGCAGCCCTGAAGGTGCTTTCATTGACCGTACCGCACAAACCGGCTGAGAGAAAAACAAACATCGGACGCATTTGTTTCCCTTTCCGCTTGATGATGTAACGGGTAATTGTATCCAGCAGGGGTACCGAACTTTTCATGGAAGCCCGGAATTTACCTTCAAAAGCTTCGATATGTTCCCTGATGGGGATTTTTATTTCGTTGAGTGATATCACCGGATTGCTCATAGAACCCGTAAAAGTAATCATTTTTACCATGACAAATTTAGGTTTTACAATTGAAAATGTGGAATTTTGCAGGCTAAATAATGAAAATGGCTGGATTTCTCTTTCATGAAGTTGTCTTTGGTCCGGTACGCAGTAGGCGGCTTGGATTGTCACTTGGTATTAATTTACTGCCCCTTGATATAAAATATTGTTCCTTCAACTGCATCTATTGCGAATGTGGCTGGACTCCCAGGAATTTACCCCATCATCCCGGTTTTCCATCCCGCGAAGAGGTGGGCACGTTCCTTGAACTACGTTTGCAGCAGCTTGTGGCTGAAAATCACATGCCCGATGCCCTTACCTATGCCGGAAACGGCGAACCTACGCTGCATCCCGAATTCGCCGGCATCGTGGATGATACAATGGTTTTACGGGATAAATATGTTCCTGATGCGAAGGTCACAGTACTGTCAAATGCCAGCCGGATCCATATTCCCACGGTTTTTCAGGCACTCGGAAAACTCGACAACAACATTCTGAAATTGGATGCCGGATCTGAAAAAATGTTCACCCTGATTAATAATCCGGAAGATACGATATCTTTTCCGTCGCTTATTGAAGGCTTAAAGAAATTCAGGGGCGATGTCATTATTCAGAGTATGTTCCTGCGCGGAACATACAATGGAGAACTGATTGATAACACAACCACCTTGGAGGTTGACGAATGGCTGCAACATCTGAAGGAAATCAATCCCAAAATGGTGATGATCTACCCCATTGCCAGAACTACTCCCGTTCATAATCTTGAAAAAATCCCATTTACTGAGTTATCTGCCATCGCCGAAAAAGTGCGAAATTCCGGCCTAAACGTAAAAGTGTATGAATAAAAATGTCATGGCCTATTGCCTACTGCCTATTGCCTACTGCCTATTGCCCACTGCCCACTGCCTACTGCCTATTGTCTACTGCCTATTGCCTACTGCCTATTGCCCACTGCCTAACTTCTAACCCCCATGCTCTACTATCCCCCTAAAATATGGCTTGCTTTTGGTGAAGCGATTAACGGCAATACAGAGATCGTTGATTGGCTGATTAAAAACAGCTATCCTGAGGTAGCTGCATTGTCGCATGCCGTCAGGGGGAGTGAAGAGGCTACCTCCTGGCTCTTCAAGCATAAGTTCTTCCATCTGGCGGCTCTTGATGCGGCCATTGATGAGAACATGCAGGCATATCAATGGCTTCAGGCAAACAAACATACGTTTTTGGTTGTCTTTGCCGATGCTTGTCGGGGAAAACAACCGGCCATCAACTGGTTTTATGAAAATAAGATGGAAGCCTTCATCCTGATTGCAAAAAGGATCAAGGATTTACGTGATAACACGACCTTTGATTACCACAAGAAAAAATTCTGACCGTTATCCGCATTTTGAATAACCGCAGACCTTGCAAACCAGGCAACCTTCCTGGTAAACCAGGCCGTTCGGGTCGCTGCACTTCGGGCAAGCGTGTTCGGCAGCTTTTGTACCATCCGGGATGAATTTCTTAAGAGCCCGCTCCACCCCATTTTTCCATGTGTTGATCGAATCTACATCAAAATGAAGTTTGGAGATGATGTTGACCACGAATATGAGTGGCATTCCGTGACGTAATATTCCGGATATAAGTTTGGCGTAATTCCAATACTCTTTATTAAATGAACGTGACAGCGCTTCGATGGTGATTTTATATCCCTGGCGATCTTCAAACTGAAAATCGTAGCGTGAACCAACGTTATCAGGACGTGTTTTGATAATCCAACCTTTCTGCACCCAGGTTGGAACCCAGAAATCTTCGGCAACTCCGGTAAATATCTCATACGGTCGTCCGTTGAGAATGCCCACCACTGCTACCCATTTTTCATGGTCATTCTGGAAACGAATGATATCTGCTTCTAGCCTGTCAGGACGATGTGGTGCTTTTGTTTCCCGGAATTCATCAACCCCTGTTTTATCTTTCTTGTCATTCTGATCCGTATTCACAAGAACCCCGTCGCGGGAACCATCACGATATACGGTCATTCCCTTGCATCCGACTTTCCATGCCGTTTCATAGATCGAACTCACCATTTCTTCTTTGGTATCGGTCGGCACATTAACCGTGACACTGATAGAGTGATCAACCCATTTCTGCACAGCGCCCTGCATTTTCACCTTGGCAACCCAATCGACATCATTGGCAGTAGCTTTGTAGTAAGGTGATTTTTTAATGATATTTTTCAGCTCTTTATCATCCATCCGGGAAACCTCGTCCGGATTGTAACCGTTAACAGTGAGCCAGGTAACAAAATTATGGTGAAAAACACTGTATTCTTCCCATGTATCGCCAACTTTATCTGTAAAAGTGATGTTGACATTCTTGTCATTCGGATTCACCTTTCGCCGGCGTTTGTAGCAAACAGCAAATACCGGCTCAAGGCCGGAGGTTGTTTGGGTGAGAATGCTTACCGAGCCTGTCGGTGCAATGGTAAGAATGGCTACGTTGCGCCGGCCATATTTGGCCATATCGTCATATACATCAGGGGCGGCTTCTTTAAGCCGCTGGATGAATGGATTGTTCTTTTCACGGGCTGTATCGTAAATCGGGAAAGGTCCTCTGTCACGCGCCAAGATTACCGATGCACGGTAAGCCTCAATGGTAAGAATTTTATGTACTTCGATCGAAAAATCAGTTGCATCATCCGTGCCATAGCGGGTACCAAGCGCAGCCAGCATATCGCCCTCTGCTGTGATGCCAAAACCAGTTCTTCTGCCCTGAATGGCTTTTTTCTTGATATTCAGCCACAAATTCCGTTCTCTTGCCTTGATATCTTCCCCTTCGGGATCCATGTCAATTTTAGCAAGAATGCGGTCGATCTTTTCCAATTCCAGATCGATGATGTCGTCCATGATGCGCTGGGCTTTATGGACATGGGAGATAAACTTTTCTGAGTCAAAGCTTGCTTCGGCCGTAAACGGTTTATCAACGTAGTTATAGAGGTTTATGGCCAGCAAACGGCAGCTGTCGTAAGCACAAAGTGGGATTTCGCCGCATGGATTGGTGGAAATGGTGCGGAATCCCAGATCAGCATAGCAGTCGGGAATTGATTCGCGGATGATGGTATCCCAGAAAAGGATGCCGGGTTCTGCCGATTTCCAGGCATTGTGGACAATTTTACTCCAGAGTTCCCTCGCCCGGATAGGCTTCGTAACCACCGGGGCAATAGCGTCAACAGGGTATTGATGTACGAATTCTGTGTCATTCACCACGGCTCTCATGAAGTCGTCGGTTATTTTTACCGAGATGTTGGCTCCGGTAACTTTATCTGCCTGGAGTTTTGCATCAATGAAATTGGCGGCATCGGGGTGCACGACTGAAATGCTGAGCATCAGGGCGCCACGCCGGCCTTCCTGGGCTACTTCACGGGTAGAATTTGAGTATCTCTCCATGAAAGGGACAATCCCGGTGGAGGTAAGGGCACTGTTTTTTACTTTACTGTCTTTTGGCCGGATGTGTGACAGGTCGTGACCCACTCCCCCCCTCCGTTTCATAAGCTGAACCTGCTCTTCGTCAGTTTTCATGATAGCACCATAGGAATCGGATGCTCCGTCGTTTCCGATAACAAAACAATTGGACAACGACCCGATCTGAAAATCATTCCCGATGCCGGCCATGGGACTCCCCTGAGGTACGATGTATTTAAAATTCCGCATGAGTTCAAATAATTCATCCTCATGCATCGGATTGGGATATTTCTTTTCGATGCGCGCAACTTCACGGGCAATGCGGTGGTGCATGTCGTCCGGGGTAAGTTCATACAACTGCCCTTCGGAATTTTTCAGGGCATATTTATTCGCCCAGACGTTGGCGGCTAAACTATCTCCTTGAAAATATTCCGTGGATTTCTCTATCACCTCCGCAAATGAATAGGTCTTGCGCTCAGGTTCTTCTGATCTTTTTTCTGTCATTTCGAATGTTTCAATCGTAATTTTCGGACGGATTCTTCTTGCCAGTACTTCATTGTAATAGTCCTTTTTATGATCCTTATCCGTATTTACCACCGTGTTGTTTTCCATGCATGAACAGGATTATCTGTTACGTTTTAGATTTCTTAACAAACTGTTCTCTCGAACGTTACAAAAAATGTTGGGGAAAAAATTTGATGAGGCAATATACAACGAAGAACCGGGGTACTCGAATTTAGTTATTAACACCGGGTGGGGGTAACACAGGTAAATGCCTGACTTCAAAAAACATATACTTTGATAATTCAGCAGAAATGCCTGTGGTCTTCATTTGCCGGTTTCGCCGGCAACCCAGATTAACTTTTTTCCAAAACCAAGTCGGTTATCGGTCATTTTAATATAAGCAGGTTCAATGAGCCATAAGTGCAGCTCGGGCATTAGTCGTGCAATGGGAAAACGATGCAGATAAGCCGATTTTGATTTTTTCAGTTCTCCTTCTGCCAGGGACCTTATGATCCCGGTAAATTGAATTCCCCTGATTTTCCCGACAAGTTTTGTCTCAAGCGCAATGGCTCCTGCCACCTGATAATTATTGCCTTCAACCACATCACGTATGTGCCGGGTTTCGTGATCGGATGTGACCACAAATTGGTTCAGCTCCTTTATAAATGCGTAATAACAGGTGGCACAATAGGGTATATTGTTCCGCGAAATGGCCAGGGTGAGAATGTGATGTTCCCCGATAAAATCTATAATTCGTTGCTCCGGATGAGGCATGGTTAAAAATCAAGACTAAGTGAAAAGTAAAAAACAGGTTTTCCGATGCGACCATCTTCAACACCCCAGGCAAGATCACCTCTGAGAAAGTAACCGAACAACCGGGTGCGTGCACCAAAACCGAATCCTTCAACAACAGGATCTTTTTGCATTTCCACTTTGATAAACAGCGGATTGCTGATAATATACCGGGTAAATAACTGGTTCTCGGAGCTCCAGGGCGATGTGCCTGTCCATGCGGTACCTACATCTCCAAACGCAACGAGCTGGAAATTGTTAATAAAATCGGACCTGATCGGGCGATTGAACAAATACCGGAATACCGGCCACCGAAGTTCTGTATTGTAAACAAAAAAACTATTCCCATTCCGTATATTCTGACTGAAACCGCGCATATTGGTGGCTAATGTCTGAAAGGCATAATTCTGGTCATCGGCAATGGGAATAGATGCATTATAAGTGGGAAACAACCAATTATCAACACCTCCCATGTAATACAGGAGTTTATTGCTGCCAAAAGAGGTACTTGCCGCAAACCGGTTTGCCCAGATCAGGGTACGATGCAACTTTTGATAGTTGCGTATATCCATGCCAATTACGATCAGGTTGTTGCCGGAGGTGTTCAGTAATTGGTAATATTCACCAAATAGTTTATACCGGGTGCCCTGGTAAAGATTCAGCCCAAGACTGCGGGTATTATCATAGGTAAGTTCACCTTTAAGGCTGCCCCACACCTTGTCAATGTCAGATTGTTTCAGATTCAGCTGATCGGTGGATAGAAAGACTGCCCGGTCATAGCGAACGGAGGCTGTTCCTTTAATGTTCAGTACCGGGGTGAAAGGATAGGTGGCAACATAGTACAATTCATGGATCTTGTGCCTGACGATGGAAAAGTAACCAGCCTCCTCCACAACCTTCCTGTGAAAAACGATCTGATGGTCAAGGCGATGCCGGTAATTTCCGTAACTGAACAGATATTCATTATTGATCAGGCTTACATTCAACCGTACACCACCGCTGATGCGGTAGTCCTCCATCAGATCGGTTACACCGACCATGAACAAAGCGTTCAATCCTGGGTTAATGAACACCGGTGCACCACTGCCGGTGAATGGCTGATACGCAAAATTGAGGTAGGTGAAGTCAATCTGGG
>CAIYES010000003.1 GCA_903925275.1 uncultured Bacteroidales bacterium
GAGGCTCCCCCGCTATTCTGGTTCCACACTTCAAGCGTCCGCGTCATCGATTCCGGGTTGTACTGGAATACGATCACGTTCGGAATAGGGCCGATAAAACGCTCCGAGAATTCAATCAGTGCGCCTTTCAGGAGTTTTGGAGAACGTGAGTAGCCGGTGGGCATAGTTTTTTTATGTTTATTATCAATTCAAGTTTCCCAAACCATGCCAACCCAGTTTGCGAAACTTGAATTTCTTATTTATAAACCCAGGTTATGGATTTAGAAAGTGAGGAAAAAATGATAAGGAAATACCAGTTGAGGTGAACTTATATTTGCCAATTTCATTAGGTTGAATGCTATACCCAAAATTGATATAATATGACCAATGTGGGTCTGGAGTATGTATTTCTAATTGGGCACCTAAGCTAACACCTGCCTGAGTATCAACACCTACCTGAACAGGAGCAAGTTCTATATTATGAGGAAGATGTATGTTCAATACTGTTAATCCAAATTGGGTTGAATTTTCAGTACCACCACCAGGAGTTCCTGCGGAAAAAGTGAGTGATGGTTCGTGTAAAACATCTATCACATTATTAAAAAGGCTAAAGTGACCTACATCAAGTCCGCGTGCTACTGCGGACACCTGGTTATTACCAGTCATAATATCACGAAATAAATCCCCACCTAGCCTCAAGCCATCTGCTGAGGATTCGGGTACTAATGGTATTTGCTTCAGATATTCTGGATTATACTCTCCGATAATATGTCTAACTTGTTGTAGAGTAAGTATTAAGTTGACAGGAGGTATATATTGAAAGTAGGGTTGTACCCGCCTTCTTACAAATGAAGAACTTAAGGGACCACCTGGCAATTGGAGGTTTGAGTGAACAGAAAAATCAGGACGGTACGGATTAGAAGTCGATTTACCCGTTAAGGGAGATTGGTAAGTTGGCATCTCCAATTGATAATGTGGAACCGATGGAAGATTAAGATCTTCATTTGACCCTTGTTTTTGCACTTTATCTTTTAAAGAATAATTCTGCTGCACTGTATGTGTCAACTCATGCGCAAGTAAATGCTTCCCTTCATTTGAAGTGGGGTTGTACTGCCCTTCATTAAAATAAATATTATTACCTGTTGTAAACGCCCTCGCATTAATTTGCTTATTCATTCCAGCCGCTTGGCTATCAGCATGTATCCGTACACCGGAAAAATCGGTACTGAAAGCGTTTTCCATAAAACTCCGTGTTGCCAAGTGTAATGCAGAACCTCCACCTTTTGAAGCATTCAAAGAGGAAATAAAAGAAGATGAATCTGACAAATCACCACTGCCTATTGACTCTTTACGCATTACGTGCGCTTTCTTTTCCCCCTCTTCACACTTTGAGCATTTCCTTTGAACTGAGCGACCTATCATTCCTGTTACCAGCTTTTCCTTTGCTATTGAAACCGGTATGCGCATTACCCTGTCAGCAATGGCGTCCGCCTCCTGCTCGTATTGATCGCCGGGGGCGTTGACTGTGAGTTTCGGCTGAAAAAATGATTTAGCATTTGGCTTTAGAGAATTGATAATTTTTTCCGTTGAATAAAAACCTTTTACCATATAAAAATATTGAATTATCCAACAATCATATTTTTAATTAATGCACCGGAATTATTAACCGCTGTCCAATTGTAATTGCAAATGAGGACAAATTATTCGCTCTGATTAAATCGAAAGGAGTCACCCTGTTTTGGCTGGCAATTGAATTAATAGTATCTCCAGCAATTACAGTCACATGCCTTAGCCCATTTACACGAACAGTTCCTGGTAGTGTTGCAACACTTGATGAAATCACATTGCCTGTGGTAATATTCATAATGCTACCGGTTGGTGCGTTGACTCTTGCCGTCAATTTTGCAAAAGTTTCGCCAGGAAGGGTGTTTATCCTGTTCTCCTCGCTAGGGTCAGTGATATGATAAGATGCAATATTTGTGAGGTTCCCGGTGGCAGACAGGCCATGTGTACCAGCCCCAAGTCCAAGCAGTTCGGTATGCCCTAAAAAATAAGCTGCCTTTGCATTAGCATCTCCGATTATTGAACGAATTTGTGCTGCCTGAGTTATTTGCGGATATTCTGAATGATAAAAAACAACTGAAGAATTATATGGCCCCGCTACCCCTTCGATAGTTGCCCTTTTGGAGTTATAAGAGGGATCGGCAATCCTTGTTTTAAGTTGTCCAGTATCGAACCATAATTCATGCCTGAACATATCGTTAAATCCTTCTTTAAGAATTTGCATGGAATCATTATTCATCTGATCATAGGTCGCCTGAAAGTTAGGATGCACCAGATGATGAAGTGCTTCATGTATAATTATGGTAAATGCATCCCATCGTCCTCTTTTTATCTCATCCACACCTGCACTTGGATCTCTTATAAATGGATTAATGTTGATTCCTCCTGTCGCTTCTGCTGGCCAGCTTTGAACTGTTCTGTCAATATCGGGAATTACCAAAGGATCAGTTGCAATATTGGTACCCACTGTGTCTAAGTCGCTTTGTTTGCAATGATGAACATTGCCCAATCGGGTGCTGATCCAATAGTTTACCCAACTTTTTCTTCCAGCTGGGGTTTGCCATTGCACCGTAGTTGACTGGTCACGAAGCTGGCTACGAACCGTATAATTTCCCGGAGTATATTTTGAAGCTGGATTGTGGGTAGCTCCTCTCAAATAACTGCCAAAATAATTTTCCAATTCCTGCTGCACAATATCTGCCATTGAATACATTGAGGCGATAGGAAGAACCGGAGCTGATGCTGTTGTTACGTTAAAAGCGGCTTTAGTAGTATGAACATAGGGAACAATATTCGCCCTGATTTCTGTTTCCAATGCAGGTATAGTTGAACAGATTGCGTCCGGTGATGGCACATTCACAACTCCACCTGAAGAAGTAGCACCAGGGATTAAAGCTGCTTCAACTTGTGCCCCTTGTGTAGCTATCAGCGGATGTGTTCCTCTCATTACATCATGAGTTCCGTATCCTTCGGCAAGTTTAGATTTTTTCAATGTACCTATACCAGCAATTGTTCGCGGAATGCTTGCTTCAACTACAGGATCGGGACCGGCATTAACGGCAGCTATTTCTGTAGTATAATCGCTATTACTTAAATGCCAACGTGTATGTAAATAATCCTGAAGCAGGGAAACATCTGCTTTTGTATTTGTCATACCATGCCCAACATTGTTACTTAGCGCTAAGCCAAAGTAGTTGGTTGCTACTATATTGTTTAATATCGGCTGTTCATTTATATGAATGGCTAAAATGGTTTTCGGAATATCAGCAACAGGTGTATGGCTCATTGGCTGTTTGGCAGATACTACCGGATATTCAGAAATATAATCCGGATTGTTCATGCTCCATGAAGCGTGCAAAGAATCCATTACATCTAAAACATCTTCTTTTAAATTGGCAGATGCTGCCATATTATTTCCAACGATTCTTCCTGAATTTAATGTGATGGATTGCCTCTGAATAAAATTTTTAATTTTAGAATCTCCATTTTGCTGCACCACATGCGTCAATTCATGTGCCAACAACTTCTTTCCTTCCATACTGTACGTATCAAACTGTCCGCTGTTAAAATAAATATCATTGCCTGATGTAAATGCCTTTGCATTTATTCCCTTACTCATTTCAAATGCTTGATTTCCTGTATGAATTTTAACAGCTGAAAAATCACTACTGAAGGCATTTTCCATAAAGCCTCTTGTAGCCTGTGGCAATGGCTTCCCTCCACCTTTGGAAGCATTTAAAAAACTTGAAAATGTAGATGAAACTGATAAACCACCACTACCTGCGGACTCTTTACGCATAATGCGCTTCTTTTTTTCTTCCTCTTCGCACTTTGTACATTCCCTTTGAACTGAGCGGCCTATCATTCCTGTTACAGGCTTTTCCTTTGTTTTTGACACCGGCATGCGCATTACCCCGTCAGCAATGGCGTCCGCCTCCTGCTCGTATTGATCGCCGGGGGTGTTGACCGTAAGTTTCGGCTGAACCATCAATTTCCCCATTGCATGAGGCATGAATGGTTTTAAAGCCGAAGGACTTTTATGAAGGTGTAAATTCATTGATTAATAAGGATAACAATCTTATTCTTGTCCTTCATCTAAAGTACTCTTGGGAACTGGGGATGGAACCGGGTTTGGATTTGGAACCGGTGCTGTCTTAGGTAATCCCACACAGGATTGATTGTCGGGAGTAAGTTTTTTTACGTCTGAAGTCGTACATCTTACCGGACCAATAAGTTCCATTGGATCATTGGTATCAGGAGATACATAACCCATTTTTCCCCTACCAGTAATCTTTTTTCCGGGTGTGCTCCAATCCAAGCACCATTTTACTTCATTTTTAAATCCTTTTACGCACACTTGGAATGCATTACTTATTGCATTAAGTAATGAAACACCAGTTCCTGCATGACAGCCCACTAAAACTATCGATGAACCGGATGCAAATTTTTTTCTGAGAGGAACAATTGCAGACATATTAGCACTTAATTGGGTAGTACTAATACAATTGTTATCGGTCACAAAATCAACATCGGGCGGGGATTGAACAAGAATTGTACCTCCAAAGGAAAACATTGATGAATTTGAGTGACCTATCAAATAAAGATTGGTGATGGAATCATCTGCCTTTGTTGAGAGTTCTGCCAAAAAGCCTTGGAAATGTGGAACTCCATTTGTACCCCCAGATGCCAAGGAGGAGGCTTGAAAATCAATAGATGCCGGTGTCCATGTGCTTTTCTCTGCACTTGCGACTTCTGCTGCATCTGACGAATAAGGCCGGGGGTAACCGCTGCTGTATAAAACATCCCTCTGAATCATTTTTCTTTTGATACCACCCTGCTGAACAGTATGACTTAACTCATGCGCTAGTAATCTTTTGCCATTTTCAGTTTGTGTGTTATACTCACCCGTGTTGAAATAAATATCACTGCCATGGGTAAACGCTTTTGCCTGGATTCCATTACTCAATTCCGATGCTTGACCTCCCGTATGAACCCGAACCCCAGAGAAGTCTGCACTGAAAGCATTTTCCATAAAATACCTTGTACCTTCAGGTAAAGTCCTGCCTCCCCCTTTTGAAGCATTCAAAGAGGAAATAAAAGAGGATGATGCTGAGAAATCACCACTGCCTATTGACTCTTTGCGCATGATGCGTTTTTTCTTTTCCTCCTCTTCACACTTTGTGCATTTCCTTTGCACCGAACGTCCAATCAAACCTGTTATCGGTTTTTGCTCAACGGTAGTTGCGGTCATTCGCATCACCCGATCGGCCATGGCGTCCGCTTCCTGTTCGTAAATATCTCCTGGTGAATTCACGGTCAGTTTTGGCTGCACGGTCATGGAAGGCTTCCGAAGTTTTACGCTTTGAGTTGAACCGGAAGTATTGTTATGCCTTTGTGTTAGTGCATACATGGTTTATATGAATTAGAAACTGATCTGGCGAATAATCTGTTGAGCAATTCTGTCGGCCATGAAATCGGGATCGGTTGAGGTTGGCCCCTGTATCCTGATTTTCAAATCGGGAATATATCTGTCGGTTTCTCCTGGCGGCAAGGCAGCAGAGACTTTTTCGGCCACCAAC
>CAIYES010000004.1 GCA_903925275.1 uncultured Bacteroidales bacterium
CAAAGACAATTGCAGTCTCCATTAAACTTAATTTGCGGAATGCCAACACTGGAAAACGTATTTTGCCAGCCTTCATTTCGGATGGATACTTTACGCTATTACCCGGTGAAATACGAACCGTGATTGCCTGGTGTCCAGTGGATAAAGTGCCGCCATCGACAATTATATCTGCTGAAGGGTTCAATGTTCCGTTACAGAATGTGATAAATATTAAACAATATTAAATCAAAACCGACACTAAATGAAAAAAGTAATTGTAAAATTTCTTGCATTCGTTTTTATGTTTCATCTGACCTTTGATAATAAGTTAAGTGCCGGGGAAAAGATTGAAGGTAGTTCGATATCTGTTCCTGGGGCGTTTCATTTACTGCTTCCTAGCAATGGTCAGGTATGGCGGAAACGTCGAGACATAACTTTGCGTTGGGAAGCCGCGCCGGGAGCAGATCACTATCAGGTAAAACTTTTCAAAAATGAAGCTGGTACCGAACTCCTTAAAACTTTGGATGCAGACACAGCTAAAACGATTGAATTTCAGATAAATGAATATTCAGGTAAACAGATTTGGTGGACGGTAACGGCCTCGGCGAATAACGGTAATGGAGAAAAGAAGCAGGATGCCGAAGAAAAACGGAGTTTATCATTTTACAACTGGAATGATCCAGCCCCTCCTGTCATTCCAAAAATGAAAGTTTCGTTAACACTCAAACCTGTAACTAATGTCTCATATAAATTGGAAGGGTATCTAAGTAAACGAATTGATAAATCCATACAGCACTATTTTCTGGAAACTCCTGAAGCCAATCCTGCCATGCTCCAGGTGATGCGAGACCGCGACCGGTTGCCTGCACGCAATCTGGTACCCTGGGCAGGCGAATTTGCAGGAAAATATCTGACAGGTGCAGAATTGGTGTGGAGACTAACGAATGAACCGGCTTTAAAACAGACGATCGATACGTTTGTCCGGGATTTGATTCAATGTCAGGATGCGGACGGGTATCTAGGCCCCTTCCCTGAAAATATGCACCTGACAGCCAGAAACACCTGGGATGTTTGGGGCCATTACCATTGCATGCTGGGACTCATGCTTTACTATGAAGATACACATTATGAACCGGCCTTGAAAGCCTGTGAAAAAGTAGGGGATTTGCTGTTTGAAACCTTCGGTCCGGGCGGGCCGACAATGACTTGTGATAGTCTGGGCGGACAAATGAACATGGCGGTAAGTCATGGTCTTTTGCTTCTTTATGAGAAAACTGGTGTGACACGGTATCTGGATTTGGCAAACTATATCATAAATGAAGCTTGGAACGAACCCAGGGCGGGTAAATATCTGGTTTCTGTATTGGAAGGAAAATCAATAGTCGAATTTCCACGACATCGGTGGGAAGCGATTCATGACTGGCAAGCACTGGGTGAACTTTACAGACTGACAGGAAATAATCAATACCGGACGGCTGTTGAAAAAATCTATCGGTATGGAGTTGATGGTGACAGACACAATACAGGCGGAATAACAGCAGGTGAAGGCTTCACGGGTTCACCGTATCATGACGGGGCAATTGAAACCTGTTGTACAGTTGCATGGACAGCATTTTCAACCGATATACTCAAAATTACCGGCAATTCAAAAGTGGCGGATGAGATTGAATGAGCACTTTCAACAGCGCTCTAGGAGCAATTCC
>CAIYES010000005.1 GCA_903925275.1 uncultured Bacteroidales bacterium
CCTTCTTGGCTAATTTGCCATTGCTTTCAATGCCTAACTTATGGCTGCCGAAACTCAGGTTACCAATATAGGGTGTTTTTCCTTTAGGTTTTTCGTCAAT
Organism: uncultured Bacteroidales bacterium; assembly: GCA_903925275.1. Lineage (GTDB taxonomy): Bacteria > Bacteroidota > Bacteroidia > Bacteroidales > FEN-979 > CAIVAT01. The sequence goes on from CAIYES010000005.1 coordinate 101, forward strand.
AAACAAATTTGCTCCGGTTGGGTTGCTCGTTATTTCCACCTGCATTCCATTTTGCAGTGTAGCGTTGATTTCAGCCGTCTGGCCTTCGGCTATCGTTACTTTTTCATTAGCGGTGGCATAGCCGGTTAGTGAGAGTTCCACGGTGTAATCGCCGATCAACTGATTTTTCAGCAGTACAGGCGTTTTTCCCATCTCTTTCCCTGCAATTCTTATGGAGGCATCGAAGGGTGTGGTCATGATCTTCAGGGTACCTGTCCGGGGGGTGGGGCTGAGATTAACATTCAATGGCCGGCCCACGATAACCGTCTGCGTTTCGGTAGCCGTGAGGTGTTTGTCAAGCCTGGCTTCAAAGGTGTAAACGCCCGGGTTGAGGCGGCCCTGCCAGGTTCCTTTGGTTTTCATCTGCTTGTTGATATAAATGTCGGCAACCGGTTCGGAAGTAACAGTTACCTGGGCAAAGGTGGGGTTCATGTTAACAGCAATCTGCTTCGTTTCTCCTGCTGCCAGGGTAACGCGTTGGGTGGTTGTTTCGTACATGTCGCGGCTGAGGATGAGGGTGTGTTCGCCCGATTTCACCATTTCAATGGAACATGGCGTAATTTTACCGGTGGGCATGTCATTAAGACTCACGCTGGCGCCGTTTTCGGGCACAGAAGTGATGTTCAGCGATCCATAATTTGGCTTCATTTTCACATTCATTACCTGCTTGTCGCCTCCCGCAATCAAGTTGGCAAAACCGGATTCGGGCAGGTAAAGCTCTTTCGATACGCGCCAGGTATACTTTCCTGCCGGAAGATTGTTCTGATAAGGGGTTTTGCCGGCAGGCTGGTCGTTGATGTACACATCGGCGCCGGCCGGCTCAGTAGTGATAAGAAGCCACTGGGTTTCAATCACCGGTTGCTCGATGGTGGTAACTACTTTGCCGGTTGTAAGTATCATTTCGTAAACATCGCCGGCTCCGATAGCCATCGGATATGGATAGTTCCGTAATTGCCCGAGTTTCGGGTGCATGATGGTTACCACTTTTGAACCGCGTGGCACGTAAAGCCATATTTCGCTGGTCCTTTGCACCGAGGCTACGATGCCAATCATTCCACCGTCGAATTCGAAACCGGTTTCGGTGGTCACGATTTTGATAATGGCAGCCTTTTCACCGTTTTTATCCTCTTTGGGGTAGGAAGCGCGGGCATCGAGGTCGTTTTCAAGCTGGCGGAACGATTTTACCGCGATTTGCTGGGCCTGCGAAGTCAGACTACACATCAGCAGGAATAAAAAAGGTAAAACTCCTTTTATCATGATGGCAATTTTGATATAAATTCTTTAAATCAGTCAGCTGAAGCTGACTGTAATAGATCGGTGCTGCTTCAGTTTTTTCCATCTATTGCAGTTGGCTTCAGCCAACTGCAAGCCAACCCAGGTTATTCTGCGAATTTTATTAGCATATCATAATATGCTCAAAGGTATTAATTTAGCTTTAAATACCAAACATTTAAAAAGTGAATGGACTCCTGCCATACGAAGACTGTGACAAGAAGATATCTCCATAACGAGGAATTTGGATTGTCAAGGAGTTTTATGGGTTCTTTGTCACGTTAATTGGGTAACACATTAAACAAATAAATCCTTTTTTGTTACTTCTTCACTTGATTTTTTGTTATTAATGTCATATCTTTATCCGTTCAATTCGACATAGAATAATAATCTTCTGTTATGGCCCAGTCAAAAATATTGAACCATGAAAAAATCTACAGTTATCTTCTTTTTTTTTGTGTCGATTTTTTTAAAAATTCAGGCACAGGACTATCTGATTAGTTTCACAGGTACGGGTGGAAGTACATCTGTTGATTCCGTACAGGTAAGAAACCTTACCCAAAACACTAGTTTAACGCTGAACGGAACAGATGTTTTGCATCTGATGGTTGTGGTTGGAATTGATCAGACTGCTGCACAAAGCGCTGCTGGTTTGTTTATTTATCCCAATCCCATGAATGAAAGCAGTTTTGTTGAATTTGATGCTGTTTCTTCAGGTAATGCAACCATTGAAGTATGCGACATTACAGGAAAACAGGTAGCTCAAACGCATAACATGTTGCCCGGCGGAAGGCACACCTTTACCGTAAGTGGTTTAACCAATGGTATTTATACCTTAAGCATTGTATCAGCAGCATATTTTTATTCAGGAAAAATAGTCTGCACAAGTATCAGCCCGGGTAACGGAAAAATAAATTATGTATCCACGAAGTTAAAATCATCGGCACAAAGCAGATTAAAAAGTGTCCAATCCTTAATCCCGATGCAATACAATGATGGCGACCAGCTATTGTTTACATGTTTTTCAGGCATTTACTCCACGGTGATCCCTTTGGTTCCCACACAAAACCAGACGGTTACTGCCAATTTTGTAGCCTGCACTGATGCTGATAATAACAACTATGCTACCGTGACCATTGACACACAAACCTGGATGGCAGAAAACCTGAATGTTGGAATCAGAATTAATGGTATTCAGGAGCAAACCAATAACGCCAGCATTGAAAAGTATTGTTATAACGATGATGAAGCGAATTGTGCTCTTTATGGAGGCTTATACCAATGGGATGAAATGATGCAGTATGCAACGGCAGCAGGAACAAAGGGAATATGTCCCAATGGTTGGCATATTCCAACAGATGGGGAATGGTCAACATTGACCACCCTTCTTGGCGGTGTACCATTGGCCGGAGGAAGGATGAAATCGACCGGCACTATCGAGGCCGGCACAGGTTTATGGTCTACCCCCAATACCGGGGCAACGAACGTTAGTGGTTTTACAGCTGTTCCGGCAGGTTACCGCGGCAGCAATGGTACTTTTAGCAACATTGATAACCATGGCTACTGGTGGAGTTCTACTGAGAACGTTCCATCCAATGCATGGAGCCGGACCATGTACTATGACAACATCAACGTGGACAGATACAGTTTTGGTAGTATTACCGGATTTTCTGTGCGTTGTTTTAAGAATTTATAAGATTAATTGAAAATTTGCCTGTTTCACAATTATTTTCCGGCATCCGGGTAGCCTTTCTTCCCGGCAAACATCTCAAACTTTACAAACCTGCACTCCAGCGGGCCGTTGAAAACAGGAATCCTCCGGGAAGGTCTCAGACCGATGAATTTAATCGATTCCAGATCGGAGGAGATAAACCATGCCGTATATCCTGCATATTTACGTTTCAGGGTGTCGCCGATCATCTTATAAAACACCAGTGAATCCTCTATTTTCAACCGTTCATCATAAGGGGGATTTGATATGATAAACCCCGTTTCGAATGGGGGTGTTGATTCCTCAAATGAACCTACTTCCACGGAAATATCATCGTAAAGACCGGTAAACCGCAGGTTTTCACGAGCCGATTCAATGGCGCGTTCCGCCCGGTCCGACCCATGTATGTTCAACTTTACTGCAGAAATTTGCGTCCGGCAATCCTCTTTGACCTTTTCCCACAGGGCCGCATCAAAATCCCGCCATTTCATGAATCCCCACTCTTCGCGGAAATAGCCGGCAGGCATATTTTTTGCAAGCATGGCGGCCTCAATCAGCAATGTTCCCGAGCCACACATCGGATCGAACAAAGGGGCAATGGTATCCCATTCTGAAAGTTTGACCAGACCCGCCGCCAACACTTCATTGATGGGCGCCGGACCGGTAATTTTGCGATACCCGCGGCGGTGAAGTGATTGCCCCGACGAATCCAGCGCCACGGTACAGGAATCCTTGAACAGGTGTACATTGATCTTCAGGTCGGGATTTTCAAGGTCCACTGATGGCCGTTTTCCTAACTTCTCACGAAGCCTGTCCACAATGGCATCTTTCGACCGCTGCGCCACAAACTGTGAATTTGTGAAAACCGTGTAAGAAATCACTGCATCTATCGAAATTGAATGTTCTGCATCCAGATAATCTTCCCATGGAAATTCATAAATATGTTCGTAAAGATCCTTTTGCTCAAGAATTTCAAAGTGAAACAGCGGTTTCAGGATTCTCAATGCAGTACGGCAGGCATAATTGATCCTGTACATCATTTCGGCATCGGCCGTGAATGAAACTGCACGGTTGAGTTTCATGATGTCGGTTGCACCAAGGGTCTCTAATTCATGCGTCAGAACATCTTCAAGTCCTGAAACTGTCTTTGCAATCAGCGGGAATGTCATATCGTTTTTTGCAGTTAATTTTTTGGAAAGTTACAATAATTTTAAATTCTTACCTTTGAAAAAAAGATCATTCCATGAATCTACGCCTCCTGATCTTCCTGATGTTCTGCCTGACAGTTTCCTCCAATTGCCTCTCCCAGGAATTATTCACTGTTTCAGGAAAAGTAATTGATTTCAAAACGAAAGAGTCGCTTGCCTTCGTCAACATTGTCGTGAACAGCAGCAATACCGGGGGCACTACCGACATCGACGGAAAATTTAACCTGCGGTCGTCAAAACCGGTAGCGACCATCAGGTTATCGTACGTCGGGTATGAACCAAAGTTGGTTACGATTGGCAGCCGCACCCGGGATTTGCTCATTCAAATGGTCCAAAAAGATATCGACCTGCAGGAGGTCGAAATTCTTCCGGGAATAAATCCGGCCCACCGCATCATCCACAACGCTATTGATAACCGCGACATCAATGACCCTGAAAAGGTAAAAACTTTTTCATATACCGCATACGACAAAACCGTTTTTACAGTGGATAAGGATACCACGCTGAATGGTGATTTTTCAGCCCTGGTTGATACCTCCATGATGCAGAATGTCAAAGGTTTGACAATTGGGTTTACCATGAAACCCGACTCGGTGAAAATGGATACGGCCATGAAAGATTCCGCCACTAAGCTTATTGAAAAGCTGATCAGCAACCAGTATCTGTTCCTGATGGAAAATGTGACCAAACGAAAATTCATGGCACCCGACAAGAACTACAACAAGGTTATTGCGACCAAAATGTCGGGGTTTAAAGATCCCATTCTGGTTTTCCTTGCAACCCAGATCCAGTCCTTCTCCTTTTACAAACCTTTCATCTCCATTTTCATGAAAGATTACGTAAATCCGGTCGGGAGCGGTAGTTTCAGTAAATATTTTTTTAAACTTGAAGATACAACCTATGTGGGGAAGGACAGTGTCTTCATCATCTCTTTCAGGCCCCGTAAAGGCACCAATTTCGATGGTATGAAAGGGATTATTGCCATCAACTCCCACAATTGGGGTATCCAGAATGTAACCGCCGAGCCATATCCGAATTCGGGAGGTTTAATGATCAGGATACACCAGTTGTATGAATTGGTCGACGGAATGCAGTGGTTTCCGGTTCAGCTCAATACCGATGTGGCTTTCAACAATATGAGGATCGGAAAATACAAAGCCGTGGGAAGCGGTCGCAGTTATATCCGCGATATTGTGCTCAACGCTGACATGGTCAGGAGTGAATTTAACCATCTCGATGTTGAGGTTGATAAAGACGCAACTACACGCAGTGAGCCTTACTGGAATCAGTACAGGGTTGACAGCCTGAGTAAAAAAGACCGGCAAACCTATAAAGTGTTGGACAGCGTTGGTAAAGCCAACAATTTCGATAAAATGGCAAAAACCTTTCAAACCCTGCTTACAGGCCGTATCCCCTGGGGACCCATCGACATCGACATCAACCGGTTTCTGAATTACAACACCTATGAAGGGCTGGTGGCAGGCGCCGGTATTCATACCAACGACCGGTTGGCTGACTGGTTTAAAATCGGCGGGTTCTATCAGTACGCCTTTGGCATTTCTACTTCGAAATATGGCGGAGATGTCAGTTTTCTGGCCAATCGCCGCCGCGATGTTACCCTGGCCGCCGCATACTATTACGACCTGGTTGAATCAGGGGGCTTGAATTTCCCGAATGATTACGAATCAATACTGTCGGGGAACTTTAAACAGTTGCTGTTAAAAAAATTAGACCGCGTTGAACATGCTGACTTTTCAATGGGGTTCCGGGCTTTGAAATACGTGTTGTTCAATGCTGGTTTCGCATACGATTTCAAAACAACGACCACCTGGGATCTGGCTTCGATTGAAGGAAATGCCGTATTGCTATCCGATCAGTTCCGGTTCACAACTGTCACGGCAGGTTTCAAGTGGGCCTATGGTGAGAAGTTTATACAAACGATAAACAACAAAATCTCACTCGGAACGAAGTTCCCGGTGGTTTGGTTCCAGTATTCACGGGGCATTAAAGGGTTCCTGGGTGGTGAATTTAATTATGACCGTTTCGACCTGAAGGTCCGCAAGACCTTCAATATCAAATATCTCGGAAAACTGACCATCCAACTAAACGGAGGGTATGTCGACCAACCCATTCCGGTGTGCAATTTGTATTACGCACCCGCAAGTTACCGGTTAATAACCCTATACGCCCCTAATAGTTTTGGCACCATGCGCAACAATGAATTTTTGTCAAACAAATATGGCTCAGTCTACATTTACCATGATTTCGGATACTTGCTTTTCAAGGGGAAAAAGTGGTTTCACCCGGAATTTGCACTTTCGCAGAATATCGGATTCGGTTGGTTGGATGACAAAGAAAAATACAGCAAGAACACGATCAATCCAAAGGAGATGAACTTAGGCTACTATGAATCGGGACTGCTGATCAACAACCTGATCAACCTGCAGATTTACACGATCGGTATAGGCGCGTTTTACCGCTGGGGGCCCTATTCCTTTGATAATGTCGGGGATAACTTTGGATATAAGGTATCTATGATTTTTCCTTTTTAGTATTTTAATTTTGCTTTAATTCCATTCTTAATTTAGACCGTTTCGAAATTTCATTTAAGTAAAAGAAGGTTTGATTATTTATTTACATTTGTGCATATAATTTCCGACAAGAATCTGATTATGGAAGAAAACAATACGCCTCATTCACCGAACGAAATTGAAAACTCAAAAATCTCAACACGCCGCAACTTTTTAAAGAATCTGGGTCTTGCGGGTGTAGGAGTTGCCACAGGAGCTGCAGCGCTCTATTCAGGACATATTTTCGAGGCCAAGAAAGAGGCTACCGGTGAAAGTAAAATTCTGCTTACCCAGGATGGTAAACTGGTTTCGGTTGATTCCCTGGAGGTCAAGGCCCTTGAAAAAACAGGTGAAGATCTCCGCGAATCAATGTGCCGCGGTGGAATTCCCGGACGTCGCTGGGTGATGGTTACCGATTTGTCGCGTTGCCGCAATGCCCGTAAATGCATCAGCGCTTGCCAGGATGCCCATCACCTGCGTCCTGAACAGTTCCACATGAATACATTGCAGATGCAGGATGCACCCAATACCGCTCCTTACAACATGCCCAAAAACTGTCAGCATTGCGATAACCCTCCCTGTGTTGCCGTTTGCCCTGTTGATGCGACATACAAACGCCCCGATGGCATTGTGCTCATTGAAAATGATCGTTGCATCGGTTGCCGCTTCTGCATGGCCGCCTGTCCCTATTCTGCCCGTATTTTCAACTGGATCGAACCCAAAGACTCCGCTAAAGACCAGGGTCTCGAATACAATGCGGAGTTGAATCTTCCACAAAAACTGGGTACTATATCAAAATGCCTGTTCTCTGCCGACCGTTTGCGGGAGGGAAAATTGCCGTATTGCGTTGAGGCTTGTCCAAATGGGGTTTACTATTTCGGCGATGAAAACGAAGATGCCGTTACCAATGGTACAACGAAGGAAACCGTCAGGCTCAGCAAACTCCTGCGCGACAATGGCGGTTACCAGCTAATGCCCGAATTGGGCACCAAGCCACGGGTTTATTACCTTCCGCCAAAAAACCGACTGTTCCCTTTTGAAGCAGCCAACGATGCAACACCTGAAAAAGTTTGATGACCATGGATGACAATAAACTGACTTTTGACAAAATTACCAGCGATCTTACACATCATATCAGGATCAACAAGTGTTTTCTGATCTGGATGGGTTTTCTGACAATTTCGCTGCTGGCCTGCCTCTATGCCTACTCCATCCAGTTGCGCACCGGATTGGGCGTGGCAGGGATCCGTGACTATGTTACCTGGGGATTGTACCTTGCCAACTTTGTTTTCTTTGTTGCCGCAAGCCTTATCGGAATGCTGATCAGCGCCGTGCTTGGTCTGATCGGCATGAAGTGGCTTACACCGATTACCCGGATCGCCGAAACCATTGCTGTTGCATTTGCTGCTGTTGCAGGATTGGTGATCGTTTCCGACATGGGTCGCCCGGAACGGCTGGCTTATGTGTTTATTTACGGTCGTCCCCAATCACCCATCCTCTGGGATGTCACCGTGATCACAACCTATTTTGTACTGAGTCTGTTGCTGCTCTTTCTCCCGCTCATTGCCGATATGGCCATCATTTACCGCAAAGTGGATACGCTTCCATCATGGCTTAAATCCGTTTATAAGACTCTTTCACTTAACTTCACCGACAGCCCCGAACAGAATAAAATCATTAACCGGTCGATCCGCATTCTGCTCATCCTGCTCATCCCTGCAGCATTATCCATCCATACCGTAACCTCCTGGTTGTTTGCTGTTACTTCACGGGCCGGATGGGACAGTACCGTTTTCGGACCTTATTTTGTTTCCGGCGCTTTTGTGGCCGGTTCGGCCGCAGTGATAATCGCCATGTTCTTCTACCGCAAGAATTACAAACTTCAGGATTACCTCACCGACATGCATTTCAACAACATGGGAAAAGTACTTGCGACTGTTTCCCTGGTATATCTTTATTTCAACCTCAATGAGTTTCTGGTTCCGGGATATAAATTGAAACGTGCCGATGCCGTGCATCTCCAGGAGCTTTTTGCCGGAAAAGATGCTATCATGTTCTGGATTGTCCAACTGGGAGGACTTGTATTGCCCATTCTTTTTCTGCTGTTCCGCCGCTTCCGCAAACCATTGCCACTTCTGCTCATTTCGATTGCCGTGCTGGTCGCGGCGTGGTTCAAACGTTATATTATCGTTGTTCCCACCCAGGAACATCCATTTCTTCCGATACAACATGTGCCGCAAAACTTTGTCGTGTATACACCAACATTGATCGAGACAATGATAACCATCGCACCGTTCATATTGGTTCTTATCATCATCACCTTGATTTCCAAATTTTTCCCTGTGATCCCTCTTCATGACACAGCACGTGAAAAAGGAATTGAACATGTTAACTTTGAATGAAATAAATGCAGACAATGCAGACAATGCAGACAATGCAAGCAATGTAGATTATGCAGGCAAAATAAAAA
>CAIYES010000006.1 GCA_903925275.1 uncultured Bacteroidales bacterium
CCAAATTAGATGCCGAAGCCGATAAGAAGAAACGCAAGTTAGCCCATGATCAGGCCGTAATTGCAAAGGCCACCAATGTTACCAATGCGATCATCAATACAGCTGTTGGGATAACGTCTGCCCTGGCGCTGGAACCTGCCGGGATTGCCCTGGCTATCATTGTCGGGATTCTTGGCGCCGCCCAGATTGGGTTGATCCTGGCCACCCCGGTTCCACAGGCTGCTGCAGGCAGGTACAATGTTACCGGAATGGATGACGGTAAAAAATATAACAATGTACCCTACCTGGAATCATTTACCGGGATCCCCGGCAACCCGATGCTGGTGAATGAAACCGGCAATGAGATTGTCATTGACCCCTATACGACCCGCAATATTCAAATGAACTATCCCTACATCATTGAAGGTATCAACCAGGCGAAAGTACCACAACGTGCCGGCGGTCTGTATCCCGATGCCGGTATACAAAAAACTGCTGCCAATGCCCCGGTGGTGGTTCAGTTTCACCCTGATACGCTCAAGGCAATGGATGATTTCAAGGAACAGATTAAAAAACCGTTGGGAGCAAACATTGTCTATGATAATCTTATGGATTCAATTAACAGGGTCACGGAGATTCAAGCCAATGTTACCAAATAATATTTGTCCTTTAAATAAAATCAATCAACCAATATGTTTGCATTATGGAGATAACGAAGAAACCTTTTTTGATGTCATTCGCCGGAAATCCGATGCGATATCTCTTATCCTCGGGCGAAACAGGCGGGGGAGGGCTGCCCATGGGCGGGGTGTTGTCAGTCGTCGAGATTGAATTTACCGGTATCGATACCACGCCTGATCATTCTGTTGACGTTACTTTTTTGGACGGAACAAGGACTTTTATTCTTAAAACTGAATGCTCGGATAAAAACCATATCCCGGTTGCAGATGAAAGTTGGGATGAAATCCTGTGGTGCAAAGCTTTCTTTGAGTACATTTTACATGATGTTCAGCTTTTGCAGCATTATGATATCACGGCTGAAAATACAATTCTTACACTTACGGCTAAAATTCCTTCCGCTGATTATGACTGGACAACCGGAAATAACACGGTCACCGGGATAACCATAACAAATATTGCCCAGGGGCAGGACCCGCCTGCAGGCACGGTTGATGGTGTGATGATGACGGTGATGAAAAACGGGACTGAAATCCTTGGTTCTGATTACAAACCATTGACAGGGGACGGCACGGTAAAATTCGATATACAGGAGTACCTCTATGCAAATCTGCAGAGTGCCTCTGCGCCACGATTCCATCTTACAGTAGTAGGTTTTTATACCCATGTTTTTACAGATTATATTTTAAAGTACCGGACGATTTTCTGTGATAAGGTTTCGGGAGTTTTTTCGCCCCGCACTTATGGTGATGAAAGGCTCTGGTCTTATGCAATCGCCGGAGGGTTGAACCGTGAAGACCTTGTTGCCAACAACATTCTTCTTTCGGACTATTTTAATGCCCCGGCCACAAAAAAGAAGTTCATGACCTGGTCGCCTCCTTGGCGGCTTACCGATACGATGGAATCCCACAGCCTGTTCTTTGCATTCCAGGCACCTTCATATATAACCTCTAAGTTAAAGGCAAACCTTTACAATACTGAACTTGGAATTTCAATTTCAATTGATATCACTTCGCTGACCGGTGTAAGCCAGTGGTGTGTTGTTGAATATATGGCCGGCTACGCACAGTTACACCTGGCCGCTTACCTGAATGGCAAGGTCGATAAGTGGGAACTTTACCTGGTTGATGGTCAGGACAATGTAATTTCAGATGTCCGTCAGTTTATGCTAGACAAGAAATATGCTGAAAACACAAGATATTTCAGATTCAGAAATTCCTGGGGTACCTACGATTCGCTCAGATGCACCGGGAATTTCGAAACGATTGAAGAACATGACCGTCAGACGGTCATGTATATGAGTGATGAAACCGAATCATCCTTCAACACCCCCGGAGCTGAAACGATGATCAGGGAAACGCAAAGTTTCAAGGCGAATACCGGCTGGCTTACACGCGATTATTTACATTCATTGAGAGATTTCATGCTCTCTTCCGATATTTATGAGGTTGATGATGGCAGGTTGCTCAAGTGTTTGCTTACTTCAAAAAAAACAACGCTTTTTAAGGATGATGATTACAATTATAACCTGGCATTTGAATATGAAAGGGCGTACGATGATTTTTTTTTTCAAACATCAGAATGACTTCGACCATAACCGCTGAAAAGAATTTCTCCTATGATTTCTCACTTGAATTCGAGTAACAGCTTTAATAAATGATAACATTCCAACAGGTATATGATGCTTTTAAAGCTGCCCTGACTGAGCGTCTTAGCGGAACCCTGGTACAGGTTGATGATTTTGAAGCAGCTAATTTATTGCTGCTGGATTACCTCGAGCAGCAAACATCTGTAATGATTCCAGGGGTGCAAATTCAAAGTGACTGGAATCAGACAAATACTGCATCCCTCGATTACATAAAACATAAACCGACAATTTTGTCGGATGTCCGCCAAGCCCATGCCACAGCTATTGCAAATACAAATTGTAACCTTATTTGGGATGCCACTTTTTTAGATACAAATTACAGCTATTCTTTAAACGGGTTCGATAGCCATGGAAACCCGGTTGAAATATATCTTGTCAGTAAGATTCAATCAAAACTTGTTATCAAAACCCTTGTAAACGCAACGATCATGGCTATTGCCAAGCCTCATGTTCCGGATGGATTGCCAAGCTAAAATATAAAATATGAAAAAGATTCTCTCAGTATTTATTTTCCTGATTGCCTTTACAACGGTAATGGCACAGAACCGTGTTATGGATACCCTCACTTTTTACCGTGGCGGCAAAATATACAAGCTGAAGCTTTACTGCGATCACCTTACAATAAATGATACCTCATTTTATGGTTTCCCCGGGTTCGCAAAGATCGCTGATTCTATACCCTGGATTCATACGTTGGGTAATAAAACAGTTTTAAGAAATCCATATGATACAGTGATTGCGTCAACAATCAATACTCATGATATTATAAGTACAACCGACCCCCTTTATCTCCAATGTATTTTTGATTCAACAAATCATTCTGGTTTGTTACTTGATCCAACATTTGGGTTTATCTTATTTAATAGAGGTGCGGGTTTTACCAACACTATTATGAAATTTCCTGCTTGCGACCACGGAATAATGCTTGATGTGGAATCAAGTACTTCCGGAACGAGATACATGTTCGACTCAACGAGTTTTCGTTATGTCGGTAGTGGCAAATACAATACGCATATAAAAAATTTGGGAAATTCAACAGACCGTTGGAAGTTGTATGGCAAAGATGTAGATGTAAAAGGAACACTCTTTGTCTCGGATTCGGATTATACTGCCAGAACAACCCTTGAAGCAGGAAACTCACTTTTTATGGCAAGAATAGATGATATTCCAAATAAATATTCTGGTGGGTTTATTATTGTACCAAATTTTGGTACAGCCTTTATGGAAGATTCCAATTATGCTGGTTTTTTAAGTCCCGGTTATCCACAATCCAAACATCATTTTATTGGAGTTGGTAGTACCCCAAATGGTAACTTATGTTTGGGATCACTTGAACAACCTTGGGATACTACCTATTCAAGAGCCTATCAAATTGATCCACTTGGTTATGTCGGCTTTCGCAATAGAGTGAATCCCGCATGGGGTAGAGAGGGGTTGGATTTCGGAAGTGTTGCAGGTATTAGTTTAAAAACTCAAACAGGGCCATTGGGTACTGATGTTACCATGATAAATTTGACCGACGAGGGAATTGATTTTCAACAAGGAAATTTCATAGGAGGATATACGGTATTAAAATATATGAACCTTGATATGAGTGTTGATTTGCCGGAATTAAGAAAAGCCAATGCGTTTGCCCTTGCACCATATTCATGCAGTGGTATTCTTGGAAATCCATTAACCGGGAATTGGTGGGACTGGATATATTCAAAGAATTTAACAATAAATGATTCAGTTTATTTAAACAACCTCAATACGGGAACGAGTTCAGATAGTCTGATAGTTGGTGAATCCAAAACAAATTTCGGGTCAGTTTTTACAACCGGACGAACGGGAAAAACTACTTTATTGAAAAAGGTAAAAAACAATTCTGCTAACTGGAACACCGCATTTGGTTGGGGCAACCACTCCGGTCTGTACTGGGCGAAAGCAGATACCGGGAGCAATGGTAAATTAGCAGGATACTACTGGTCTACGGTTCAAAATGCCTTAAAAGCCAATCTTGCATCACCAAGTTTTACCGGCACGGTTACTTTACCCGCTTCATGGAAGATTAATACAACAACGGTAACCACTACGGCAGCCAGGTTGAACTATTTAAGCTCGGCAGCAGGAACGACCGGGACAACGTCGACCAATCTGGTTTTCTCCACTTCTCCCACGCTTGTTACGCCGGTATTGGGAGTTGCATCCGGTACAAATTATAATGCAACAGTAGGAACAGGGACACAACCTTATGCCTGTACATCCACAACCGTTAATACAAATCTTAATGCAGATATGGTGGATGGTTACCATGCTGCTGATCTTAAACTCCGCTCTGAGATTGTCCCACTGTTTGGTATAGGAATAGATTCTACATTGATTAACACGACATTCAAATTCCCAATGGGTTACTCCAATGGAATTGTACTGGATTCGTTGGCGCTGATTGCTACTACTACTGCTACAGGTGGTTCGGTAAACCTGACTGCGAAGGTTCGGTATGGTGCAAGCATTGCCGATACAGGCACGGCCGTAATCTACGCAGGAACGGCTGCTACGAGCAGAACAGCGGTTACAAAAGCGTATGCTTTTACAAATGGTACCATTGCAAAAGGAAATATGATCTGGCTGGTGTTTTCTGCAACCACAACCAAACCAAGGAATTTTATGATTCAGCTAATAGGGCATAAACTATGAAAAGATTAATATTCATCATTCTGTTATCTCCTGTTTATGCCTGGACTCAGATATTCACGTTTTATCAGGCACCTGCTGCTTTATCGTTATCGGGAGGAACAGTAACAACATCGGGTTCATATAAAATACACACATTTACGACAACGCAAACCTTAACTGTGACGGGCAGCGGAAATGTTGAAGTATTGGTTTGTGCCGGGGGTGGCGCCGGAGGAAATAACGGTGGCGGGGGTGGTGGAGCCGGAGGTTATATCTACAATTCATCGTTTTATATAAGCCCGGGCACTTATACTGTAAAAATAGGAGCTGGTGGTGGAACCCTGGGATCTTCGGGAACTAACAGTTCTTTTTCAACGATCGTGGCAGAAGGTGGCGGGGGTGGCGCCGGATATAGCAATACGGGTTATTCCTGCGACTCAACAGGTAATGGTGGTGGTGGTTCTGGTGGTGGTTCTGCTCATAATGGAACAGGATTGACCGGAAATAAAAATGGCGGAAATGGCAATAATAATACTGGTGGCGGTGGCGGTGGCGGGGCGGGAGTCAATGGAACCACGGCTGCTACAAATGGATACGGAAATGGCGGCGATGGCGTTTCAAATGCTATTTCCGGAACTGTGGCCTATTATTGCGGTGGTGGCGGCGGGGGAGGATATCAATCGTATAGTGTGTATCCTGGCAGTGGTGGAAATGGCGGTGGTGGAGCAGGGAGAAATTCGAGTGGAACTGTTACAAGTGGCAGTGCCAATACGGGTGGTGGTGGCGGTGGAGCAGCAGCCGGAGGCAGTTATAATCCCGGTTGGGGAGGATCAGGTATCGTAATAATAAGATATATTCCATAACATGAAAAGGACGGCATTTTTATTTTTCTTATGGTTCCCGTTATTGGGTTTTTCGCAAAAATATTATGCAAAAATCGAAGCTGATACAGTAACACAGGTGATCGTTATTGAATCGGCTGAACTTGCAAATAAGTTATTTGGGGGTAATTGGGTGGAAACTTTTATGAACGATTCGACAAAGAATTATGCCGGAATAGGTAGTACGTATTATCCCGGCAAGCAGAACTTTTCGTCAAAAAAACCATTTCAATCATGGATACTTGATCCGAATTGTAAATGGGAGCCTCCTGTTGCATATCCCACAGATGGACTATTATACAATTGGGATGAATTATCACTCGGCTGGAAAGAAATAAAATAAAAGATGAAAAAGGTTTTCTCTACGCTATATCTCGGATGGCTTTGGCTACGCGATATTGTCATGTTTGGCCAGTGGGTCAAATTCTGGGACTGGATCAAGCTCGCGCATTCTTCAAGCGATGAAGCAAGTTCAAAACGTTTTTATGGCGGGTTGCTTATTTTATGCTGCATAACGGTATTTGTGCTGTTTTGCGCTGGCGTCTTTTCAATCAATGCGTGGACTACAATGTTTGCAGCATGGTTCATTATGCTCATGTCTGGCCTGGGCTTGATTTCACTTGCTGTACTGGAGAAGGTAACACAGATTGTTGCTGATTTCAAGATTGCAAAGATTCAAGAATTACCCAGGGAAGTTAATCCTCAGGCTAATCCAAAGCCGGAACAAAAGTGATATGCTGGCATTAAAGATAGATGACAAATTTGTCGATCTTCCGGATGATTTTTCGTTCACCATGAACCTGAAATCGCCGGTATTTGGCGAAATCGGTTCATATTCGTATCCGTTTCTCATCCCCACAACTTCGCGCAATGCAATAATTTTAAACTTTGGCCACCGGGTTGAGAGCACCTCGAATCCATACCTTGAGCGCCAGGGCATGTTCACCTGGAATGGGGTGAGTCTGTTCGAGGGCACTGTGAAACTGAAATCCTTGAATCTGAAAACTTATGAAGGGTCACTGTTTGAAGGCGTAGGGGATTTTAATTACAAACGAAAGAATGCAAGTCTGTATGATGTCGATTTTGGGCTGTTAAATTTTACCGATGAAAACCAGAGACTCATTTTTATCAATGCCTGCGCAAATACGGTGTATCCGCAAAGGGATTTTGCCTTTCCACAACTGCTCAACCAAACCTATTTTGATAACCCCACAGGCGATCAGCAACTGAATTACTTCAATTTCTATGATAACTCTGCAATACGCAGGTTAACGCCTGGTGGTAACAGGTCATTCATTGTACCGATGCTTTATTTGAGGTTTGTGCTGAAAAAAATATTTGAGACCCTGAGCTATCAGTTTGATGACTCGTTTTTTTCAACAGATGTCGATTACAATTCACTCGTGCTGTACAATTCGGTCGATTGCAATGGGGATATCCCTGGTTTTTTCGGGTATGAGCCTCAGAAATTGTATCTGAATTACCATGTTCCCCGCATGGGGCTGAATGATTTTTTTATCGGTTTGGAATCGTTTTTTAATATCCGGATTTTTGTCAACAAAAACACCGTGCGACTGTGTTCGGTTGATGCCATTGTCAAGTCAGCCGACTATGTTGATTTTTCTAAACAAATCATTTTGGTAAATATGGAGTTAGAGGACCAGGTAAGCGGATTTCATCTGAAAATGGAAATGGATACCGATGATGACCTCTATTCGGCGGCCAAGGTGGATCAGGATAATTTTCTCAAACGCATTAAAAGCCCGGTGCAGTCAGTCTCTGACCTCAAACCCTGGCCTACATCAGACCCACAGGATATCCGGTTTGTGCACGATGAAAACCAGTACTATGTTATTAACGGCTTCAATGGATATTGGATGCCGGTAACCCCGACATTGTTCGAGGCATACATCAAGTGGGAATCGATTTATAAAAATGACGATCAATCTATTGCGACCAAGTTCTCCTCCCTGATGAATGAACAAACCAGTTTGAAAAATTGTATCATCGGCAATGCCAGGGAAGACTGGAGCGCCATTAGTCCAAAACTATTTTTTGTTCTTTATCAAAACGGGGGTTATGGAAATCTCAGAACGGTTGGCCGCAATGACACGGATACAAAAAGTTTGTTTTATGGCAGCCAAAACGGATTGTTCAATAAACACTACAAGGCTTATTTTGATTTTCGCATGTCAACCAAACTGGTGAAGATCACCCGCCAGATGACCTTCCAGGAGCTTAATGAGTTCAGTTTTGAGAAAAAAATTATGGTTTTCGGTATAAAGTACCTGGTTAAAAGCATCCAGGTGACCATAAAAAAGGACCGGATTATGCCGGCCCTGATGGAGTGTTATGTCTGTCAATAAGTTTTATGAAAGACTGTGAGTATAAATCTGAGGTGGCAGGGGCTTTATTACAGGTTCATTTTTCCCGACCAGTTGCCCAAGATCAGGAAAATTGTTGGCCAGTTTTTCTGAAGGCCTGCGATTGAACTTGTCCAGGTAAATCTGGGTCATTTCCAAAGATGAATGCCGAAGTTGTAATTGCAAATCCCTGACATTGATTCCGCTTTCAATGGCCATACCCACACCGGTGTGTTTGAGAGAATAAAGATTTTTATCAATCCCAAATTGTTTTGCAAAAACGCGCCAGGCCTCTGCCATGCGTGTTGGTGCATATTCCACCTTGCCCCGCTGTTGATTTTTTCCAAAGACAAAATAATCACCAGGATATTTCAAATCCAGTTTCATCAATACCGGCACCAGGGCATTGGGAATCTGGACAACTTCTTGTTTTTTATTTTTGGAGGCTTTTCCGGGGATGACGATCATTCGGTTTTTCAGGTTAAAATTGGAGACCGTCAACCGTACCATTTCCTGTGGCCGGATGAAACAATAGAAGATCAGGCAGGCGCAAACATACAAGTCATAATTCCAGGATGGCAGATATTTCTGCATGATCATAAGGTCATCAATGGAAAAGGCGACTATTGCCGGATCTTCTTCCGGCAGAGATTCGACCTTGTCGAAGGGGTTTGATAAAATCCACTCACGTTTAACCAGGACTTTAAACAATGTTTTCATGGCAGTCACACGGTTGTTATATGTCCGATTGCTGTTTTTAAGTTTCGCCTGAGTGAAATCCATAAAATCCTGTGCATGATGATAACTGAAATCATCAATAGGCATATTTGAAAAATTTTTAGTTTGAAGCCATTCTGTGAACGTATGTACCATACTGCTATAAGTATGATGGGTTCTGAGCCGGCATGAGTTTACTTTGATAGTCAGCACATAATTAATTGCCACAGAAAGAGATGTATATTTCTTTTCGCTGTGTGCAAAAGGGTTGTACCCCTGTCGTAACCTGTTATTAAGGGACTTGATTATCTCGTGTGCCTTATCCCTTCTGCCGCTGGCAGTAAGGATTTTCTGTGGCACCCATTGCTGAAACCGGACATATTTTCCGGTGTCAGGTGATAAAAAGTAGTAGTAAACAAGCCAGCGCTTAGAAAGATCGCCGCCGGCATCAAAAAGTTTTGCGGATTTGAATTTTTCCATTTCTTTTTAAATTTTCGACCTCGCCAGGTTAAAAATTTAAGTGAAACGACCGCAACTTTTGTTTCAAAATGTTTCAATCTTACTTGGAAATTCTCGTAAAATTGTGACAATCAAAACGTTAACAAACTTGGTAGCGGGGATAGGATTCGAACCTATGGCCTTTGGGTTATGAGCCCAACGAGCTACCACTGCTCCACCCCGCAGTATATTTTTGTGTACCTTTGTACTTTATTTCCGGATGCAAATATAGGGTTTGTTTCGGTGTTATCCAAAATTCAGTAAAAAATATGTCACATAAAGCAGGATTTGTCTCAATCATTGGTTATCCAAACGTTGGGAAATCCACCCTCATGAATGCATTGCTGGGAGAAAAGCTGTCAATTATTACACCCAAGGCTCAAACTACCCGCCACCGCATCATGGGTATTTTCAGCGGGGATGATTATCAGATCGTTTATTCCGATACGCCCGGGGTGATTATCCCCCATTATAAACTGCACCGTGCGATGATGTCGGCCGTATTCGCTGCCCTCGATGATGCAGATGTGATCCTGCTGGTTACCGAAGCAGGCAACAACTTCAACCAGGAAGATATTTTGAAGAAACTCAAAGAGATAAATTCGCCGGTGATCGTTGTCATCAATAAAATTGACCTGGGAAATATGGAGGTGCTTGAAACAGAAGTCGAAAAGTGGAAAAACATCATGGAAAATGCGACTATCCTCCCTGTTTCTGCCCTGCATAACCTCAATCTTGACCAGGTTTTTAAAGCTATTTTGCACCATTTGCCCGAATCACCGGCATTTTATCCCAAGGATGAACTAACCGACCGCAGTCAGCGTTTCTTTATTTCAGAAATCATCAGGGAAAAGATTTTACTAAATTTTTCCCAGGAAGTACCCTATTCGACTGAAGTGGCTGTTGAATCGTTTAAGGAGGAGGAAAAGCTAACCAGAATTTCAGCGACTATTTTCGTTTCCAGGGAGACACAAAAGGGTATCTTACTCGGACACCAGGGATCGGCGATTAAAAAACTTGGAACAGATGCGCGAAAAGACATTGAAGCATTCCTTGATAAACATATCTTCCTGGAGTTGCGCGTAAAAGTATCAAAGGATTGGCGGGAAGATGATCGGGCGCTTAAAAGATTCGGGTACTCTGTGGATTAATGCAAGTAATGCAAGCAATGCAAACAATGCAAGCAATGCAAGCAATGCAAGCAATGCAAACAATGCAGAAATGATAAAAATGCTCAAAATATGTTAAGTCACACATTTTTAAATTTCAAATAGGCAAATTATCACATCAGCAAATTACCACATCAGCACATCAGCAAATTATCACATCAGCACATCAGCACATTATCACATCAGCACATTAGCACATTAGCCTTATGACAAACATCATTGCAATCGTTGGCCGCCCGAATGTCGGTAAGTCCACATTATTTAACCGTTTATGCGGTGGTCGCGAAGCCATCGTTGATCCGACAAGCGGTGTTACGCGTGACCGCCATTATGGTCATGGCGATTGGAATGGAAAAATGTACTCCGTGATTGATACGGGCGGATATGTTGATCAATCGGGCGATGTATTTGAGGAGGAGATCAAAAAGCAGGTAAGGCTTGCCATCGACGAATCGGATGTGATCCTCTTCATGGTTGATGCTAAAGAAGGTCTTACGGCGATGGATGAAGATGTTGCTAAAATGTTGCGCCGATCGAAAAAACGCGTTATTCTCGTGGTAAACAAAGTTGACAGCTACAAAATGATTGACGATGTTCACGAATTTCACAAGCTGGGATTGGGTGAAATATTTTCGATCGCCTCCACCAGTGGCAGTGGTACCGGCGATTTAATGGACGAGGTTGTCGGGGTGTTTCCGGTAGAGGTAGAGACACATCGCGATGTGTCTCTACCTCTACCGGATGATGGTTCGTCGCAACAACCTGGAAACGATTCTGCAATCCTTGACAATTTGCCAAAAATTGCCATTGTCGGTCGTCCGAATGCCGGCAAATCATCCCTGGTAAATATGCTGCTTGGTGTTGACCGAAACATTGTAACCCCGATTCCGGGAACTACCCGGGATTCAATTCATACTCATTATCAATATTTTGGCCTGGATTTTAACCTCATCGATACTGCAGGTATACGAAAAAAGGCCAAAGTCACGGAAAATATTGAGTTCTATTCCGTGATGCGTGCAATCCGTTCGATTGAAAGCAGCGATGTTTGCATCCTGATGGTAGATGCGGAACGGGGATTTGAAGCACAGGATCTGAACATCTTTTCGCTCATTGAGAAAAATCACAAAGGGGTTGTTATTCTCGTTAACAAGTGGGATTTGGTTGAGAAGGTCACCAATACGCATAAAGAGTTCGAAGAGGCTATCCTGGAGCAGATCAAACCTTTCAGCGATGTTCCTGTTATTTTTACTTCGGTGATTACCAAACAACGTATCTTTAAAGCAG
>CAIYES010000007.1 GCA_903925275.1 uncultured Bacteroidales bacterium
AGGCGTAATGGCGCAGAATACTTCGCTTTTTTCCCCATCAAATCCGGATTGCCTGACATGCCATGAAAAAAGTATTTCTACCCATGATTACAACGCTTCCGTCCACAAATCGCTCAAGTGTTCTGCCTGTCACATTATTGATACTTCAAAACCGGCAATCGGTTCTGCAAAGGGAAAGCCATCGTGTATTGTTGCTTACAAACCAATGGATTGCAGCAGTTGCCACAGTGCAATTGTAAAGGAACACAAGGGGAGCATTCACAACTCTGAACGTCTCCCCATTGCCTGTTCAAAATGCCATGCGGACATTCATGCAATTACCTCCCTTAAAAAGAACAAGGTGGCGGCTGCCAGGTTATGTGGTCAGTGCCACGCGAAAGAATCCGCTTATTTCAAATCCATTCACTTCCAGACCCTCGCTGGTGGAAATAATGATGCACCTGCCTGTACGGATTGCCACGGTCTTCATGCGATCAGCAAAATTCACAATGCAGCACAGGGCCGGTCTATCCACACCCAGGCTTGTTTGAAGTGTCACGCTGATGCGGAAAGGATGGCACGTAACCATGTGACCACCATTGCACCTGAAACCTATTTTGCAAGTTACCATGGCAAGAACGTGCGGCTTGGCTATCCCGAAAAGGTTGCTGGCTGTGCCGATTGCCACGGTGCGCATAACATCCTTCCGGCGAAGGATACTAATTCAACTGTCAATCAAGCTCATTTGCCCGGTACTTGTGGGCAGTGCCATATTAATGCAAGCAAGGGATTTGCAAAGTTCATACCACATGCTGAACCCACCAACAGGAGTAAATACCCTGCACTTTTCTGGGTTACGATATTCATGAATGCCTTACTGGCCGGAACCTTCCTTTTTTTCTGGGTACACTCATTGCTTTGGGCATTCAGGGGCACCGTGGAAAAGAAACAACTCCGTAATGCGGAATTATTTGCTCCATCAGGGCATCATGCCAACAAAAATGGTAAAATCAAGCAGAAAGTCTACCGTCGTTTCAATTTGGTTCATATCGTCCTGCATCTTTTTGTCGTTACCAGTTTCCTTGGGTTGGCGTTGACGGGTCTGCCGTTGAAGTTTAATTATACTCCCTGGGGAAAGACCCTGATGGACTTTATGGGGGGGATTGGTACTGCAGGAATAATCCACAGGATTTGTGCCATCATTACATTCGGCTATTTCTTTGTTGCCCTGGTCATGAGTACCCGCTTCCTTTTCTCCAAAAAGCATTCGAATGAATCTTTTTTCAAGCGACTTTTCGGGCCTGATTCACTTTTTCCGAACATGAGAGATCTCCGGGATATCAGGGCGATGTTCCGCTGGTTCTTTTTCCGAGGGCCGAAGCCAACCTTTGACAGGTGGACTTACTGGGAGAAATTTGACTTCCTGGCTGTTTTCTGGGGGGTTGCTATTATCGGGTCCAGCGGTTTACTGCTATGGTTCCCTGAATTCTTTGGCAATTTCCTTCCAGGGTGGGTTTTTAACATCGCAACGATCATCCATTCCGACGAAGCACTTTTGGCTGTAGGATTTATTTTCACCATTCACTTCTTCAACACACACTTCCGGCTGGAAAAGTTCCCGATGGACACCGTGATCTTCTCGGGGCGCATCTCCAAGACGGAGATGCTGCACGAGCGCCGGCGCTGGTATGACCGGCTG
>CAIYES010000008.1 GCA_903925275.1 uncultured Bacteroidales bacterium
GTACCCCGTCCCGAATCACCGGAATCTTATCTACTATCCGGCTTCTTTCATTATATTTATCTAAAAAATGCCACGATAAATAAATCGAATCCATTTTGTTGGATGATTGTGAGGCCATTACCTCGGAAAAACTTTGTTAACCGCCTCTGTCCTTGACTGAACATGGAGCTTTTCGTAAACATGATGAATGTGTGTCCTGACGGTTTCAAAGCTTATAAACAGCTGCTCGGCGATCTCCTTGTAACTGAAGCCGCAAGGTTGAGAAAACGAATAAGCGCAATCATGCCAATGATGGATTATGTCAGCAATCAGCCCCGAAGTGGCGTAAAATAATTAACCGGTCTTTTAGTAATTTCAGCCTTTTACGGTATGATGGTGCTTCTCAATCAGATTAGGAAAATTTACGATCAATCATTTATTCAAGACTAAGAGTCTGTTTAAATTTCTTATTTTGTTATATATCTGTGTGTAGGACTGTGCCGTAGGCATAAAATCTGGGTAGAAATCAAATGTTCTGAGAACCATCTCGTCCCGTACGGGACGAAATAATGTATCTATCCCTGTTTTCTACCCACATAAAATCCCTAAAGGGATTTGAAAACAAATATAAACAGACTCTAATTCTGTTTTTTCAGGATCATTTTTTTAGTTACGGAATAATTACCTTCTGATATGGTGCAGAAATAGACTCCACCGGGGAGTGAAGTGCCATCGATCGATGTTTGATATGTTCCGGGTGCAAGTCTTTCATTTACAACTATCTTAACTTCCCGTCCCATCACATCATACACCGCAATTTTAAAGTTGCTTGTTTCTGTGACCGTGTATTTTATGGTCGTTACCGGATCAAACGGGTTTGGATAATTCTGATCCAACGAAAATCGTGGGGGCTCCTTCTCACTGACCGCTCCATATCCGGTGCCAACCATCACCCCGCCCGATTCATGGTAACGGGCCAGGAATTCCTGGTAATAAAGGTTGTTGACCCTGGAGTTGAAGATAACCAGGAGGTTTTCGTCATTTCCGGTTTCAGCAGGAATTTCCCAGTTGTACGACCCGGTGGCAATGATCTTGTTCCCCCCGCTGGTATCTGCATCCACCAGGAAATACTTGTGATGCAGCAGTCCGGTGATGGGATCGATAAACACATCGGCAGGCGGATTCCAGGCATTTGGAACCTGATGGCCTTTCATCCGGGGGAAGGCACAGCCGTGGAGCGTCGATTGTGACGAATCGAACACACCGCTGAGACATTTACCGGTGTAAATCAAATGCAGGGCTTCTTCCACAGGAGGCAACTCGAATTTATACATGCAGAAGAAGATGCTCTTCATTATTTTCGATCCAATGATGCTGCAAATTGTATCGGAAATGCTGTCGGTGGGCGCAAAATAAACCTCCATTCTGGTACCGGCAACATTCACGATACGGGGCGTGTTGTTCGTTTTTTGAGGTCCGAATTTAGCCCTGGATGGATCCGGCACATCGGTGTGCGAGCCCCACATTTCTTCAAATTCACGGGTATAAATGGCGCAAAGCGACTCATCCTGGATCATAATAATGTTGTTGTGGTCCTGGTGAAACATGGCATGGGAGACATTGGTGGAGCCGGTCCACAGGAATTTATTATTATGATTGCTGTTATTCCGGTGATCAAAGACCCAAAATTTATCGTGCATGGAAAAATTCGTCAGATAGGTTCGTTTCAGAACCGGGATCCCATGAGCAACCAGTGAATCAACCTGTGAACTATCCGGCATCTGGTTGTAAATAAACCTGATCTTCACGCCCCTGTTTTTTGCGTTGATCAGCGCCTCGGTAACCGAAGGAACGCCACGGAATTCCCACAAGGTGATGTCGATGCTGTGATTGGCCATGCTGATCTGGGCATCCAGGAGATTTTCAAAATTCTCATTGCCGTTGGCGCTCTCACCGGTGCTGACTGTGGTATCGACCGAATGGTTGAAATAGACCTCCACCAACCCTGTCGAAGCCGATTGGGTGACAAAGTAACCCGAATCCACCGCCGTTCCACCTGCATTGTGAGAGATAACCTGGAATTTGTAGATTTTGGCCGTCTGGAGGTTTCCGACAGACACTGCATGATTGGTTACCAGTTCAGAAAGATAGATGGAATCGGTAAAAATGAGCGGTTGGTAATTCGAGTCGGGAGCCATCCAGCGGATTTTCGAATCGGTCGGGGAATCGGTCGTCCAGAAAAGAGTGACTCCTGTTTGACTAATGTTGTCGTAGGTCAATTTTGAGATTACAGGAACTGTATGTGCTTTACAATGTTCATCTGTAAAAATGCAATGTATAATAAGTATAAAGGATAAAACGCTAATGATTTTTTTCATATTAATTAGTTTAGATAGATTTTTGCAGTTTCACAATAATTTCCTGATACTACTTTTACAACAAAATATCCCGAAAAACCGGACATCGGAATCCGGATCAGGTCATTCCCAGGAACCGGCTGATGCTTGATCTCCTGCCCCAGCAAATTATAAATAAAGAGTTCTCCTCCGCATTGCTTTTTCAATCCTTTGATATAGACCTCTTCTCCGTATGAATATATAATCATTCCTCCCGGATTTCCCTGGTCATTAATTCCATTTGCCTCTGAGAAATGAAGATGAAAACGTTCAGGAGTGACTCCCGGGTCTGCGGTGAATGTATAAACCGGATTTATCTTCAGATCCTGTGTTTGATTCATCTTCAGATCTTCCAGGACTATTGCAGTTTGAGGACCAAATGATTCAGCATTCTTTGCTGTCAGCTTGAAGGTACCACTAACGGTTGTTTCGAAATGCACCCTGACCACTACCGGGGTATTGGAATGCGGCAAAGCATTTATGGCAAGTTCTGTACTGTCGGTTGTCAGGGTATGCAGCACCGGAACCTGCGGATTGAAACTAAAGCGCTTTAATGCGTCCATGGCAGGATCAAAATTTTCTGTCGAGCCGTTTAAGAAAACAACAAAGGTCTGATCTGTAAAGCCATTTCCTTCAAGATCGAGTTCCAGCATATCTGTTGCTGTGCCTTCATGCATGTTAGTAACTCTATACGATGGGTGAACCCGCTGGGAATCATTAAGAATCACGGAGCCTCCGCCCGGTTCTGCATGAATCATAAATCCCTGCATGGAAGAGATGAAAGGACTCCCGGAACCCACGCTAATCGTATCCCCCGGAAGCCGGACATAATACCGGTAATTCTGGATGTCGGGATCATAAGAATAGAGGGCTTTATCTATTCCGCTTGTTCTGGTCACAGCATCCCAGTTGAGGTATGAAGGATAAGGATTTCCCAGCAGGTTCCAACCTTGTGAACCTGAAGCAGCAGAATAGCTGCAGGGAAGTGCATAGGGTCCTTCGTTCAGGTTCCCCGTAAAGGTTTTGGTTGTATTGGCGTAAACTGCAACCAGGTAACCTTTCCCATCTATGAATTGGTTTTCAAAACCCGGATTCCAATTACCTGATGCAGTTATTGCGCTGATCCATGTTGCGGTGGCTTCATCAAATTTTGAAAATGCAGTGCTCGTGTCCGGTGGCGCTGAAACAAATTCAGGCTGAATATTCTGGTCCTGAACAGGCGAAGAGAGGAAGCTGTATTTTTTCCCTGGCATACCGGAACCGCCGGTAAGAAACTTTTTTACAATGGTTGAGCCTGTAACGGTAAGTGTACCATTATCCAGGAAGGAACCAGTGCCGGATGAATCTGATTCAAGGAGGAAGTTGCCCCCGACGGACAATGTACTTCCCGTATTCACCGTGAGACCACCGGCATGACCGATCGTGAGGTTGTGGCAGCGCTGTCCAGTGCTTTCCGGCACCGTCACCGGCATATTTGCAATGATTGCATCGGCAGACCGGTTGGGAATGATTTCAGGATCCCAGGTACTTGCGGTATTCCATTGACCGGCGCTTTTAGATGTGACCTGTCTGTATTGGCCGTTTGCATTTCCAATCGTAAATTCGATGTAGCTATAATTACCATTCTCATCAAAAATGAAACAGGAATCAATGTCCCACAAAAGAATGGTGTTCCCTCCATGAAATTGAAAAGTCAGATCACAGAGTTTATATGTGTAAGGTCCTGAATTTGTATCGGATTCAATATCTATTTCAAGCGCTGAATATTTTCCTAAAGTAACTCCGATGGGAAATGCAGTCAGGGCTGCACCCGGATCCACGTTTGTACAATACGGAGAGACGGGGGTTAGGATGTCTGCATCATAGTATAGAAACAAAGAACCATTTTGAATGGAGAATTCATTGTTCATCAGAATTGAGATGCTGACATTCTGTTCAGGGACTAAACCCGATTGGCTCACGACAAAAATGTATATCTGATCCTCCTGGGCGGCAATCGTAAAAGAGAACAGATTAAAGCCCAACAGAAGGATTAATGCCGGCAAAGTAAATTTCATCCTTTTCATTGTATTACTTTTTCACGTTATGATCACTATTATTTCGTAATTACCATTTTCCTGGTCTGGATAAAATCGTCGCATTTCATCTGCACATAATATACTCCGGATGAGTACCCGGAAGTAGTAGCCGGAAAATGCACGGTATAGGATCCGGGGAGTTTCTCTTCATTCACCAGGATTGCAATCTCTACTCCCATCGGATCATACACTTTGATCGTTACAAAACTGCACACGGTCAATTGATAACCGATGAGGGTTGAAATACTGAAAGGATTGGGAAAGTTTTGGGATAAATTGAAATTCCCTGAAGAAAAATTCAGCGTATTTATATTGGTATAAAGGAAGGTAACCTCATCTGACCATGGGCTCCACTTTAAGTTATAGTCCCTGTACCGTACCCGGAACCAATAATTTGTATCTTGTGTCAGGATACTGTCGGGTACATTTAATGCAGTGAGGTCGATTCCTGCATTTTGATTGATGGGAATAAAATCAGGTATTCCGTTATTTTCAAAGATATCTTGCGAATTGCGGAGGGTGTTAATAACAGGCGCAGTATAATTACCCTGTGTCTTTGTAATCTGAAATTGGGATGACATACATGAATCTTCGCCGGCCATCGGAGTGGCTGTCAGGATTACCCCGTTTTCAATATTAAGCGAACTTACAACAGGTTTCCCGGGAGGAGGTTGTAATATTCTGAAATGCCAGGCATCCAGCAGTTGATTATCTATCGGATGTTCCGGTTTTCCAAGGGTATAGACTTCCGCGATATAAGACCTATTATCAACATCCACATCCATCAGGGTATAATTGTAATCATCCACCGATTCCTGAATCTCCGGATAATCACGCGAACCGGCGAAATACCTTGTCAGTGCGGCGCCCCCGCCCCCGGTCAGCAGGGTGCGGAAATCGTGCAGGGTACTGCTCTGGGGATCAGTATCTGTAATGGTTCCCAGTTCAAAATCATGCGCATGTCCGAATGTATATTGTGTGATTTTATCGCAAGTCAGGAACCTGGGGAAAAAGACTTTGCTCACGGAATCGGTATTCCCATTGGTCCAGACTTCCGTATGCCAAGGGTGGTGGGCAAACGGAAAGACAAAATCGATGCCCGCTGCTGTATCTGATTGAGCAAGAACTTTGTCCAGCCACTCTGACTGGATTGGTGCACCAATGATATGCTCATTGCTGTTCAATACTACAAACCGGCAGTCTGCAATATCAAACGAATAGAATCTTTCGTTATAGGCAGTGGCAGCAACCAATGGATCGGTGAAATCTTCGTACTTCATATAATCAAAATAGTAGGCCGATTCATGTTCGTGGTTCCCAATAGAGACCATAAAGGGCAGCGAGCAGGACAGATTGGCAATGGGTGTGAAATATTCGTTCTGGAACCGTGATATGGTCGTCCCTTTATACACAATATCACCGGTATGCATTACGATATTCACTGAATCGTACCATGCTGTTCCATATTTTGTTCCCAACGTTTGCACGATAGCCTGGCAAACCTCATTCAGATGGGATGGAATCGTATCAGTATACCTGGAATCGCCAAAAACCACAAAACGGATATGCCGGCCGGGTGTTCCGGAAAGCGGCACACTTCTGAAAGGATATACTTCAGAAGAATCCACTCCGCTGATACAACGGTAATAATACCGAGTGTCCGGTGTAAGGTCGGTCAGTTTGACCGTATGCCACACCTTTCCATGGATATTCTGAAATGACCCGGTTTTAACGTTGTTAAGGACTGTCGCTGAAAGCCCGTAACGGACCTTGGTAAAAGAACTGTCGGTCGAATGCCAGCTGATATAGATCGAAGTCGGCGTTGGAGTCTGTAAATAGGGATTTACCTGTGCTTCGATAATGTTGATCCCAAAAAGGACCATTATCAGAGTTACTGTGATTAACTTTATTTTTTCCATACTTGTATTTTCAAAGAAAGCATATTACAATTTATTTTGCGACAATCATTTTTCTTGAAACATTTCCACTGGAAGAAACCAGGTTGTAGTAATAAATCCCATTGGGAAGAAGTGCGGTAGAAAAGGATGTCACATGCGTGCCTGGTTGCATCCACTGATCCAGGATAACCATGACTTGCTTTCCTTCCTGGTCATACAGGATAATCTTTACATATTCCTTTATAGGCACTGTGAAATTTACATGCGTTTCTGATGTTGCCGGATTGGGATAATTCTGCTCCAGCCCCGGTTTAGCATTGGCCTGGAGGTCGCCTATCCCGGTTGGCTGAAAATGGGTTGAAAATATCCCATTACCCTGCGTGGCAACCAGCACCCAGCCATCGGTACTGCGGGCATCAATCATATCAACAATGCTTCGTCCGATCAGGTCGGGACTTTCCTGCTGCCAGATTGTTTGTACCCCATTCAGCACCGTTGTGGAAAAAAGGCCTGTTGAGGTTCCGGCAAAGTAAATGGTATTTCCATGATAAGAAAGCATTTTCAACGACCGAACCGACGGGCCGTTTCCGCTTCCATCCGGATTTTCCTCAAGGTTCCCGCCTACAGGCTCCCAGTTCAGCCCCCCATCGGTTGAATGAAAAATACTCTGAACATTGTAGTTCGAGAATACCACAAAGCAGTTATCTGCATTTGCAGGATCGGTTTCTATACACGAAACAAATCCATTGACCGGGAATCCTGATCCCGTGATATCGACCGCTGCAGGATTACCCGTATTGGCATGGTCCACGCGAAAAACCTTCCCGGTATATGTCCCGAAATAAACCCGGTTAGCAGGGAACTTTGAAACAGTGATCGCAAGAATAAAGTCCTGGTATCCCAATGCAACATTGGTCAGTTCTGCCCAGCCGGTATTGAGTTGGTTCGTATCGTAGGCAGCAGCAGCCATGTTCGATTTCCGCCACAGATGATTTTTCTGCGGGAAGTAAAAAGTGGTGTTGTCATTCGGATCCAGCGCATAATTTGTGTAAAACAGGAAGTTGCTGTCGTAAAAAAACGTAGGACGTTGCCAATAAATGTTATTGATATTGTATAAACTGTCGACCTGAAAAGAGAAAATGTTGCCGTCGTAAACAGATCCTATCAGGTAATTTTTTTTATCTGCAACAATCGTGGTAAGACCATCTCCGCCGCAAACCGCATTCCAGGCTGAAAGCGGAAAAATATTCTTATCGGTGATGTAGATCGCGTTATCCTGAATTCCCGCTATGGCAAATTCATCATTGGATGCCGCATGATCCATTCCGGTCCAGTAAACCTGGCTGTTGTTTATCCCCCGGGAGAAAAAATCCCACTTTACTTGCCCGGTTAAGCAGTCGGAGGTTTTATAAATACCCCCGTCACATGCCGAAAACATGACATGGTGATCCAAACGGGAGGTTAAAAGAAAGTGCTGGTCAGGATGGAGGTTTGTATCTGTCATATCATAGGGATATCCTCCCAGCCAGTGTGTGAAGGTTGAATCGGCAAAACCGGTTGTATTCCTGTACAGGTTCGTCCCCCCGATAAATACGGCATCGGGATTATCCGGATGCACCATCAGGGTGAATGCATATCCTCCGATGGAATTGAAGGCCCCATGGATGGTGTCTAAATAAGCGCTTAATATGTTGCCCCTTCCCTTCCCGGGCAGATTGATGGTCCGGTTTTCCCATGTCCCTGTCCCACTCTTTTTATTGCCGGCATATTTCCAGAAGGTATGCTGTGAAGCCGAGAACCCGAATGTTGGATCTGTATCCTGGATCGGAGACTCTGTGAACACATACAAAATACCGGGATCGGATGGCGCTATGGCCAGTTTGATTCGTCTGTAATCTTCCGGGAAATCCGGAGGAGTAATATTCTGCCATTGGATTCCATTGTTGCTTGTCCAGATACCGCCGATGGGACAGGGATTTCCCGGATATTCCGGGCAATAGGTGCTCAGGGTGGCATACAACCTGCCCTGCGGATCAATGACAACATCGGTGGAAAATGGCTTGAAAGTCAGATCTCCCAGCACAAGCGACCAATGGTCTCCGCCATCTGCCGACCGCATGATACCCCCGTAGCAGGCTGCATATATTTCATCACCGGCATGGTTTGAAGTATCGATCGCAAGCGACCATATTCCCTGGAACACCTGTGAGAGGGTTCCGGGAGAATTTGTCTTCGTGGAAGGAAGCTGGCTCCATGTCTTCCCGCCATCCTGCGATTTGAAAATACCGTCTCCCACACCAACGGTACGGGCGATAATGCTCAATCTCCGGTCGGTGGTGCTAAGCAGTTCGCCCGTTCCATAGTACCAGATGTTGCGTTTTTCCTTACGCTCATCCTGAATGATGCAGGTTGAACTGGGAATATCCGATGGAGCGGTGGTTTTAACCCAATTTGCCCCGGCATTTTCGGTACGCCAGATCCCTCCGGAAGCTGCCGCTGCCAACATGACGTTTTCATTCCCTATATCCTGGGCGACCGACAATATCCTACCGCTGAAATTATCCGGCCCGCTGGATATCCAGTTTTGGGATTTGGGCGCCTCCTTTTCCCTGAGTAATCGGGAAGCAAATTCCATCTCCTTTCCACGGATACAATCGGGGATACGTTCGGTTTTCGGATCGCGTGTTTTCATAAACTCCCAGAGGGCAGGATAAAAAACGAGTTCTTCCTCCCCCGTTTCCTGGTGTTTGTTTGCCGGCAGATGGGAGGATCTTTGTGTTACGGGAGAAGCCGGCTTTAAAACAAATATCAATGCCATCGCAATTCCCGTGATTATTACCAGGGTCAACAGGATGAGCACCCTGCTTTTTCTCATCAGGGAGTTTCCTGTTAACTGAACCAGTACAAATGATTTTTTCATACAATAAGTGTCTGTTTAAAAATCAGGGACTAATTTTTTATTTCGTTGTATAATCATTGAATGTGAATAAAAAGTAAAATGTTCGCATGGTAACGCTCTGATTATGGTTCAACCAAGGTCAATTTCATGATTTGTTCGGCAAATTCCCGTTTGCCCGATCCTTTTAATATTGCATTCACATCACCGGCCAGCGTGGCAATTTCTTCGCGATCCATGGTCAGGACGATGGTTTTCGTCACCGGCCACAACGTTTCCCCTTCTCCGATTCCTGTTTTGCAGGACTGGTACAAGTCCTCATCCATCAGCAAAATATCTATGGGACATTTCTTGATGGCCTCTGGCGTGAAGTCTGAAACGGGAAGAAGAATAACCTCGAATCCCTCCACCTGTTCCAGCATGGTTTTCAGCCCCTGGCAGTAAGTCTGATTAAAGTCGGCAACCGCGATTGTGATCATCATTGACAAATTAAACCGTAAGGTAAAGGTACAATGGTGATGAGCGGTAGTTTTAGGTAGAATCAATGAAAACAGGAAGGGGATAACCTGAATTTCACTCGGGGTAAACCCTTAGGGCCTGTTTGAAATTTCCAATCTATGATGGAATATTTGCGAATGAACAAGAATGACGAATATCGAATATCGAATATCGAATATCGAATATCGAATATCGAATATCGAATAACGAATATCGAATATCGAATATCGAATAACGAATAACGAATATCGAATAACGAATAACGAATATCGAATAACGAATATCGAATATCGAATATCGAATATCGAATAACGAATAACGAATATCGAATAACGAATTCGAATAACGAATGATGACAATTATTCAACAGAATAGAACTGGTTGCGGATGGCCCAGGCGATCAGTCCTGCAACGTTTCTGACATCGGCTTTCAGAAACAGATTGGTACGGTGGGTTTCGACCGTTTTACTTGAAATATACAGGCGTTCTGAAATCTCCTGGGAGGTAAACCCCTGGCAGATCAGCACCATGATCTCCATTTCGCGGGTGGTCAGCTCTTCTGTGCCCGTTGTTTTACCTTTTTGCCTGAAAGCCAGCTTCTGCAGGATTTCCTGGCTGAAGTAGGCGCCCCCCTTGTGAACCTCCCGGATGGCCTGTTCCAGCTCGAATTTATTTGCCTTCTTGAGGATAAACCCTTTTACGCCCGCCTGGATCATCTGGGTGTAATGACCGGTGTCGGAGAACATGGTGAGGGCAATCACTTTCAGTTCAGGTTTAACTTTCAGCGCCCTCTCGGTAGTGAGTGCGCCGCCGATGGCGGGCATTTCAATATCCATCAGCGCAACATCCACTTTTGTTCCGCGCAGCGCCTCTACAAAACGGTTCCCGTCGGAGGTGTCGAAAACCACTTCGATACCATCGATCTGGTTTAATACTAGGAGGATGCCTTCCCGAAAAAGGTTATGGTCATCGATGATTGCCACGTTGATCTGTTCCATGTTACAAGGGCATTGTGATGTCAACTGAAATTCCGGCATTTGGAGAACTTACGACCAATAATGTTCCTCCGAACGACTCTACTCTGTTAGTGATGTTGGGTATTCCCTGGCCTACCCGTTTTCCCGATGAAGAAGTGGTGAACCCTTTGCCGTTGTCGGTATACCGGATCGTCAGCTTACCCTCCTTTCGTCCGATATCCAGACTGATCTTTGTTGCTTCCGCATGTTTCAGGGTATTGTTGATCAGTTCAGTAATACAACGGTAAACCGCAAGCTCGATCTTTGGGTCAAGTCTTTCATCAAATCCTGAGGAAAAGGATATCTCATATTTTTCATTTGCCATCAACGGGGCCAGTAAATTGTTCAGAGCGGTAATCAACCCGTGTTTTTCCAACACATGGGGACTTATATTGTGTGAGATTCTGGAAACTTCGTCGATTGCTTCGGAAATTACCATCTGCAACCGGTTCCGGATGGCCTCCCTGTTTTCGGGTTTCGCATCAAGAAAAGCCTGAAAATAATGATTAATGGCCGAAAGAACAGGCCCGAGCCCGTCGTGAAGGTCACGGGCGATACGCCTTCGTTCGTTATTTTCCGTTTCCACTACTGCCTCTATAAGCTGTTGCTTCAGGGCCCCCTGTCTTTTTAGCTTGAAATAGAACAGACTGAATACAAAGGCAAGCGTGAGTGTAATGGAAATGAGGATAAGCAGTATGATCTGGCGATGGTTAAATTCATTCTTTTTCTGTTCCTCCCTGATCTTTTGTTCCTTGACAAACAAGTCGTACCTGGCCGATTGCTCAAGTATCTGGCTGTTCATCCGGTCCATGTAAAATTCACTCCTCAACAGGTTAAACAGGTTCTGAAACCCGTAAGCATCCTTGAAGTTGCCGGTGGCTGAATTGACAATGGCATATTGCTGATAGATCCTCATATAGAGATTACGGTTCTCCCATAAGGGCGAAAGTCGGGTCGCCTCCTCCAGGGACCCGAACGCGGCGTGGTAATCTTTTTTCCCAATATACAGGTTACTCAGGTTGATCAGGGAATTCATCGCATGGAACGGCATTCCGGCTGCCAGAAAGTTGGACACTGATTTTTGCGACAAATCGAGAGCTTTATCGTACTGCCCGCGCCGGATATACTGATAGCTCAGTTCATTCTGGGAAGCAGCCAGATCGCGTTTGTCGCCGATTCTGCCGGAGAGCTCCATGCAAAGAAGGGAGTATTTGAAAACGGAGTCGGGATAACTTCCGGCTGGAGTTCCTGATTCGTTGTATAACGCTGCCAGGCGATTCCAGGCATAGGCCTGGTTCTCGTCAGAAAGGGGTACTGATCGTTCCAGTAAACTGTAGATCAGACTGATCCCTTTGTTGTATTCCAGTTTCTGGCGATAGGCCTCACAGAGTTCAATCTTAACATGGTCAGTAACGGCTGAATTTCCCGGGAGAATCTCGATAGCACGCATCAGCAGCCTGATCGCATTGTCGGGCATGGATCGCTCAAGAAACCGTTGGGCATAATTTGGCAGGGAGTCAGGATGGTTGAGTAACTCAGGAACCGCAGGTTGCGTTTTCCCGGGAATGGAATCCCCGGCTTTAACTGCCTCCTTGATTTTCATCTGCAGATAACTGAGCCAGGCGCGCTGGATCATAGAAAGTTTATCCCCATATGCTGAGAGCGTTTCAAAACATCTGACGGAAGTTCTGACATCGGTTGCAAGACTGCCCATGGCCTTGTTGTACACAGAATCAAACCTCATTTGAAAATTCCCGTCCTGGCTGAAAAGCGATGTCGTCAGCAAAATTGCCAGGAGAGTTGCAGCGAACGTGCACGGT
Organism: uncultured Bacteroidales bacterium; assembly: GCA_903925275.1. Lineage (GTDB taxonomy): Bacteria > Bacteroidota > Bacteroidia > Bacteroidales > FEN-979 > CAIVAT01. Next base: position 12,582 of record CAIYES010000008.1, read on the forward strand.
CTTTTCAAGATCATGAGTGTTAAACCAGCTTCGGGATAAAGATACGATGAAAATATTGATTACTCACAAACATTCACCACGACATAATTTGACATACTTTTGTATTGCATTTTCATGAAAAATGACAGAAAGATGGAGTACTCACATTTTTCATTTAGTGTCTGGCACCGGGCAATTTTATTTTTGACTGCCACGAAAAAATGCATTTCAGCATGTGAGATGCAGCGCCAGGTTGGGTATAAACGAAATATGACCGTGTTGTAGCTGAAGCATAATATGAAATTCTACTCACTCGATGTCGAGACAGCCAATCCTGACCAATCGACGATTTGTCAGATCGGGGTTGGCGTATTTGAAGATGGCGCATTGGTGGATACCTGGAAGTCGTACATCGATCCACAGGACTATTTTCATTGGCGTTTTATAGAAATTCATGGCATCACGCCCAAAATGGTAAAGAGCATGCCAACCTTCCCCAGGGTTTATCCAATCCTCCGACAGATGTTTGAAAACAACATCGTTGTTCATCACTCACCATTTGACCGGGTAGCATTTCGAAAAGTATTTGACAGATATGGGCTTGATCATTTCCATGTACAATGGTTGGATTCAGTTCAGGTAGCCCGAAAAACATGGAATAATCTTGAAGGTGGATATAATTTGGCTAACTTAGCCTGCCATTTTGATATCGAATTCCAGCATCATGATGCTTTGGAGGATGCCGTGGCTTGCGGGAAGATTGTGGTTAAGGCTTCCAATAAGATGGGGGTTGGCGTTGACCGATGGATTCATTTTGAAAAATAGTATTGTTTGAGATACCAGATTGAATTGAAAAGAAATCGAAAAGAAATTTGCACATCATTCTCAATCAAGATTCAGAAAAAC
>CAIYES010000009.1 GCA_903925275.1 uncultured Bacteroidales bacterium
GAGGGTTCAGGACATACTAAACAACCGACCAAGAAAAAAATTAGGTTTTTTATCACCATGTGAGTTTTTATCAATACATTTGACTAATCCAAAAGTTGCATTTGTGACTTGAATTCAGCAATGTTTTGCTGATTGCCGGAGTGATTTATTCCCTGAAATACACACGCATCATTGTGTTTGGCGTTTTGTTTTATTTTATCGCGGTGATACTGAACCTGCAGTTTGTGCAGGTAGGCCATGCCATCATTGCCGACCGTTATACATATCTTTCCTATATTGGCTTGCTGATGGCCCTCTATTGGATTGCTGACACGTCGCTGTCAGACAAGCGCCTGTTTTCTGTAAGATTCTCGTATCTCATATTTGTTTTGTTTTTTATCATGAATGTTTTCCTTGCTTATCAGCGTATCCCGGTATGGAGAAACTCTGAAACATTATGGAGTGATGTGATCGAAAAAATTCCAACTTCTGCCGTAGCCTATAACAATCGCGGGCTTTACTACTTTGGCAAGGAACAGTACCCTCAGGGTTTGGCTGATTATACGAAAGCCATTGAGGCAAACCCGAAGTACTTTGAAGCATATTTCAACCGTGGCGGCATCTATCTGAATATCAATCAATATCGGCAGGCCATTGACGATTTCAGCAAAGCGATCGCGCTGAACCCAAACTATTCGGTAACCTTTCGTTACAGGGCCGATGCTTATAATGGTTTAGGCCAACTGGATTCAGCGATGATTGATTACAATAATGCCATTCAGGTCAATCCGGATTCGCCTGATGCCTATTGCAACCGGGGCAACCTTTATCTGAAAACGGGCCAATTTGATCAGGCAATCGTTGATTTCAAGCGTGCCATTGACCGCAAGGGAAATGATGCCCAGTACTGGTTTAATTTAGGCATTGCATATGGCAACAAGGGAAATTTTGATGAAGCGATTAATTGCATGACCAAAGCCATCGAATACCACCAGGGTTTTTATGAAGCATTGACAAACCGGGCTATGGCCGAAGCCAGTCTTGGCAGGCAGGATGCAGCGCTCAATGACTGGGCGGATGCCATCAGGATCAATCCCGAAAACCAATCGGCCTATTTTAACAGGGCCATGTTCTTCCTGAATAACGGGAAAAAAGATTTAGCCTGCAGTGATTTGCAAAATGCGATAAAATTCGGAAACACTGCGGCCAATGCGATTTATCAGAAAGAATGCCTGGGGCATTGATAAATGGTGAAATGGTGAAATGGTGAAATGGTGAGATAGTGAAATGGTGGAAAATTTTGTCCTGTACCTCTCTTTACCCTTATAACACTTTTCTGCTTATCTTTACCCGCCAGAAAAACATGCCAGTTCATCAATCGTATTTGAGTTAAACTTTTAATAAACTTATGGCCGTTAAACATAAACCCCAGCCGAATAAACCCCAGCCGAATAAGCCCCTGCCGAAAAAACCAGCACCCAAAAAAGCGGTCAGGGTATACAAGGATTGGATCAACCTGCTCACCGAAAAACAAACCTATCTCCTGCTTGGATCCCTCTTTGGCCTGATGCTTTTAATCATTTTCTTTGATTTTATCATGGGCGACCGCTATTATCTTTTTAAAGATATAGGAAGTGACACGGTCAATTTCAACTATCCCAATTATGTTTTTATCTCTAAATACCTCCACACCGATGGCTTCCCAAAATGGTCGTTTTCCCAGGGGATGGGACAGAATATACTGCCGGTAAGTCTCGCCGATCCGTTATATCTCTTGCTCTATTTTATGGGTAGTGCGCATTTGGCTTACGGCATCATTCTCACTGAATTAATAAAGATCACCCTGGGAGGTCTGTTTTTCTTTCAATTTCTTAAACTGATGAAACTCAGCAGGACTGCCACCATAATCGGCGCCTTGCTTTATGCCTTTTCCGGTTTTATGATCGCCGGGGGCAGCTGGTATATGTTTTCTACCGAAGCCATGTATCTCGCTTTGTTACTCTGGGCATTTGAAAGATTTGTTCAACAGCGGTCGTGGTATTTATTCCCTGTCGCAATTGCCTTAATTGCAATTTACCAAACCTTCGATGTATATCTTTATGGTTTATTCCTTATTACCTATATTTTATTCCGCTTCCTGACCGATGAATCGTTTACTCTGAAAAGATGCTTTAATATTACATTGCAACTGGCCGGGTTGACTGCACTCGGTTTGTTGATTTCATCCTTCTTCCTCTTCGTCAATATTCAAACTTTATTAGATAGCCCGAGGGTTGGCGGAAATTCAACGTTTTTTCAGAAGTTGATGAGTAAACCAATGTTTGCTTTTGCCGACTCTATTCAATATACAACCGCCATCATGCGTACCTTTTCCAATGATATGATTGGAAATGGCATTGGGTTTAAAGGCTGGGGTAATTACCCGGAAGCCCCTTTGTTTTATATTGGTTTGTTGCCACTGCTTCTTTTTACACAGGTGTTCTCTTACCTTAACAAAAAACGGAAAATCATTTATGCGATCTTCCTGGCATTCTATATTTTTCTGGTTATCTTCCCGTTTTTAAGAAATGCTTTCTGGGCCTTTACCGGCGATTACTACCGTGGGTTTTCTGTTTTCTTTTCTTTTGTACTGCTGTTTTTCAGCGTACAGGTTATCAGTGAACTCGATAAACTTAAAAAGATCAACCTGATTGTACTGCTGCTGACATTTGCAGGGCTTTTGGTAATGCTATATTATCCATATCAGTACATTGATCAGATCATCAACAAAGATTTGCAGGGTTTTGTTACCACATTTCTGATCATCTATGCCATCATTATTCTTTTGTTCAATTTTATTGACAACAGAGCCGTCCTCAAAATTCTGCTTATTCTTGTGGTTTGTGTTGAATTGGTGTACCTGAATGGCAAGACGGTAAGGGACAGAAATACGATCACGCAAACCGAATGGAAACAAAAAACCGGTTATAATGATTATACTGTTGAATCCGCGACATTTATAAATTCTTTGGATAAAGGGTTCTACAGGGTCAGCAAAGAATATAGTTCCGGTCCCGCCATCCATTCCAGTATAAACGATGCCAAAGTTTTCGGGTATTACGGCACTCCTTGCTATTATTCGTTTAATCAGAAATATTACATCCGCTTTCTGGAAGAAACAGGAATTATAAAAAAAGGGATAGAAGACCAAAGCCGTTGGGCGCAAGGTCTCGCTTCACGGCCTCTATTGCAGATCGTAGGGAATGTCAAATACCATTTCACCAAAGAATCCAGATCGTTTTACCAACAGATGGGATATGATTCCATTGCCCAATTCGGGGATGTAAAAGTGCTGAAGAACAGATTTTTTTTGCCGATGGGTTGTACCTATAGCAGCTATATTCCCTTTGGCCAATTTTCAAAACTATCAACCACACAGAAGGATTTTGCCTTGCTCAGGGCCGTTGTGGCTGAAGAACCGGTAACTGAGGAATTTAAAAATTTCAAGGAATATGCCTTGAAAGACACCTCCAGCAATCTGACTTTTAATGAATTGGCAGCCTTTGTCAATGCGTTAAAAACAGATACTTTGAAGATTACACAGTTCTCAAATAATCATATAAAAGGTACGATTTCCCTGAAAGAACCAAAGTTGTTGTTCTTTTCAATTCCTTATGATAAAGGATGGACTGCCATCGTAGATGGACAAAAAACCAGCACTATTTTGTGTAACCTTGGATTCACCGGAATTTATCTCAACAAAGGGGAACACCAGGTACAACTCGATTTTGAATTGCAACATGTTACGTTGAGCCTCAGTCTTTCCGGTGCAGGCGTTTTGGTTTTTATTTTACTTCTGTTACTGTTTAACACCAATCTGTTTTCTACAAGTTTTCATAAAAAAAAGACTGTGCTGCAAGAATTACCCCAAGCTGAAAACCATAACAATTAGTGAATCAGGGAACCTTATGAATACGATAGAGGATTACAGGCCTAAGGCACATACCCCACCAACCGGATTTTTCAATGCAATCCGCTTCAATATCCGTTTGATGGTAGATTTATCGGTGGTTTCCGTATATCGCCACGTGAAAATATTTCTTCAAAAAGCAAATGGAAATTTATTGGATTTGGGTTGTGGCGAATCGCCTTACCGTTTTTTAGTAAACGAGAAAACCACTAACTACTTTGGGGTTGACATAGCAGATGCAGTTAATTTTGATTATCAGAGAACTGATATAACGCACTTTGATGGAAAGAAAATTCCATTCGTTGATACGTATTTTGATTTTATAATTTGCACTGAGGTTTTGGAACATGTTGAAGATTATCAAACTTTGGCCGATGAAGTTTATCGGGTCCTGAAAGTTAATGGCAAAGCTCTTTTTTCTATTCCATGGAGTGCCAGATATCATTATATTCCTCACGATTATTTTCGATATACACCTACGACCTTGAAAAAAATATTTTTACCCTACAAAGAAGTAGAAATAATCCCAAGGGGAACCGATGTGACCTCTATTTCTGCAAAACTTATCGTATTGTTTTTTAGAAATATTTTTCCAAATAAAATTTGGAGGTATGTTTTTTTTCCCTTTTGGCTGATGGTTACACCTTTGATTTTTTTTGCCATTCTATTTGGCCAAATAAGTTTACTTTTTAAGTTTGGCAGTGATTTAGATCCTATTGGATATACTATTTTAATGACAAAATAACATTAAAATTTTCCACTAGGTGTAACAGGAACAAAATAAATTTATCTTGATGAACGAAATTGAACAGATAAAAAGGGATTGCCGTCATAAAATTTTGTCCCTATACAAAAAAGCCAATGC
>CAIYES010000010.1 GCA_903925275.1 uncultured Bacteroidales bacterium
ATCAATCTGGCGCCGATATCCTGGTTCTCTTCAAACTGCACTGCCATTTCAAATGGGTTGCAAAGAAGGGATTATTCTTTGTCCCGTTCATTGGATGGAACATGGGGCTGAACGGATATATCTCCATAGAACGCAGCCGTGGGAGAAGCAAATTGCAGATGATGGATAAAGCAGCGGATTCTATCCGTGCAGGAAATTCAGTGATCCTTTTTCCTGAAGGCACTCGTTCACGTGATGGCAATCTGCAACCCTACAAAACCGGAGCATTCCGGCTGGCATTGGAAACCCATACACCCATCCTTCCGATCGTACTAAAAAACACCCATCATGCTATAAAGAAAGGTGGACTATTAATCCATAAAAACGATCAGATCAAACTCGTTGTTCTCGACCCAATTCCGTATGAATCGTTTCAACACCTTGAATCAAAAGAGCTTGCGCATCTGGTGTATGAAAAAACAAAAGAAGAACTGGGGTAATGTATCATCTTCCTGACACCTTGGGTTTGGTTCATTGTACTTTGTTTTTGTCATTTTGTCGGTAAAAATTACAACTCGTGCCATTTTGACCGATTTGTAATATGTTTTTTCCACTGGTACAGAAGTTGACTTTTGGGGGCAACAAACCAATGTTAAACAAATAAGAAAGGAGATAAATCATGACACTTATTAAATGGCAACACAGGAATCCTTTATCGGATATGGTAAACAATCTGTTTGACAATGATCTTGGTGATTTTTTCGGAAAGCGTTTCAGCGATCCTGCAGCCAACATCATTGAGAGTAACGATGCCTTCATGCTTGACATAGCAGCTCCCGGAATGGTAAAAGATGATTTCAAGATCAACCTTGAGAACAACATTCTGAACATCTCGGCCGAATTCGAAGATCAGAAGCGTGAGGAGGGAAAGAATTACACCCGCAAGGAGTTTTATTATGGTTCATTCAGCCGGGCTTTTACTTTGCCAAAGACCATCGATCTTGAATCTATCAAAGCAGATTACGCAGAAGGGATATTGAAGATTACCCTTCCCAAAAAGCAGGATGCAAAGGTTGATATTAAGAAGGAGATCAAGATTTCTTAAATCAGAATCAAGACCCTGACAGGGTGGTTCACCCTGTCAGGGTCTTTTTATTTTATCTTTGCCGGATGAATGATACCCAAAAAGCACATCTGGCACTGTTCACAACTACCCTCATTTTTGGTTTTGCCTATAACATTGTTAAGAGCCTGATGCCTGTTATGCTTTCGCCCATGCAACTGATTTTTATCCGTTTGCTTGGCGGAATGCTTATTTTCTGGTTGTTTCAGCGTCTCTTTGTTCCGGAGAAAGTTGAACGAAAAGATTTGATCATGTTAGCTGTTTGCGGCATGTTTGGGTTTGCCCTGAATCAAACGCTGTTTTACGAAGGACTGAACCTGAGTACTCCGTTAGATGCTTCGCTTATTCATGTGCTTAATCCCATCCTGGTCATGGTATTTGCCAGTGTCCTGATCGGAGAGAAGGTTACCTGGAAAAAAGCTGGCGGTATTGCGCTTGGGGCTTCAGGGGTGCTGATCCTGGTGCTGTACGGGCGTCAGATGAGCTTTACCGGAACTCATTCGCTGGGAAACATCCTGATATTCATTAACATGGTTTTTTATGCACTCTACCTGGTTCTGATCAAGCCCCTCATCGGGAAATATCACACGACCACCATTTTAAAATGGGTTTCCTTTTTCGGTTTTATATTTGTCTTCCCGCTTTCAATAAAACCAGCCCTGGAGATAAATTTTGCCGCCATCAGTTGCATGGCCTGGCTTGGCATAATCTATATTATTGTTTTAAATACGTTTGTCGCCTATCTGCTGATAAATTATGCACTCAGAAGTGTGAGTACAACGGTAGTGAGCTATTACAGTTATCTGCAGCCGGTCATTGCAGGGATAATGTCGGTGACAGTCGGACAAGGAGGCATTACGGTGCCAAAGATTATTGCGGCCCTGCTTATATTTTCCGGAGTCTGGGTTGTGAACCGTTCAAATAACCAGGAAATCTCCTTATCCCCTCTTGAAGAGAAGAAGCCAGGGGGTGAGCTCAGTTAGGATCAGAAAAAATGCCGGAATGGAAGCAATATCCATTCAAATATCTTTTGAATCAGCGGGCGCCGTTTCCACTCAAGATAATCCAGTCCCTGCGAATTTCGGATGGTTTCACCAATATGTGCACGCAATTGTCGTAAAATCTCCGGCTCCGTGCCGATCAAGGCGATCTCATACTGGTACCGGAAACTGCGGAAATCGAAGTTGGCGCTTGATATTGAAAATATTTCATCATCAATCATCAGCAACTTGGCATGCAGGTTATGCGGCAGATAAAACAAAAGGTTGATGCCTGCATTGTGAAGCAAACCAAGGTATTTGTTCCGAAGGAGATCGACCATCCCCACATCGGAATGGTTGGGCATGATAACCTTAATATTCACCCCTCGTTTGCTTGCATCCATCATGGCTTTGCGCAGTAAAAAACCTGGAAGAAAGTATGGAGTTTCAATCACAACAGAATGACATGCCTGCTTAATAAGTTGCGTGTAGCGTTTCCTGAGCCGCTGAAATTGAATAGATGGAACATCACGTATAATTTCAAAGTTGCCCGATTTGATTTTGCGTATATAGGTTACTTTGTTCGTGATAAAATATTTGGTGAATGCATTAAAATTCTCAAGAAATACCTTTTTAAACGCAAGCGCCAGTTCACCTTCCATTCTCAGGCAAAGTTCACGCCAGTTCAGATTATATCCTGTAATGTTGGCTGAACCGATATAACTGATTTTGTCGTCGATTACCAGGATTTTTCGATGATCACGCCGATGACCGCGGGTAAAAATATCACTGTTGATTTTGATCTTTTCAAAAAACTTGACCTCTCCCCCCAGGCCGATCAATTCTGTAAAAAATGTTTCCGAAACAGGTCCCCTGCCCCACGAATCGATGAGGATCTTAATTTTTATCCCGGATCGGGCCATTTTGGTGAGTGCATCACGAAACCTAATCCCCATGTGATCATTGGCAAATTTGTAAGTCTCTAAATATATATAGGTATTTGCCTGTGCAATATCATTCAGCATCAGGTTGTACAACTGGAAAGTATCATCAATTACCCGGAATTCCATAAAAAAATTAGGCATTAGGCATTAGGCAATAGGCAATAGGCAATAGGCAGTAGGCAGTAGGCATTTTTTTTCTTGCATTGTTTGCATTGTTTGCATTGTCTGCATTGTCTGCATTGTCTGCATTGTCTGCATTGTCTGCATTGTCTGCATTGTTTGCATTGTCTGCATTGTTTGCATTTCTTTTCAAATTTAAGAAAAAGGTTCCATCAATTGCTCGGAAAAACACCGGTTTGGACAAATTTTGTTAAGTTTGCTCAAAAAAGAGCGATATGATCAAATCTATGACCGGTTACGGGAAGGCTACTATTGAGATTACGGGCCGCAAGCTGACCATTGAAATCAAGACCCTGAACAGCAAGCAACTCGACCTGAACCTGAAGATTCCGGGTTATTTCCGCGAGAAGGAGTGGGAAGTGAGAACTTTTCTTACACAAAAACTGGAGCGTGGGAAAATTGATTTTTATATTGGGACAGAGGTGACCGGAGAAATGCTGAGTTACTCTATCAATCATTCCCTCGCGAAAAAATACCATGAAGAGTTGAAGTCGCTCTCGCAAGAATTAAACGAAGAGTGCCCTGCAGATATGCTGTCGCTGGTGGTCAAGATGCCGGATGTTATGCAAACCAGCCGGGATGAGATGAATGAAAACGACTGGGAATTTATTTCCGCTGCTGTCACCGAAGCTGTTGCTCAGGTCGATGAATTCCGTATAAATGAAGGGAAGATACTTGAAGATGACATGCTAAAAAGGGTTCATTCAATCATGCAACTGCTCGATTCAATTGAACCCTATGAAATTAACCGCATCAAGGAACTCCGGGAACGGTTGCTTCGTGATTTTTCCAAATATAAGGGAGATTTCAACGGATCAGCGCCTGACCAGAACAGGTTTGAACAGGAACTCATCTATTATCTGGAAAAGCTCGACATCACCGAGGAAAAGGTACGCCTGCTGAAACATTGTCAGTATTTCCTGGAAACATTGCACGAATCCGTTTCTCAGGGGAAGAAACTAGGGTTTGTCACCCAGGAGATGGGCCGGGAAATCAACACCATTGGCTCCAAGGCTAATGATTCGGAAATCCAGAAAATTGTGGTACAGATGAAAGATGAACTGGAAAAGGTCAAAGAGCAGCTTGGAAACATACTTTAAAATGCAAACAATGCAGACAATGCAGACAATGCAGACAATGCAGACAATGCAGACAATGCAGACAATGCAAGAAAAAAAACGTCTACTGCCTACTGCCTATTGCCTATTGCCTATTGCCTATTGCCTACTGCCTACTGCCTATTGCCTATTGCCTACTGCCTGATCTCTAAAACGAACTTAAATTATGCAGAAAAAAGCGATTATTGTTTCAGCCCCGTCCGGCGCAGGGAAGACAACCATTGTAAAGAATCTGCTCCGGTTCATTCCATCTCTTGAATTCTCCGTATCTGCCTGCAGCAGAACAAAACGTGATGGAGAAACCAATGGCAAGGACTACTATTTTATCTCCGGTGATGAATTCAGGGATAAAATTGCAGATGAAGAATTTATTGAGTGGCAGGAGGTCTATCCCGGAAGCTATTATGGAACGCTGAAATCGGAAATGGAGCGCATCTGGTCACAGGAGAAAAATCCTATTTTTGATGTTGATGTGGTTGGCGGTCTCAACCTGAAAAAGTATTTCGGAACAGAGGGGCTTGCCATTTTTATTCAACCACCTTCAATCGGTGAACTGGAAAAAAGGTTACGAAACCGAGGTACAGAATCTGATGAAACCCTTTGGAAACGCATAAATAAAGCTGCATATGAATTAAACTATGCACCCCATTTTGATCACATAGTCATCAACGACGACCTGGAAAAAAAATGCAGGGAAATTGCTGACATGGTTAAACATTTCTTGAATATATGACTCCGGCATAAATTTGTCACTTGTCACTTGTCACTTGTCACTTGTCACTTGTCACTTGTTATTTGTCATTTGTCACTTGTAATTTGTCACTTCAATGTCTTCTCCTTCAAAAACCGGCCTCTTTTTCGGATCATTCAACCCGATCCATTGCGGACATCTGATGATCGCATCCTATATGGTTGAGTATACCGACCTGGATCAGCTCTGGTTTGTTGTTTCACCCCACAATCCGCTAAAGGAAAAGGCCACACTTCTTGCCGATCATCACCGGCTTGCCATGGTAAACATGGCGATTGAGGAGGATTCCAGATTTAAATCATCCAACATTGAATTTAAACTTCCGCAGCCGTCATATACAATTGATACACTCACCTATCTGTCGGAAAAACATCCCGGAAAAGAGTTTGTGCTGATTGCCGGAAGCGATAACCTGCCAACGTTTCATAAGTGGAAAAACTATGAGGAATTGTTAAAGCAGTATCATATTTATCTCTATCCCCGGCCTGAAACAACCCCCAGCCAATTCGACCAGCATCCTGCGATCACCCCCGTCAATGCTCCTTTGATCACGCTCTCTTCTTCATTTATCAGACAAGGAATACGGGAAAACAAAAACATGCGTTACTTCCTGCCTGAAAAAGTGTGGAAGTACATTGATGAAATGCATTTTTACAAACAGTGAAGCAGGAAACGTAACCGAAAAAGTCGGATTACAAGACCATTTTTGCAAAACCCACAATGGCTGCATAGGTTTTTTGCGGCTCCTCGACATATCCCATGTGACCGCATTGGCGTAAAAGCAGGGTTTCACTCACTTCGGGCAGGGAGATCATATCCCAAATCCGGGCTGCCGGCACTCTTGAATCCTTGAATCCAAGAATGAATAACACAGGCAATTCAGTTTTTGTGAGCAATCCTGATTGATCTTTTCGATTTTTCATGCCTTCAAGCGCTGCGATCACACCATCTTTATGCATCTTGGAAGCTTGCCGGATCAACCGTTTTATGACCCTGGCATGTTTTTTATGCACCTCCACCGGAAAGAGACCGGGGATGAACTGGGCTACAAAACTGAATTTATCCTGACCCACAATAGCAATTGTCCGATTGCGGTTTTCCTGTTCGGCTGATGTATCAGCAAAACAATGTGAATGGAACAGACTGAAACCCTTGAGCTTATCAGGATATTTTTCAGCAAACGCCAGTGTAACATATCCTCCCATGGAATGGCCAATCATCAGACATTTGCCTACCTTAAGGCTTTTCAACAAGGCGAATACAACATCAGCCATCATCTCCATGGTGTGAATAGTTCCGATTGATTCGCTTTTACCATGCCCAGGCAAATCGATGGTAATTACCCTGTACTTTTTTGTGAGTTTTGTTGCAAAACTTTTCCAAATCAGCGAGGATTCAGTGAACCCATGAATTAAGACAATTACTTTACCTGTTCCTTCATCAGTGAAAAAGATGCTTTTTTTCTGAAATTTAATTGTTGCCATCTACATTTTTAGATTTAATGGGAATTAACTGATAAGTGTAGCATAAAAAAACAATTCACCTCAACCTCTAACCCCTTCTCCTTCAGGAAAAGGGGAACCCTTGCATCGCCGCATTCCTCCCTACCTCGAAATCCTTTCATTGTCTGCATTGTCTGCATTATTTGCATTGTTTGCATTGTTTGCATTGTCTGCATTGTCTGCATTGTCTGCATTGTCTGCATTGCCTGCATTGCCTGCATTGTTTACATTGCCAGCATTACTTTCTCAATTTCAGCCACAGTTTTCGGAATAGGTTTCCCAAGTACCCGGCATCCGTCGGATGTGACAAGCACATCATCTTCGATACGTATACCACCGAAATCCTTGTACGATTCAACAACATCATAATTGATGAATTCGGCGAGTTTGTTCTCGAATTTCCAGATATCAATCAGTTCAGGGATAAAATAGATCCCTGGTTCGATTGTCATGACAAAACCCTCCTGCAGCTTACGTCCAAAACGCAGGAATGCCAGGCCGAACTCCTTGCTTCGTTGAACTTCTTCGTCGTATCCAATATAATTTTCACCAAGCCCTTCGAGGTCATGTACATCCAACCCCAGCGGATGACCGAGACCATGAGGAAAAAACAGGCTATGCGCTCCCTTTAATGCGGCTTCCTCCGGGTTTCCCTTCATGATGCCTAAATTGATAAGACCTTTGGCAATTTCAGTTGCAGCAAGCATGTGAATCTCTTTAAAAGGAACACCAGGTTTTACTGCTGCGATAGCACTTAGGTTGGCGTTCAACACGACGTCGTAGATTCCTTTCTGGCGTACATTGAATTTCCCTCCAACCGGAACAGTGCGCGTGATATCACTGGAATAGTGCAGCTCATTCTCGCACCCGGCATCCATCACCAGCATTCTGCCTTCAACGAGTGTGTTGCCATGATAATGGTTGTGAAGGGTTTGCCCGTTAATCGAGAGGATGACCGGAAAGGAAACAGGGCCGCATTGCGACAATGCGATCCCTTCAAGGGTCCCGGCAATTTCACGCTCCACTACGCCGGGTTTGGCCATTTTCATGCCGGTGGTATGCATCTGCCAGGCAACATCTACCATCTTTTCAATTTCAGCCACTTCTATCGGATCCTTTTTCATACGGAGATTGATGATGGCCTTGATGAGTGGTTCTGAAGCGTTCGCCTTTAATTCCAAATGATGGATGCCCAGCAAATCTGAAAGCCATATAATGGATTCACCACGGTAAGGTGGCACATAATGAATCTTGCGTCCAAAGGAATGTGCTTTTTTTATCAATTCACTGAGACCGTTCAGTGGTGCTGTTTCCTCCACCCCTGCATTGGCGGCCTGGGACTTTATAGTTGGCTGGACTCCCATCCATATAATGTCATCAATATCCACATCATTACCGAAGATTATATCCTTTCCTTCGTCAAGATCGATAATCCCGGCCAGATCGGGATGATCCAATCCGAAGAAATAGGAGAAATTGCTGTCCTGCCTGAATGAATATGTATTTGCCGGATAGTTGAAGGGAACTTCCTGGTTGCCTAAAAACAAGATGAGACCGCCGGAGAGTTGAGCGCGGAGTTTTTTACGGCGATCGCTGTAAACAGTTGCTGGGAACATAATTTAGAATGGATTTGAATTGTGAATATTTTTCGTAAATTAATTTGTATAAAACTTATTCCTTCTAATTTTGTAAGAACGAACAAATATATTAAAAGCTTGTTATGAATCCTTCTTTTTTACATTTTTCTTCGATCACAAAAAAAATCTGGATGGCATTCCTTGGTCTTTTTCTGATGATCTTCCTGGTTGTACACCTTGGTATCAACTTATGTCTGTTGCGCAATGACGGTGGCGCCTGGTTTACCGCTGCGGCCCATTTCATGGGTACGAACTACATTGTAAAAGTGTTTGAAATCGTCCTGTTTGCCGGTTTCATCTTTCACATCCTGCTTGGGATCATCCTGCAGGTACAAAACTGGATGGCACGGCCGGTGAGGTATTTGGTTTCAAATAAGACCTATACTCCTTTTCTGTCGAAATATATGATCTATACAGGAGGCATCGTGCTGATCTTCTTGATTATACACTTCATGAATTTTTATTTTATCAAACTTGGATGGGTTTCCAATCCAAATTTTACTTCAGAGGGAGAACCCAATTTCTTCGTTATTGCCCAGGATCTGTTTGCCAGTCCTGCATATTCCATCCTGTATATTTTTCTGTTCATCGTGCTTGGTTTTCACCTGAACCAGGCATTCCAGGCGGCATGGCAAACCCTTGGGGTTAACCACCCGCAGTATAATTCCTGTATCGGGTGGTTCGGGACATTTTACGCAATTGTTGTTCCATTAGGCTTTATCATTATTCCCATTTACTTTTTACTTACCCGTTAGTCATCATGGCTGAAATAAATTCAAAGATTCCCAAGGGTCCGCTGACCTCAAAATGGACCCATTATAAAGACCACCAGAACCTCGTTAATCCAAGTAACAAGCGCAAACTTGACATTATCATTGTAGGCACGGGTCTGGCCGGTTCTGCAGCTGCAGCATCTTTGGGCGAGATGGGCTTCAACGTAAAGATTTTCTGTTACCAGGATTCTCCGCGCCGCGCACACAGTATCGCCGCTCAGGGCGGAATCAACGCCGCCAAGAACTATCCGAACGACGGCGATAGCATTTATCGCCTCTTTTACGATACCATCAAAGGCGGTGATTACCGTGCCCGTGAAGCAAATGTTTACCGCCTGGCTGAAGTAAGCAATAACATCATCGACCAATGCGTGGCACAGGGCGTTCCGTTTGCACGTGAATATGGCGGATCTCTGGAAAACCGCTCCTTTGGCGGCGCTCAGGTTTCACGGACATTCTTTGCCCGCGGTCAAACGGGGCAGCAATTGCTTCTTGGCTCCTATGGCGCGCTTAGCCGTCAAATCAAATTAGGGACAGTAAAACTTTATGATCGCCATGAAATGATGGATGTGGTTCTTATCGATGGGAAAGCCCGTGGCATCATTGCACGTGACCTGATCACCGGAAAACTTGAACGTCATTTTGGTCATGCCGTTGTGGTGGCAACCGGCGGATATGGAAATGTCTTTTACCTCTCTACCAACGCCATGGGATCGAATACAAGCGCTATCTGGCAAATATTCAAGAAGGGTGCCTATTTTGCCAATCCGTGTTTCACCCAGATCCATCCTACATGCATCCCCGTGCATGGCGATTACCAGTCGAAACTTACGCTGATGAGCGAAAGTCTTCGCAACGACGGGCGCATCTGGGTTCCAAAAAAGAAAGAAGATGCCGAAGCACACCGTCATGGAAAACTGAAGGCCAATGATATTCCTGAAGAAGATCGCGACTATTTCCTTGAACGACGTTATCCTGCCTTTGGAAACCTGGTACCACGCGATGTGGCATCACGCGCCGCCAAGGAACGCTGCGATGCCGGTTTTGGCGTTGGTCCAACCGGACTGGCCGTTTTTCTCGACTTCAGAGAGTCGATCGGACGCCTCGGAAAACATGTTATCGAAGAGCGTTATGGCAATCTTTTCCAGATGTATGAAAAGATCGTGGATGAAAATCCCTATGCAAACCCGATGATGATTTACCCCGCCGTGCATTACACGATGGGTGGCACCTGGGTCGACTATGAATTGCAAACCACCGTGACCGGTTTGTTTGCTGCCGGCGAAGCCAACTTCTCTGACCATGGCGCCAACCGTTTAGGCGCCTCCGCGTTGATGCAGGGATTAGCTGACGGCTATTTCGTTTTACCCTATACAGTTCAGAACTATCTTGCCGGGGAAATCCGTGTTGCACGCATGTCGACAGACAAAGCTGAATTCGTCGAAGCTGAAAAAGTTGTTCAGGCACGCCTTGAGAAACTGATGGCAATTAAAGGAAACAAATCTGTTGACCATTTCCATAAAGAGCTTGGTAAAATCATGTGGGAATTTGTGGGCATGGCACGCAATGAAGCCGGGCTGAAATCGGCTATTGAACTTATCCGCAAATTAAGAGCTGAATTCTGGAAAGATGTTAAAATCCCCGGAATAATAAATGAGTTGAATGTCGAACTTGAAAAAGCAAACCGAGTAGCCGATTTCCTTGAACTTGGCGAACTGCTGGCTTATGATGCACTGAACCGGAACGAAAGCTGTGGCGGCCATTTCCGTGAAGAATATCAGACCGAAGAAGGCGAGTGCAAGCGAAACGACGAAGATTACAAGTATGTGGCGGCATGGGAATACAAAAGTGAAGGAGAATTTATCCTGCATAAGGAGCCACTTGATTATGAGGAAATTGAGGTTAAGCAGCGGGTGTACAAATAAACATCAACATGCAGAATGCAACATACGAATGAGTGGTGATGAATGACGAATAATGATTTTAATTAGCTGAAACTTATGAAACTGACACTGAGGATCTGGAGACAGCGGGATGCGAAATCCGCCGGTAAGTTTGTTACTTACTCCCTCGATAATATTTCTCCCAATTGCTCTTTTCTGGAAATGTTGGATATCCTGAATGAACAGCTTATTCAGAAGAACGAAGAACCTGTGGTTTTTGACCATGATTGCCGGGAAGGAATTTGCGGGATGTGCAGTTTGTACATCAATGGTCGTCCGCACGGCCCCGATGATGCTGTTACAGCATGCCAGCTTCATATGCGCAAATTCAAGGACGGCGATACCATTGTGATTGAACCATGGCGTGCCAGGCCTTTCCCTGTGATCAGGGACCTGATGGTAGATCGTTCAGCATTTGATAAAATTATCCAGGAAGGTGGGTATATCTCTGTAAATACCGGTGGAGCTGCAGAGGCCAACAACATCCTGGCGGGTAAGGAAAACTCTGAATTAGCCATGGATGCCGCAGCCTGTATTGGATGTGGCGCCTGCGTGGCCGCATGCAAAAACGCCTCTGCCATGCTGTTCGTATCTGCTAAAATCTCTCAGTTTGCCCTTTTACCTCAGGGTCAAATCGAGGCCAAGCAGCGGGTTAAAAAAATGGTCAAAATGATGGATGAACTCGGATTCGGCAACTGTACCAATACCTATGCTTGCGAAGCTGAATGCCCCAAACTGATTTCCCGTTCGAACATAGCCCGGATGAACCGGGAGTTCATTTGCGCGAAGGTGATTTGAGCAAATTGTCGCCTTTGTTGAAAACTTTTATGTTTTCAGGCTTCACCTTTCCATAGGAAGCCGGATTAAGCAGTAAAAAGGCCATGACCTGCTTAATCCGTTTTAAGTCGATCGAAATTGATTCAAAAGTCTGTTTTATCGGCAAAAAGAAAAAAGTCCTGAATTACCTGGTTCGTTCAATCTGCCTGGTACCGGAACCAAAATCTCTCACGAGAAATGCTTCTAACTTTGCTGTTCCCGAAATTTTCTGGCAGTGACTCTTTTTAATTTCCGGTACCGGGTCGAATCGGCCCGCAATCCAAACTGGGACTATCATTCGCAGGGATATTATTTTGTAACTATTTGCACACAAAACAAGATCCATTATTTCGGATCGGTCATCAATCGCCGGATGATCCTTTCACCTGTTGGCAATATTGCCCAATCTGAATTATTGAAAACCCCGGAAATCCGTGATAACGTGGTTATTGATCAATGGGTTATCATGCCCAACCATATTCATGTGATTTTCAAAATTTTACCGGCATCGCCGGTATCGGTACAGGCGCACCGTGGCGCATCGCCGGTTTCCGTGGAAACGCACCGTGGTGGGTTTGCCGTGGAAACGCACCGTGGTGCGTTTGACGTGGAAACGCACCGTGGTGCGTTTGACGTGGAAACGCACCGTGGTGGGTTTGACGTAGAAACGCACCGTGGTGGGTTTGACGTAGAGACGCACCGCGGTGGGTTTGACGTAGAGACGCACCGCGGTGCGTCTCTACAAACCAACGACATACGGACCACCAACCGGAAAACCACCAACCAACAAAAAAACCATTTTGGCCCGCAATCAAACAATTTGCCGGCAATTGTTCGCGGATTTAAATCAATGGTAAAAAAATGGACCAACATATATGGTTTGGAATTTAATTGGCAGGCAAGTTACCACGACCACATCATCAGGAATGAAAAGGAATTATTCCGTATCCGCCGGTATATCCTGAATAACATCAATGCATGGAGCAAAGATTCGTAATATTGATAAATTCGGGTAAATTTGCAAAAACAATCAACCCTTTCCAATACAGGTAAGGCTTGATGAACGAGTTGCGAGTTCATGAAATTCAGCGAAATCAAAGGAAATCAGCAAATAAAAAACAAACTGATCCAAACAGTGCTGGATCAGCGTGTAAGCCACGCCCAATTGTTTTTTGGACCCGAAAATAGCAGTAAACTCGCTTTGGCCATCGCATATGCCCAGTTCATTAACTGCACTGACCGAAAGCTCCCTACCCAACCCCCTGGTGAAAGTGAACTTTTGCCTGAGGCTGATTCCTGTGGCATTTGTCCTTCATGTATAAAATACCAAAAACTGATTCATCCTGATCTTCACTTTATTTTTCCGATTGCCACAACAAAAAGGGTCACAAAAAAACCACAGAGTAAATTATTCATCGAAGATTGGAGAAAATTCCTGATAGAAAATAATTTCCAGTCCGGGTTGCAAAGCTGGTACGAAGCAATTGGGATCGAAAACAAACAGGGGATTATCAATGCGGAAGACTGCAACGAAATTATTACCACACTCAGCTACAAAAGCTACGAATCTGATTACAAGGTAATGATCATCTGGATGGTAGAAAAACTCTTTTATTCTGCAGCCCCTAAAATCCTGAAAATACTTGAAGAACCTCCTGACAAAACATTGTTCATTCTGATTTCAGAAGAACCTGATCAAATCATCAAAACCATCCTTTCACGCACGCTCATGGTGAAGATTCCAAAATCTGATGTTCACGGTATTGGACCGTATGAAGATGAGACGGTTCATTTTATGACCTTCAGAGGTTGGATGCGTAGTTGTTATGCAGGGAAAGTGCCAGAACTGATCGCATTTTCATCCGAAATTTCCAAAACCGGACGGGAAAAACAGAAAAGTTTCCTCAACTATGCCTTGAAAATCATCGGTTACTGTGCATCGGTGAATTACCGGCAACAACTTCCCGCCGGTATCGCGGGTGACGAATTGAAGTTTATCAACGATTTCTCCCCTTTTATTACATCCGGTAAACTCGTTGAGTTCTATAGTCTGCTCAACGATGCCATATTCCACATCGAACGAAATGCCTATGCTCCAACTCTGTTCCTCGACCTGTCACTGAAAATTGTGCGGCAGTTTAAACCGATTTTTGTACCTTTGTAAGGATTATGAAGGAAATGGAAAACACCCAAGATTTTCAGGGTCAGCCCGACGAAATTCGGCCACAAGAAATAAGTGTGGATGATCCCGGTATTTTTGAATATAAACCTGCCAAACTACCCTATAACCCTTTTTTAACGCGGGGATGTTGCCAACCACCTAAGCTGTTTCAAAAAAACGATCTGGTATTTCAGCACCGGTGCAGTAAATTCGATTCATTTGACTGGCTGAAGGATATACCTGCTGTTGAAGGAACAGCTGATCTGGATTTGGCAGAGGTACGTTTCAAAAACAGTCGTAAGGACTATTTCCGCGTACCTGCCGACATAGATCTGGTGGTAGGAGATATCGTTGCCGTTGAAGCATCACCCGGACATGACATTGGCATTGTAAGTATGGTGGGTGAAATGGTCCGCTTTCTGATGAGAAAAAAGAGCCAGTCCTCTCCCCCCGACGATATTAAAAAAGTTTACCGCAAAGCCCGGCTTACCGACATTGAAAAATGGATCACTGCGGTTGAGTTGGAAACATCCATCATGTATCGTTCACGGGATATCGCTGATCATCTTGGATTGCAAATGAAGATAAATGACGTTGAATACCAGGGCGACAATACAAAAGCCATTTTTTATTATACGGCAGAAGAGCGGGTCGATTTTCGTGAACTTATCAAACTGATGGCCGAAGAATTCAAGATCCGGATCGAAATGCGTCAAATCGGAGCAAGACAGGAGGCAAGCCGACTCGGTGGTATTGGCTCCTGTGGGCGGGAACTGTGTTGTGCAACATGGATGAGCGATTTTAAATCGGTCACAACCAACGCCGCCCGGGTACAACAACTTTCGCTTAATCCCCAGAAACTCGCTGGTCAGTGCGGGAAACTGAAATGCTGTCTCAACTATGAATACAACACATACGTAGATGCAATCAAGGGAATGCCAGGCACAGAGGTACGTTTAAAAACAAAACAGGGAGAAGCTGCACACCAGAAAACCGATATTTTCCAAAAAATCATGTGGTATTCCTATGTAAACGACCCAGGTAATCTCATGGCCATTCCGGTCGATAAAGTGATGTTGATCCTTGAGGAAAACATAAAGGGTATTTTACCTGATAAACTTGAAGATTTTACCAAGGTCATCGAGAAAAAGTCTGAATTTGAAAGTGGTGCAGGCCAGGATGATCTTACCCGTTTTGACCATTTATAAACCTTTCCGATTTTTATAGTTCCATCATGTCTTTGAATCCGGATAAGAAAATTCTTCTGCTGCTTGCCCTGTTCATCGGAATGCTGATCTCCTGTGATTCAAAACGTGTATATGATGAGAACATCATCGTTGAAAACAATTCCTGGAATGTTAAAAACAAATTAACGTTCGACGTTACAATTTCAGATATTCGACAGCGATACAATGTTTATCTGAAGGTACGCAATGGAACAGATTATCCTTACAGCAATCTTTTTCTGTTTTTAAATACAGTATGTCCCGATGGAAGCGTTTCCCGCGACACCCTTGAACTGACTCTGGCCGATTATGATGGTCGGTGGCTGGGATCGGGTATCAGCAGTGTGAAATTCAGCAAGTTTCTTTTCCAGGAAGCTTTCCAGTTCAAACAACCAGGCAAATACCGGTTTGAAATGGAACAAGCCATGCGAGTAAAAGAACTGAAGGGCATTCGTGATATTGGCCTGCGCATTGAAAGTCAATAACCACCTGATCAACAAAACAAGATACTGAACAGCATGCGAAACAACGTATCCAACAATTCAACCATTAAGAAGTATCTGAAGGGCTTTTGGATTTCGTATTTATCAGGGTTCTTACTGATCGTCCTGTTTTTCATTTGCGTTGCTTATGGACTCTTTGGCAAGATGCCTACTTTCGAGGAGCTTGAAAACCCCAAGAGTAATCTTGCTACCGAGGTAATTTCATCCGACGAAAAACTGCTGGGAAAATATTACATCGAAAACCGTTCAAACACACCTTACCAGGAGCTTTCTCCCAATGTGATAAATGCGTTGATCGCAACGGAAGATGCCCGTTTTGAGAAACATTCGGGTGTCGATGCAATCGCAATAATCCGGGTCTTTTGGGGTATGGCAACCGGTTCCTCCAAAGGCGGCGGATCCACAATCACGCAACAATTAGCCAAAAACCTCTTCCCGCGCAAACAAAACAGGTCGTTTTATGAAACTGCGCTCATCAAATTCAAGGAGTGGATTACGGCCATTAAACTTGAACGCAACTATTCCAAAGATGAAATTTTGGCCATGTACCTCAACACGGTGGATTTCGGAAGCCAGTCGTACGGCATTAAATCGGCGGCAAAAACCTATTTCAACAAGGATCCTAACCAGCTCAGCGTTGAGGAGGCTGCTTTGCTCATTGGCATCTTAAAAGCTCCGACATGGTTCAGCCCGGTCCGCAATCCGGTACATGCTTTTGAACGGCGTAACACCGTGATGCACCAAATGATGAAATATGATTACATAAGTTCTGCGGAGTTCGATTCACTGAAGGTCATCCCGGTCGATATGACCAATTACCGCCTGCAGGATCATACAACAGGGATTGCAACATATTTCCGTGAATACCTCCGCATGGTTCTGGCCGAATGGTGTACACAACATCCCAAGGAAGATGGAACACCTTATAATCTTTACCGCGATGGGCTGAAAGTATATACCACCATCAATTATAAAATGCAGGATTATGCCGAAAAAGCAATGAAGGAATATCTCGGAAAAGAGTTGCAGCCTGCTTTCTTCAAACACTGGAAAGGGGTCCCTAATGCGCCATTTGCCTTTGAGACCGGTTCGGCTAAGAAAGAAACTGACAATATCTTACTCTCTGCAATGCGGCGAACCGATCGATATTTTCATGATAAAACTGAAGGCAAAACCGATGCAACTATCCTGCATGATTTCAAGATTCCCGTAAAAATGAAGGTCTTTTCATACAGAGGTGAAATCGATACCGTGATGACCCCGATGGATTCAATCCGGTATTATAAATTTTTCCTGCAATCAGGAATCATGTCTATGGATCCGCATACCGGTTATGTTAGAGCTTATGTGGGTGGTATTGATTACCGTTTTTTTCAGTACGATCATGTCAAACTCAGCAAACGACAGGTGGGTTCTACCTTTAAACCATTCCTGTATACACTCGCCATGCAGGAAGGCGAATCACCCTGTTCACGATATCCGAATGTGCAACCTGTTATCGACCTTGGCAATGGAGAGGTATGGGCTCCCGAAAATACGAGCGAGGACCGGCTCGGTCAACAGGTTACCCTGAAGTGGGCACTGGCCAACTCCAACAACTGGGTATCCGGACAGCTCATAAAAAAATATTCTCCCAAAGCCGTAGTGGCCATGGCACATAAAATGGGCGTTACAAGCGATATCCCCGTTGTTTATTCAATTGCCCTGGGTTCCTGCGATATCAGCCTATACGAAATGGTAGGAGCCATGAGTGTTTTCGCGAACAAAGGCGTTTTTATTGAACCTAGTTTCATTACCCGCATCGAAGACAAGAATGGAAATGTACTTCAAACATTCAATGCTAAATCACAGGAAGCCATCAGCGAAGAAACCGCTTATCTGATGATCCAGTTGATGAAGGGCGTGGTGGAAGCAGGAACCAGTATACGTTTACGCTATAAATACGGATTCGACAATCCCATCGCAGGAAAAACCGGCACCACCCAAAACCAGAGTGACGGATGGTTTATGGGGATCACCCCCGACCTGGTAACAGGCGTTTGGGTGGGCTGTGAAGACCGCGCAGCACATTTCAGAAGCATTACGCTCGGACAAGGCGCCAACATGGCGTTGCCTATATGGGCCTTGTATATGCAGCACGTTTATGCGGATCCCAGCCTGCGAATCACCAAACGCGATTTTGATAACCCTTCCAAACCCCTCAGTATCGACATCGATTGTGGCGACGAAGATAATCCGCCACCATTGAAAGGAAAAAAGAAAAAGCAGGCAATAGATCCGGATGAGTTCTGATCTATAAGTAAAAGACTTTATTTTCCCGGTTTACCAAATTTGAAATGATGACCGAATTCAGGTCAATGCCCGGGAATTCGATAAAAAAGCTGGTCGCCTTATTCCCCTTCTTCGTATTGTAAATTGTGATCTGAACCGTTTCACCTGCCGGTAGTTCATCAGCAATGTGATTAATTTTAATGGGAAGTTTCTTGACTTGGCCGGATCCTTTAGCGGTACGAAAAGTAACTGTAAAATAGGTATAGGATGAGTAATAAACTACCAATGCCTTGCCGGCAAATCGATTCACAACGGAATCCTTTGGCTGTACAGGCTCCAGCTTTGCCATAACCACCATCACATCATCCGACTTTTCCGCCTGCCGCAGGGTCAGATAACAGGGTGCAATGGCGTGTGCTCTTGAGTAATCCAGTAAGATTTTCTCGTCACGGCACACTGGCAAACCATTCCCGCTCCTTATATAAAAATATTCCTGCCAGTCAAATCCCTGTTCCGTAAGACCGGCGGCCGAAGCAGAGGGGTTATCCCACAGTGTTTTACCAAAGCATGGGGCCTCATGAGGGATCAATTTGAACCCATCTGTTTTACAAAGCTCATCAATGGCATAAAACCTCAGGTTGGCGCTGCGGATATCTTTGGCTATCGTATAATTTGAAAAGTCGGTAAGTATCGAACAGATGAAAAATGCACCAATGCAAAAAACAATAACAATACGCTTAATTACCAGATTAAAATTGAACAGATTGATTAAAAAACTGAGTGAAAAAATGATAAAAAGTACCGTTCCGAAAAAGGAAAAAAAAGTTGTCACATATCCGATCATTCCGCTTTTTTCAACATAAAAGGTATATTTCTCTGTCAACGCAAGGGGGAAATGCGGCAAAAAGATCAGCATGATGGTCATACCTGAATATTTCAGCAGGGCAGACACTTTGATCCGCGGTGCCCTGGCTAATAAATGATATCCGCAAAACGCTACAAAAACTCCTTTTACAATCCATTCCACGCGGGCACTTAAAATCAGTCTCAGAACAACAGGTGAATAACCACCTATCAACTCCGATTTATCCTGAAAAATCGTTTGGCTTGTTTCATACACGGTGAGCGGAAAAGATGAATAGGCAAGTTTCCAGACCACCATGAAAAAGGAGGAAATACTGATTCCTTTTACTGAAAAATTTGAACCATCGTATTGGGATGGGTGATATATCCTGAAAATTGCATAGGCCGCCAAAAAAGTAAATCCGACAACCAGAAAAGGCAAAAACTGAAGCACAACATTCGTTATTTTTCGGGAAATACCGGCTTTGACACTGATATTACAGGCAATAATGGTCATCAATGCAAACAATAAATACAGAATATAGGTTTCATAAAACAGTAGTCCCGCGCCAAAGATCAATGCTGACAGAAAAAGTGTCGATCTTTTCCCGTTTTCATAAAATCGCAGTAGCAAATAATAAGAAGTCAGCAACAGGGAAAAAGAGGTAGTAAAATAAAACGGGTAGGCAACGAATATGTTCGTATGTTTTGAAACCTGCATGGTCAGAAAAAAAATCAGAAGGCAAAACCATGCCATGATTTCCGATTTGGTTATAGTCAAAACAATTTTTGCAAAAAGAAGAAAACACAGTAATAGGGGAACAAAGTGGAATAATTTCATGATCACCATGTTGTCCAGCATGTAAGGAAGAAAATAAAATGGCCCGACAACATACAGATGGAATCGCCCGCTGAAAATGGCTGCCCTGGCAAAACCTGCCATGACCACTCCCCTGCAGGTACCTATATAGGTCAGAAAATCATCCGCAGTTGCGAAGCCGGTAGTAAACAGTGGGAAAAAAGAAACAACAGCGATAATAAAAAATGACAGATACAAAACATCTTTATTCGCCGAAAAAAAACCATCCTTCATGTTAATATTTGCAAAAACCCAGGTAAAATATCCTTGAAATGGCTCGTAAAATTAGCATATTTCCAACACATTATTCCCCGTGATGAAAGCTATCCCTCTTTTTTCTTTACCTTTGCACGAAATGTATTTCCCTTCAAATTTCGAACAGAAGCTGGGCTTTGATGTGATCCGTCAAATACTCAGCAGCCATTGTCTCTCTTCACTGGGACGTAACCAGGTCGATAAAATTACCTTCTCAACAGATGCTGCAGAAATTCATACTTGGCTGTTGCAAACTGCCGAATTGAAGCAAATCCTGCAATTTGAAGAAAAATTTCCATCACAGGACTATTACGACCTCATTCCGGAATTATTGCGAATTCGCATTCCCGGAACCTATATGGAAACCGACCAGCTTTCAGAACTCAAACTCTCGGTTTCTACAATTGCCAACCTGTTAATCTTTGTTTCGGAAAAAAAAGAGAAATACCCTTCATTGTTTCAAATGACAGAAGGAAACGGAGGTGTTTCAACAAGACCTCCTCTCGCCGAATTGGTTCCGGTTCTGCAATCACTGGTTGATCAGATTGAAAAAATTATCGATGATAAATCTGAGGTAAGGGATACTGCATCTCCCGAATTGAACAGGATAAGAAAAGAAAAAAAGAATCTGCAAGCCTCCGTGGAACGAAAAATTGTGCAGAGTTTTAAAATGGCACGACAAAGTGGATGGACACCTGAGGATGCAGAGGTTACCATTCGCAACGGAAGACTCGTCATCCCGCTGATAAATACCCATAAACGCAAAATTCAGGGATTCCTGCATGATGAATCAGCGACTGGCCATACCGTGTACGTCGAACCTGCTGAAATATTTGAAACCAACAACGAAATTCGTGAGCTCGACTATGCCGAACGCCGTGAGATCGTGCGCATCCTGATTACGCTTGCTGCTTTTATCAGGCCTGAAATCGATTTGCTTGTCCATGCCTACTATTTTCTTGGCCAAATCGACTTCATCCGTGCAAAAGCCCGGTTTGCAATTACGATTGACGCATATAACCCGGTCCACCCGCCAGTATCAAACACCGGCAATGCTCCATTGACCTTCTCCTGGCATCAGGCAATACACCCCCTTCTGTTCCTGTCGCATGTAAAACAAAAAAAGAGTATTATTCCTCTGGATATTGCCCTAAACAAGGATCAACGGATACTGATCATCTCCGGGCCTAATGCAGGAGGTAAATCGGTATGCCTAAAAACGTTAGGTTTGGTGCAATACATGTTTCAATGTGGTATACTCCCTTCGATGCGCGAAGATTCAGAACTATGCATTTTCAATAAAATTTTTATCGACATCGGGGATGAACAATCAATAGACAATGATCTCAGCACCTATTCGTCGAAATTGATCAATCTTAAATTCTTTATTGAAAACATCGATAACCGTTCATTGTTTTTAATTGATGAATTGGGAACCGGTACCGACCCTTCGCTTGGGGGAGCCATAGCTGAAGCAACATTGGAAGCGTTGAATGCAAAATCAGCCATGGGAGTAGTTACCACGCATTATTCCAATCTGAAGTTGCTCGCTGGCCGTGAACCAGGTATTCATAATGGCGCCATGCTTTTCGATTTAAAAAAATTAAAACCACTGTACCAATTAAAAGTCGGAAAACCTGGGAGTTCCTTTGCATTGGAAATTGCAAAGGAGATAGGATTTCCAGAAACCGTTTTAATGAATGCCAAGAATAAAACCGGTAAAAGTCAACTCAATTTCGACCGCGAAATACAAAACCTTGAAGTTGAAAAACAGGAAATAAATGCGAAATATTCCGAAATAAAAGTAGCTGATGAATTTCTTGCCGGATTGATTTTAAAATATCAAAAATTAACGACCGATCTGGAGTCAAAGAAAAAAGAAATTATTGAAAAGGCCCGTGATGAAGCCCGGCAAATATTAGATGGTTCAAATAAAATCATTGAAAAAACAATCAAAGATATCCGGGAATCACAAGCAGATAAATTACGTACAAAAGAAATTCGCTCCGAATTATCTTCAATTAAAGATAAATTACTTCAGGAAACTCATCCACCTGTTGCCCCTCCCGTTCCTGAAGGCAAAAAACAAACCCGGGAAACCAGCATCATTCATCCTGGATCAGGTATCAAACATCCTTATCAATCCTATATCAACGATCTTCAATCCAAGCTTACCAACTATTCTCTTACGCTTGATCTGCGGGGCAAACGGGTGGACGAAGCCCTTGCCCTTTTGCAGCGGTATATCGATGATGCAATTTTATTGTCGATCTCGGAGGTTCAGATTTTACATGGGAAAGGAAATGGTGTTTTAAGACAGGTAACACGTGAATACCTTCGTTCTCAAAAAGAGGTAAAATCGTCACGGGATGCAGCGTTGGAACTTGGAGGTGCCGGCATTACCATCGTAAGTTTCCGTTAAATACAACCCATTAGGATTTATTTCACACCCTCTCCGTAAAACCATTTCATTACATCAAAGCGAAGCTTCCAGGAAGGTTATTCCATTTTCAAATATAAAACCAGTTAATATTTTAGCTGATAAGCTAAATAAAGTGGTTTCCGGGTGGTATCAATTATTCATGTTTCGGGGTTCAAAAATTAATGAACTGGAAGGTTTTTTAAAGGATGAGAAACAAATGATTTAAATCACTATTTTTGAATATTCACGAGTCAAAATGGAATGCAAATTTTAAGATCGAAACTGTCAAACTGCATTTCAAATTTCAGGCACGATCATAATACAGTAAATGGATTACCCAAATGAACATATTCTGATGAAACCTACAGGCATAAGTTTGCAATGCTGATTTTAATCGGATTAAAAAGAGTAAAAGTACCCGCATTATACAAATATTAGCCTATAAGACAATGATAGTATTCCTATTTTCCTTTCAGAATCAAAATTTATTGAAGCAGAAAATGTAAGACCAAAAAACTATTTCTATGAAAATGTAATTGGAGAAATACATTGAAGTAATTCAATGTTCACAGAGGAAACCAATTGTTTGCATTATTTGCATTATTTGCATTGTTTGCATTGTTTGCATTGTTTGCATTGTTTGCATTATTTGCATTGTTTGCATTGTTTGCATTGTTTGCATTGTTTGCATTGTTTGCA
>CAIYES010000011.1 GCA_903925275.1 uncultured Bacteroidales bacterium
CTGATCAGGTATTTTGATGGACCGAAGGTTATCGACAGACAGGCCTTTCATGCATTATTAGCCCCGATGTTCAGACTAAGCGGAAGTCAAACCAGCATCGGATGGATAATTCCGGTTGGTGGTAATGACAAGGGGAAAATAGAATTACAAGCCCGGGTGGAAGGAATGAATGATTTTACCATCTGGCAGCCGGATCCCAACGGAAAAAAAGTTCCGGCATCACAAAGGAGTATCTATTATCCCTGCTGGTATTTTGAACCACCCGACGGAAATACTCCTTTGCTTGGATCTGATTTTGGATATGATCCAATTGTCCGGGAAGCAATTGAAAAAGCAATAAAAACCCGATTGCCTGCAGCCACCGATCCTCTCATATTGCCCATGGATAAAGGGAAACAAAAGAAGATACTGATTTTTCAACCTGTTTTTACCGGTGATGCCGCAAACCGAAAACTTCAAGGGTTCATTGTAGCCATGGTCAGTCCTGAACAATTTATTAAAAATGCCATCTCATCCGACAATTCCGAAACACCGCAAACCATCGTTGATTTTTATCTTCTCTCATCTGAGAAACCTTCACGACCTCTCGCATGCACACTTAGTGAAAAGCATGCTTCCAGTATAGAAAGCCATAACGACTTTGGCAAAAACCTCCGTAATGACCGGGCGGTGATGTATCCGGTTTTCGTCTTTGGCCAAACCTATCTTGCACTTATTTTTCCATCACCAGGTTCATTTTCTTCCTTCCCTGTAAATGCGGGTTGGATTGCCACGGCTATCGGAGTATTGCTGACATTTCTCATTACCATTTTGACAGTTCTACTTACCCGGCAAAACGAAAGCCTCAAATATCAGGTCGAAGCACGTACTGCCGAATTGAGTAAGAGCGAAGAAAAATACCGTGGTTTTTTCAATTCTTCGCTGGTGGGAGTCGCCATTACAGCGCCCGACGGAAAGTGGCTCTATTATAATGACAAGCTGTGCGAAATGCTAGGGTACTCCAGGGAGGAACTCGGAAATATGACCTGGGGCGAAATTACACCAAGTGTTGACCTTGAGAAGGAACAGGCAGCATATGCAACGGCATTTTTGAAAAAGGAACCTGTGAAAATTGAAAAAACATACATCTGTAAAAACGGTTCCATGCTCGATGTCTCCATTTCCACTGGCGCAGTACATAACGACGATGGATCAGTTGCCTATTACTCTTCCATCATTCAGGATATTACGCAGCGCAAAAAAGCTGAGGAACTGCTCAAAAAAAGCGAGGCTGAGTTGAGGGAGTTGAACGCCACCAAGGATAAATTCTTTTCTATTATCGCCCATGACATGCGTAGCCCCTTTAATTCTTTTCTCGGCTATACGCAAATCATGGTAGAAGAGCTGAATACCATGACCCTGGAAGAAATAAAAACGATTGTTGTCAGTTTGCGAAAATCAGCAACCAATGTTTACAGTCTCCTGGAAAACCTTTTGGAGTGGTCGATGATGCAACGGGGGATTTTTACTCATAATCCTGTTTCAATACATTTACCCGTCAGCATAAAAAGAAACATTGAACTTCTCCAGGGTTCAGCTCAAAAAAAGGATATAGAAATCATTTACGACATACCGGAAAAGATGATGGTATTCGCTGATGTTCATTTCTTGGAAACTGTGATCCGCAATTTAGTATCCAATGCAGTGAAGTTCACACCAAAAGGCGGAAAAATAACCATTGCGGCAAAAAAATCCGATAACGATTTTGTAGAGATTAGCATTCGCGATACCGGTATCGGTATGGACAGTGATTTGATAAGCAAGTTGTTCAAACTTAACGAGCAAACCAATCGTAAAGGTACTGAAGGTGAACCTACCACAGGACTTGGCTTATTGCTTTGCAAAGAATTTGTTGAAAAACACGGAGGTAAAATTTGGGCTGAAAGCGAAGCCAAATCTAAAACAGATGGAAAAGGGAGTATATTTTATTTTACTATTCCACGCATACCAGAACCTGTCGCACTAATCCCTGAAAAAAAATCTGTTTTGTCTGATGGCCCAGAGATTCAAACCAAGAACCTGAAAATTTTAATTGCCGAAGACGATCAGTCATCGGAAATATTCATTGCAAGGGCAATCAATATTTTTGGCAAAGACATTTTAAAAGCAAGAACGGGGGTTGAAGCTGTTGAAGCCTGCCACAACAACCCTGACATCGATTTGATACTGATGGATATTCAAATGCCTGAAATGGACGGATATGAAGCTACCAGACAAATAAGGCTACTTAACAAGGAGGTGGTAATTATTGCACAAACTGCTTATGGGTTAGCTGGTGACAGGGAAATGGCAATGAAGGCCGGATGTACTGATTATATTACTAAACCTTTAAGAATAAACTTATTAAGGGAGTTAATACAAACTCATTTCAAAAATACAGGGCTATGAACATGGAACCCGATATTCAGAATTCGAGTACAATCAATGACATTCAGTTTAGCGACATTTTTATTCTTGAGGACATCCAAAACATGCAGGATTTGTTTTCGGATGCTACTGGTGTAGCCTCTTTGATTACAAAACCTGATGGGACACCGATTACCAGACCCAGTAATTTCTGCCGGTTGTGTAAAGACATTATCCGCAAAACAGAAAAAGGGATTGCAAACTGTATTAAATCCGATGCCTTAATCGGACGTCAGAATGCCTCGGGCCCGGTTATGCAACCATGTTTGTCAGGCGGGCTGTGGGATGCCGGTGCCAGCATAACAGTTGGAGGGAAACATATTGCAAACTGGTTAATCGGGCAGGTGCGGAATGAAGCGGTTGATGAAAATCGCATGAAACAGTATGCTGATGAAATCGGCACGAACAGAGAAGATTTCATGAAAGCGTTCGCTGAAATACCTGTTATGTCTGTCGGGCAATTTGACAAAGTATCGAAAATGCTGTTTGCTATTGCCAAGGAACTGTCTGAAAAAGCATACAATAATTTATGCCTGAAAAGGGAAATCGCCGAGCGTAAGATAGCCATCGCGCTATTAATGGAAAGTGAGGAGAATTTTTCAATTATGTTCAATTCCATTGGCGATGCCGTCTTATCTACTGATAACAAAGGATTGATTGTCAATATGAATCCTATAGCCGAAACCCTGTGTGGCTGGAAATTGACAGATGCCAGGGGTAAACGGTTGACCGAGGTTTTCAACATGATTGATTCTGAAACCAGGGAAACCATTGCCGATCCTGCTAAAAAAGTAGTGGAAAGCGGAGAAATATCAGGGATAGCAAACCATACTGTTTTAATATCCAAAGATGGAACCGAACACCAGATTGCCGATAGCGCAGCCCCGATAAAAAATAAAGATGGCGTAGTTAGCGGAGTGGTTATGGTATTCTCTGACATAAGCGAAACGTATGCCCTTCATGAAGATCTTAGAAAGAGTGAACGGTTTTTGAAAGAAGTGCAAAAAATCGCTCATCTCGGCACTTATACTTTGAATATTGAAACTGATTTATGGACAAGCTCCGAAATTTTAGATGATATCCTTGGGATTAATCATGACTATGATAAATCAGTAAATGGATGGGCTTCCGTGATTCATCCGGAATGGCGACAAATAATGGTTGATTATTTCATAAATGAAGTCCTTGGGAAAAAGACCAAATTCGATAAAGAATATAAGATTATCCGGCTGAACAGTAATGATGAGCGTTGGGTTCATGGATTGGGAGAATTGGTATTCAACGAAATGAATCAACCGATTAAAATGATCGGAACAATTCGTGACATCACCAAGCGTATTGAAGCAGAAGAGGCACTAAAAGACAGTGAGGTAAAATATCGTGAGTTGGTTGAAAATTTTCCGGATGCAATTGCAATTTATGTGGAAGAGAAAATTGCTTTTGTCAATAAGGAATGTCTTCATTTGCTGGCTGCTTCAAACGCAGAAGAGTTGATAGGAAAATCAGTCATTCAGTTTGTTCATCCTGATTATCGTTCACTGGTTATTGATCGGATGAAAAAAACGGCAACCGAAGGAATTGTTTTACCCATTGCCGAAGAAAAATTTGTCCGACTCGATGGTTGCGAAGTTTATGTCGAAGTAAAAGCAGTACCGATCAGGTTTGGTAATAAACCCGCAGTGCAATTGATTGTGCGTGACATCACCGAACGCAGGCATGTTGAAAAAACGCTACAAAATGAACGGTTACTACTCCGTACACTCATTGATAATATTCCGGATTCAATTTATTCAAAAGATTTAGCTTGTCGCAAAACACTTGTCAACCTGGCTGAATTGCGCTTCATGGGAGCAAATTCAGAGGCTGAAGTTTTCGGCAAGGATGATTTTGATTTTTACCCGAAAGAACTTGCGGAAATGTTTTTTGCCGACGACCAGTCGGTTATACAAAGCGGTAAGCCAATACTTAACAGGGAAGAATATATCCTTGACGAGGGTGGGCAAAAACGGTGGCTGCTCTCTTCAAAACTTCCGCTGCGAGACAAGGATGACCAGATTATTGGTTTGGTAGGCATTGGCCGGGATATCACCGAACGCAAGCTGGCCGAGGAGAAACTTATTATTGCCAAAGAAAAAGCCGATGAAAGCAACCGGTTGAAAACAGCTTTCCTGAATAACATTTCACACGAAATACGAACCCCGTTCAACGGAATCCTGGGTTTTTTATCAATTATCCAACATGAGGTACTAACTAGTAGTGAAAGAGACGAGTACATCAGCATTATCAACCAAAGCGCAGAGCGGCTGATGAATACCATCAACGATATCGTTGAAATTTCACAGATTCAGACCGGACAAATGAAACTGAATACATCGGAAACCAACATCAAAAAACTGATCCGGAAACTGTCCGACCGCTTTAAACCCAATGCTGAAAGCAAAGGACTTAAGTTCACAATCAACAACAGTTTACCCGACAATATAGAATGTATATACACAGACAGCATAAAACTAAATACCATACTAACAAACCTGATAGGCAATGCTATAAAATTCACAAATACAGGGTCAATTGATTTTTGCATTCGTATGATGGCCGATTACCTGGAGTTTTCGGTAAAAGATACCGGGATCGGTATTCCGGCATACAAGCACCAGGCAATATTTGAAAGATTCATGCAGGCCGATGTTTCAAATACCAGGCAATTTGAAGGCTCTGGTCTTGGTCTTTCCATTGCGAAAGCTTATTTAGAAATGCTTGGTGGTAAAATTTGGGTTGAAAGCGAAGAAGGTAAAGGGAGCAGATTTTATTTTTCAATACCTTTTATGGCTGAACCGGAAAAAAAGATCGACAGAAAACAAGATGTTTTGGCTTTTACCACGGAAAACAAAATTAAACACCTTAAAATATTAATTGCCGAAGACGACCAGATATCAGATTTACTCCTCACCAGAACACTAAAGACCATCAGTCCGGAAGTGTTGCACGCAAAAACCGGTATTGATGCGATTGAATCCTGCCAAAACAACCCTGACATCGATTTGGTGCTGATGGATATCAAAATGCCCGAAATGGATGGATATGAAGCCACCAGGCAAATCCGCCAATTTAATAAAGATGTGATTATTATTGCACAAACAGCCTTTGGCATGGCTGGTGACCGGGAAAAGGCAATGGTCGCAGGATGCAATGATTTTATTACAAAACCCATTAGCCTGAGTTTATTAAATGGCTTGATAGAACAGCATTTTAAGAAACAAATGTGAATGAAAATATAGAGATTCATTGTAAACGAAAAATTATTGCAATTTTTCAGTTGTTGAAGCATCACCTTCACACTTGGGTTGGATTGACAACACTTAACCTTTTCCTGTCAATTGTTTTTTCAACCGCGTATGCACAAGATATCAAACCCGTCAGGGTGGGAATATTTACCGATTGCCAATACTGCAATTGTCCTTCCAGCGGGAATCGTTATTACGCACTTTCACTTTCGAAACTCGAAAGCCTGATTGTTGAACTCAACTCACTTTCCTTAGATGCCGTATTCCATCTTGGGGATATGATCGATCACGATTACGAAAGTTATGACAGTGTTCTGCCTCGGTTTCAGCAGTTCCGGTCACCCTTGTACCTGGTTTTGGGAAATCATGACTATATGATCAAAAAAAAGTTCAAGCCAGGGCTATTGGATCATATCGGAATGAAAAAGGATCATTACATCGTCGATATTGCAAATTGGCGTTTTATTGTTTTGAATGGAGACGACCTGAGCTTTTTCGCCCCGCAGGATAAAAAACACAAACAGGAGCGAAATGACATTGTATCTGACCAGTACGGACTATTGCACCTCAACGGGTTGCCCTGGAACGGCGGGATCGGAAAGGAGCAAATGAGCTGGCTTGAAAGCCAATTGGAAGAATCCGAACGTTCGAATCTGAAGGTAATCGTTATGTGCCATTTTCCTTTGTTTACCAAAGACAACCATAACCTGTTCAATAACAAGGAGCTTTTCAGTTTAATTTCCCGGTATGCATGTGTCAAAGCTTACTTCAACGGTCATTACCATTCGGGAAATTATAAGATGATAGAGGGTATACACCTAGTGAATTTCAAAGGCATGGTCGATACAGAAAATAATGCCTTTTCGGTTGTAACACTCACTTCCGACAGTATCCTCATCAAAGGTTACGGCCGGGAACCCGACAGAAATTTAAAGATCAGGCGAAAATTGGAGAATTCTTCAATTCACCTTATCCCCTAATCCCTTTTATTTACCTCATCCCCTAACCCCGATCATTTACCTCATCCCCTGATCCTGTAGGGAAAGCACCTCATCCCCCTGACCATGCAGGGAAAGCACCTCATCCCCCTGACCCCTTCTCCTGAAGGAGAAGGGGGGATAGATTCTCCGTTATTTTGGCGGAATTTAGGGTTAAGTGCTTTATCCACAGGGAGAATGGGTAGTAAGTCCCTCCCCTTCAGGGGAGGGATTTAGGGTGAGGTGGTTATTGCTCTTGTTCAAATCTCCCGGCTTCTGCCAAATTATAAAAATTTCAACTGTTCAACTGTGCTTATTAAATTATTAAAAAGCCCGCACAGCACGCACATTGTAAATGGAGTACTTATGGAAGCCATGGGTGTACTGATCACCATCGCCGAAGAACTGGACCCACGCGCTGTTTGCGCTGTCCTCGGAGGAACTCCAATAATTTCTTTTAGCAAAGCCGCCAACTACAGTTTTTTGAGCATACATCAGTTCCAGTTCGTCTTTCGATGGTAAAAACCAGTCATCGTAACCACCCGCTACAAGATCATTGCAAATACTGGCTGCGCGACCTGCCTCTGTGCATCGATTGACAATGCGCGTGGTATTTGCCTGCCCGGTGCCAAAGGCGGTTGAAGTTCCCCTAATGGAAGTTCCTGAACAACCCCATTCTGCTCTGGTACTTTGGTCTCCTGGCGCAGCAATCAACCCATGGTTGCCGGTTCCATCTATGTAAAAAATGATACCCCCACCATATTGTTTACCAATCTCAAATTTAATAATGGCAAGCGAAAAATTAGCAGTCCCCCCCTGGTTAACCTGAACATCCTTTTCGGCTTTTTTCCCGTTGCTTTCAATCCGTAGTTTATGGCTGCCGTATCCCAGATTTCCGGTGTAAGGGGTTTTTCCGGCAGGTTTGTCGTCAATAAACAGATCAGCTCCGGTTGGGTTGCTCGTTATTTCAACCTGCATTCCGTTTTGCAGCGAAGTGTTAACCTGTGCAGTGAGGCCTTCGGTAATGGTAACTTTTTCGTATGCAGTGGCATAACCGGGTAAAGAGAGTTCTACAGTATAGTCGCCAATTAATTGATTCTTCAGTGTTAAAGGTGTTTTACCCAGTTCTTTGCCATCAATTTTTATAGTGGCTTCAAATGGGGTAGTCATAATCTTCAGGTTACCGGTTTTGGGTGTGGGGCTTAGTTTTACATTCAATGGCTGCCCAACGATGACCGTCTGCTTTTCGGTAGCGGTGGTGTATTTTTCAAGTTTGGCTTCAAAAGTGTAAACGCCGGGGTTTAGCCTCCCCTGCCAGGCAGCTTTGGCTTTAAACTGACCATTGACAGAGATATCGGCCGCCGGTTCGGAGGTAACGGTCACCTGGGCAAAGGTGGGGTTCATGGTAATGGATACATGTTTGGTTTCACCGGCGGTTAACGAAATCCGTTGGGTGGTGGTTTCGTACATGTCGCGGCTGAGGGTAAGGGTGAGGTCGCCCGATTTTACCATTTCAATGGAGCACGGAGTCACCTTCCCGGTAGGCATATTGTTGAAGCTTACGCTAGCCCCGTTTTCAGGCAGAGACGAAATGTTCAGCGTTCCAAAGTCTGGCTTCAGCTTTACATTCATTACCTGCTTTTCGCCTCCGGTACTCAAATTGGCGATTCCGGCCTCTGGCAGGTAAAGCTCTTTCGAAACACGCCAGGTGTATTTACCCGTAGGGAGTTCATTCTGGTAAGGGGTTTTGCCGGCCGGCTGATCGTTGATATACACGTCGGCGCCGGCAGGATCGGTGGTGATAAGGAGCCACTGGGTTTCAATCGTTGGTTCCTCGATAGTTGTTACTACCCTGCCTGTAGTAAGTACCATTTCGTACACGTCGCCTGACAGGATAGATTGAGGATAGGCATAGTTGCGCAAAAGTCCAAGTTTAGGGTGTTTGATGGTTACAACCTTGGAACCGCGCGGCACATAGAGCCAAATTTCGCTGGTCTTTTGTACCGAGGCTACAATGCCAATAATTCCACCGTCGAATTCGAAACCGGTCTCTGTGGTCACTATTTTGATAATGGCAGCTTTTTCTCCGTTCTTATCCTCTTTGGGGTAGGAAGCGCGGGCATCAAGGTCGTTTTCAAGCTGGCGGAACGATTTAACCGCAATTTGCTGGGTTTGTGCAGTCAGTCCCAGCATCAGCAGCAGTACAAAGGCTAAAACGTCTTTCATAACGAGGGTAGGTTGTTATATCATATTTATGGCGTAAAGTTATGAAATCGGGTTGATAATTGAAAAATCACAAATATTTTGCTGCCTGTCGATATGAAATATGAGTATGGTCTGAAAATTCAAATCACCTTACCCTGATCCTTTCCTAAAGGGCTAAGAGTCTGTTTAAATTTGTTTTCAAATCCCTTTAGTAGGGATTTTATGTGGGTAGAAAAACAGGGATAGATGCATTATTTCGTCCTGTACGGGACGAAATGGTTCTCAGAACATTTGATTTCTACCCAGATTTTGTGCCTACGGCACAGTCCTACACACAGAAATATAACTATATAAGAAATTTAAACAGACTCTAAAATTTATACTGCACTCAATTTTTCTGATTACTCCGTCAGCAAATCCAGACTGCAATAGATTTTTTCTTCCAACTATTCACGTTGGCTTCAGCCAACCGACAGATGTTTCTTGATGTTGTATATTTTTCCGTATT
The DNA here is from genome assembly GCA_903925275.1 of uncultured Bacteroidales bacterium. Taxonomy (GTDB): domain Bacteria; phylum Bacteroidota; class Bacteroidia; order Bacteroidales; family FEN-979; genus CAIVAT01. The sequence continues at coordinate 9,420 of CAIYES010000011.1, forward strand.
TTTGTCGATTAATGTAAACCTGATTTTTTATAGAATGCTTTCTGGTAATTTTTATGATATTGTGTCATTTACATGCAATGAACCTGAAGGGTCGGGGCAGCAATTTACTGCAGTGACACTGCTCAATGCCAGCCATCCGATTTACGGGGGACATTTTCCCGGCAATCCGGTAGTGCCCGGAGTTTGCCAGATTCAGATGGTAAAAGAATTAGTTGAAAAAACAGGAAACCATTCGCTCAGACTTTTCGAGTCGGATAATATTAAATTTTTATCGATGATCAATCCGAACCTGACCCCACAACTTGAGTTCAGGATACTTATCAAAACCATTGCAGACAGGCAGATTTCTGCCACAGTTTCAATTGTTTCTGACTTAACGGTATTTTTAAAATTTAAAGGCAAATTCGAATTTGAGAACTGATGCCGAAAAAAACTACCATTACCTTCACCGCCAGGGGCTACGAGCTTGATTCATACAATCATATCAACAATGCTGTTTACCTGAACTATTTTGAACATGCCCGGTGGGAATATTTCAGGGAATTGGGTTTATATACTTTATTGACGGAGCATGGTAATCTGCCGGTTGTGACCGATGTTCATATCCGTTATCAACGGGAAATCAAACTCTTCGACGAATTGGTCATCGAATCATTTTGTTTTCAGGAGAAACCATACCTTATTTTTCAACAGAAGATCATTAATAAAACTTTGCAAATGACATCGGCCAGGGCAACAACCAAACTGATATTTATTGATCATGATAAAATTGCCCGGGATATCCCGGCTGAAATTCTGGAACTGATTAGTCAGTGATGACCAAAAACAGTTTAAGCATTTTTTTTTAAATTCACTCCGATACCTTACCCATTCTACTGAGGGTGAAGAATATCATGAGTCATTTTAACTTTTAGAAGCGGCAGACACATTTATCATAAGAGATTTTTCAATGAACTACGGGGATGAAGTATTGTTTGAAATCAACGATTCTATCGGGATTCTTACATTGAATCATCCGCCTGAAAATTATCTGGCGCTCCCGGAATTCATCCCCGTAACCATATTTCGTGAATGGACAAAGAATGATACGCTGAAAGGTTTGATTATCAAGGGTGAAGGGAAAAGTTTTTGTGCAGGTGGAAATCTGGAGCATATCTTTTCTGCAGGAGAAAAAGGGTTGTCGCTGCAAAGCCTTATGGCTGACGGACTGGAATTGCTCCGATACATTCAAAGCCTTGAGATTCCTGTTATTGCAGCCATCAATCGTGTTTGCTTTGGTGGCGGACTTGAAATTGCGTTGGCCTGTCACTTCAGGGTCGCTTCAGAGAATGCCCTGCTGGCTTTTCCCGAAGTCAACCGGAACCTGATGCCCGGCATGGGCGGAACATTCAGACTCCCTGCAACCATCGGGCTTTTTGAATCAGCACGGATGATCCTCGGGGGCGATATGATCAATGCCGTTGAAGCTAAGGAGCTGGGAATTCTTGACTATGTTGTGCCTAAGGATAAGGCATTTGAGTTTTCATGGAACCTCATGCAAAAAATGACCCATGACCGCCCGGTGAAAGTAATCCGGTATATCATGAAAGCGTTAAAAAATTCTATTGAGCTAAGCCCGGAAGAGGCGATGAAAGAGGAAACCAACCTTTTTTGTGAACTTGCCCGGGACGAATCAATCCGAAGAAAAAAAGAAGATGGCCATACGGTGGACTATTGAGGAAGGAATCGGCCGGTTGATGATGGACCAACCGCCATCAAATACAATGACGATGCAATTCTTCAATGAATTCCGTCATTGGATAGACATTGTTTTATATGAAACCGGTTTAAAAGCGATCATCATCCATGGCAACGGACGCCATTTCTCTTCTGGGGCAGATCTCAACGAATTGCTATTCAACCTGGATAGACAAATCATGGTTGAAAACTATCGCAGCTTTACAATGCTTGAACAATTGGGAATCCCTGTCATTTCATCGATCCGTGGCGTTTGCCTCGGCTCAGCATTTGAACTTGCACTGTTCAGTAACTTCAGGATTTGCGCTGACGATGCGGTATTAGGCTTACCCGAGGCAACTTTCAACCTGATGCCTGGGATTGGCGGCATTCAAAGGACTGCAGCCCTTGCGGGGAAATCAAAAGCGCTTGAAATTATTCTGCGGGGCTTGACATTTTCAGCATCCGATGCCTTGGCAATGGGTCTTGTGGATGCCGTTGTTCCTAAAAGAAATGCTTTACCTGTTGCACTGAATTTTGCCCGGGCGTTACCTGAAAAAATGATGAAAGGGCACAGAGATATTTATCTTAAAAAATTTTTAAACCCATTGAATGTCAGCGAATAACGATGAAATATTTGTCAAGGTAGCCGGAAGCGGTTCATTTCTGCCAGGCCTGCCCATTCCCGCTGATGAGGTTGACCATTACCTGGGAGAATTAACTGAGGCTCCTGAAAAAATCAGAAAATGGCTGAAGCGTATCCAGGGTCTTATGAAAGAGCTGCTCGAAGTGGAATATTACCATTTTGCACTCGATCCGGTAACAAGGTTATTCACCGAAGACAATATTACCATGTCGGTAAAGGCGGCGAAAGAGGCTATTGCCGATGCCGGTATGATCGCACAGGAAGTTGACCTGATCGTTTACGGAAGTGCTCACCAGGATCAGATGCCAACGGCAAGTGTCAGAATCCAGGAAGCACTTGGAATTGAACAATGTGCCGAGATTTCAGTTCATGCTAATTGCACATCTGCTTATAAAGCCTTGTTACTCGGCGCGGATCTGATTCGCAACGGCCGATACAGAAATGCCCTTGTGATATCATCAGGCATCTCATCTTCTGAATTGATTGCAGAATACTACAACCAGCCCATTGTTAAAAAAGAAGAACTTTTTTTACGCTATTTTCTGTCCGATGGTGCAGCTGCCATTTTACTACAGGCAGCCAATGAACGTTCAAACGGATTATTCGTGGAGTATAATTATATCGAATCCGTTGGCGGCCTGAAACCATCAGCCATGGGCAATAAACGTCCCGCATATTTTATGAATCCCAAAGAAGAATATGAACAGGGATTCCATCACCTTGCACAAATGTTCCAGGAAGAGCTGCGGGAGAATTTTCATGACCCGGATGGATCGGTCTTTTTGAAAGGGTTAAAACGAATGCTCTCAAAGCACCCGGTTGAACTTAACCGGATAAAATTTTTCCAGGTCAATTTTCCCTCAAAACATATTTCAGAACTGATCATGGATGAGTGTGCTGAACTGGGTATTGAGCGTAAAACCCTCTATTCAAAGATGGCGGCCATGGGTTATATCGGCCCCCCGATGGCACTGCTTTGCCTTGATAAAATAAGAAAAGAAGAGACTCTTTCTCCAGGCGATATCATCCTTAGCTTTGTAACTGAGGTGAGTAAGTTTATGCAAGCGGGATATGTCATAAAAAAGTGTTAAGTGTTAAGTGTTAAGTGTTAAGTGTTTGGCTCAGGGTTTAAATTTTGGTGAAGGTACTCCCCTCCCTGTTACGGGGAGGGGTTGGGGGTGGGGTATGAAAGATATAAGTGTTAAGTGTTAAGTGTTAAGTGTTAAGTGTTAAGTGTTAAGTGTTTGGCTCGGGGTTTCAATTTTGGTGAAGGTACTCCCCTCCCTGTTACGGGGAGGGGTTGGGGGTGAGGTATGAAAGATATAAGTGTTAAGTGTAATTATTAATTATTAAATATTAATTATTAATTAATTGTCTGATTATAAG
>CAIYES010000012.1 GCA_903925275.1 uncultured Bacteroidales bacterium
ATGAGATGAAAATTAATCCTAAGATTTGGCAGGCTCAGAAGCAGGCGGGACTTTCTTTGAGTCCGGTAGAAAGAGCTAATTTGGTAAAGGAAGTTTTTTCAGAGGCCTATGGCAGTAACATTTCTAAGGCAGACCTTAAGGGCGGAATTAAAAAGCTTAACCAAAAAATGCTTGGTTCAAAAAATCCCCAACCATCACCAGCACCGGTAACTTTTGGTGTCCAACCCTGTGGTCCGAAAAAGGCAAACAAATAGGAATAGTTATCGCCCGAACCTTGACCAAAATCGGAATATTGCATCTCAAGCAGGTTTTCTTTGTTCAGTTTTCCCTTCAATTTGAAAAGATTGTAATAATCCGATTCGAGACTAAATTTATTGGAACTGATGATCTGTGAAGTCGCATCGGCAACACCCTGATAATTTTTCAGTTCAAGATTGGCCAATGCCTTAATAGCCAGGGCAGTATATTTGGTCACACCACCACGTACATCAGAACGTTCATTCGGATTTAACGCAGGCAATAGCGCAATCGCCTCATCCATCTGATCTGAGATGTGTTTCATGACCACATCCTTGGTTGACAGACTGGCTACCAACAATTCGGACGGATCTGAACTTTTCGGAATGTAAACCGATCCCCAGACACGGGATAAATTGAACAACCACCACGCACGCAATGTTTTTGCCTCAGCAATGTATTGATCAGCAAGTGCCTTATTTGTTGCATGTTCCTTGTACAGGGCAATCTGTTCCATTGCCGAATGGGCATTAAAGATATCGGCATAAAGGTTCTGCCATAACGAATTGTACATCCAGAAATCTTTGTTGTAGTTGTACTTGTCAGTTTCTGCATAATCTTGCTGATCGCCTAAACCACCGGCATTGACATCATCGCCCCTGACTGAGATCAGCGGGAAATTTTCCCATTGCGTTCCATTAAACTCAGTATAGACACCGATCAGCGGCAAAATCATATTGCCTGAAATCGTATAATCCGTCTGCTTGGTAAATGATTTGTTCTCAGCAGGTTTATCAAGGTAGCTATTGCACGAGGATGCAGCCAGAAGTAGTACCGCTAAAAACGCGAGCTTTTTGAAATAATTTATTGTTTTCATAATAGTAATGTTTTAGCAATTAGAATTTGACATTAAGCCCGATTGTATAAACTGCAGGTACAGGATACGTTTGAGTATCAATCCCGTTTGCTACTTCCGGATTAAATCCATTGTAATTAAACATCGTCAAAGGACGGTCGGCAGTTAATGAAATCCTTGTTTCAGGGATTTTAGTGCCAAACAATTGTTTCTTGCTAATGTTGTAAGCCAACTGAACATTTTGAATCCTGAAAAACGATCCATCTTCTACAAAATAGTCGCTCATCTTTTGGTTCCATCCCCTTCTCAATCCTGATGATGAAGGATATTTATTGGAGGTACCCGCTCCATGCCAACGGTTTAAGGCAAGGTCAGCATCCATATTTCCGTCTGCTGTCCAGATAATCTCGCCTCTTTTACGGTTAAGGATCTTATTCCCACTTTGTCCCAGCATATTGGCAGTGAACTCGAAGTTTTTATAGGTCAGCCCCAAATTTAATCCATACATGAAAGTTGGGAAGTATGACCCTAATACGACACGGTCGCTGTCATCTATTTTTCCATCCCCGTTTTGATCCTTGTATTTGAAATCACCTGGGACCAAACCATTTGCAACAGCAGCAGGATCGGCGGTAATCTCTGCCTGGTTCTGGTAGACACCAATCACCTGGCGACCAAAGAAAGCGAGAAGAGGTTGCCCAACAATTGAACGTTGGCGAAATTCGGCACTACCACCATCGATATAAGGTTGTCCGTAAAGGTTGCGAACCTCATTTTTAAGGGTAGAGATGTTTGCTCCAATGCTGTATTTCAAGTCTTTCGTGAGATCGCCATTCCAGTTAGCGACCATTTCAAAACCGGAGTTCCTGATCACACCAACATTTTTAAGGACACTTCCCCCGATTGCAGGTATGGTTACATAAATGGCAGCATTCTTCGTATCACGGATAAAATAATCAGCATCAACAGAGAGTTTGTTTTTCAAAAGCTTGGCAGTAAGGCCAACATTGGTTTCCTCGGTAACCTCCCATTTTAGCGATGAAAAAGTACTTGAA
>CAIYES010000013.1 GCA_903925275.1 uncultured Bacteroidales bacterium
AGTTTGGACAAATTGTATTTGAACCAACATCAAATGCGTTTAAGATTGCACTTGCATTATTGACAGTATTGAGGCGCATACCAAAACTATTATCGTTGAAATCAGCTTTATTGACATAAACAGTATTGGAAGAAGATTGGTTTAATGCAGAGATACCGGCAAATAGACCTTGGAATGAAGATCTTAGAACTGAGGTCGGCGGACATGGTATGGCAGTACTGTTACAATATGTATCGATGCTATAGCCTGCATCAATCGTATAGATTCCATATCCACGTGCAATACTTGATGAATAGGTTTTGGCGTTTGAAAAACGGCAACCTCTAATTCTTATACCTTCAACATCCCACATTGAAATGTGAGCATAGAATGGATATGGCCCTACGTATGAACTAGTAATTTCAAAGGAACAGTCCGAAAAACAACTATAATTATTTAAATGTGGTTGAGGCGGAGGAGAATATGGATTGAAGTTATGGTAGGAAATAAATTCAACAGACCTTCTATTATTCCTAAAAGTTGAATTTGAAGCCTGAATTATCCCTCCGGAAGTATTATAATATCCCGGTCGCCATATCGCAATATTTTCAGCATTCTCGATCAGTGTATGATTTTTAATTATCAAAATACCTTGTGGACACCGTCCATTGATGGTATACTGGGATTGGTTGTAATCACCCCATACTTCAATACCAGGCCACATTGAATAACATGCACTTGTAAGAATTGCTCCATCCAGTATTAATTGTCCACCTGGTTTTACAATAATTTTTGTATTGTTAAACATCGAAATTTTACAGTTGCTTATAGTTAAAATAGCACCACTCTCAATGGTTAAATCACTATATAACTTTTGATCTTGGGACCAGGAAGTTATGCTATTTATGATCATTGGGGTATTGTCATGTAAACCGGGACCAATGGTAATATTATCCAATGCGACATCGCTATATGCCTCATCACCTGTTATAACAGTAAACCTTACCTTATTAACGGTGTTTGCAAAACGAATAATTTGTTTATGCCAAACGTTGCCCTGATTACCCTCGATAGACCATACATTATTTTGCCAAGAATTTCCGCCATCATAACTGATATCAAATCTTAACACCGTATGATCAGGATTCCCCCATAAATAAGTATATTGATGAAAATAAAACTCAATCTGTGATTCGCAGAATGAGGACAAATTGATAGGGGGACTTTCTATGGTGTATTGTTTGTGTGGGTAACAACCAGGACATGAAGATTCAGTATAAATGTAATAGTCACCATCTTGCGCGGCGTCGGGTCCGGTCAGTTCGGTAGGTGTAGGTCCTTTGTGTCTTTGCCAGTTTTGATCATCATAATCAACTTGTTTCCAATTATTCCAATCTTTCTCAAAACTTGCATTATAAGTATTTATAATTGTGCAAAAACCGTTTGAATCCATCGGTCCCAGGCCAGGGTTGGAGTCATCACCATCCTTGTCAGCAGGGCAATTCGGACATTGTGAAGGTTTAGGTCCAATGCCCCAGAAATAGTATCCATCTCCATCTTTATCGTAACATTTTATATCTGCTGTTGTACGGTTTTTCGTGGTAATTGCAGGATCAATAACATGTACAGTAGGCTGAACATCATCCCAATGAAGCATATAATAAAATCCATGGTCATTTGCACCGGGGCCTTCAGATTGCTTATATATCCAATATGTATAACCTAACCATTCATTCTGGACACTAGGATCAATTCCTACAGGCGCCATATCATCCTCATCAAGTACATCCCAACCAACCAATAACATCGAATGACTATACCCTCCCCAGGGAAATTGCATCCATGATGCCGTAATTGGTCCATAATTAATCAAGTAATCTCTAATATCTTGATCGCTAATATTATTATGCTGTTCAAAATGCTGAATAAAAACTCTTTCTTCCTCATCATTACTTGAGCATAAGCTATTACAATTCTGTAAGGATGCAGAATATGGAAGACAAGATTCATCAGGAATTCCTTCATTTTTAATGCGATTTAATGTTGAAGTTTATAATACTCCCCAAATTTCAGACCACGAGTTAAGTTGAAAATTTATACTAATTTAACCGTGGATTATGAAAGCAAAAAGAAGAAAATTTACAGCGGCCTTTAAGGCCCAGGTAGCCATCGAAGCGATCAAGGAACGGGATTCGTTGGCTGATTTAGCAAAACGATTTGAGGTTCATCCAAACATGATCTCTAAGTGGAAGCAGGAATTTATCGAGCGGTCATCGGAGATCTTTGAAACTGCCCCGCCCGAAGTAAGCTTTGAAGCAGAAAGAGAGAAGTTGTTTGCCAAGATCGGGCGCCTCGAAGTGGAGCGTGATTGGCTAAAAAAAATTTCAAAAATGGCCGGTCTATGAAAGAGGTCATGAGTTATATTACTGAAAATAAGAACATAAGCATTAGAAGTCAATGTGAACTTGTGGATATAAGCCGCAGCAATGTATATTATAAAACTGTTGGTGAATCAGCGAAAAACCTTGAATTCATGCGGTTGATGGACGAGCATTATCTGGATCATCCGACCTATGGCGTGCTTCAAATGCAGGATTTTTTGTTTTTATGCGGTTTTTTGACTAATGTTAAGCGGGTTCGCAGATTGCTTCGGAAGATGGGACTTATGGCAATATATCCCAAACGAAACCTGAGCAAGCTGGGCAGTGCCAAATATATCCGTCCTTATCTTTTAAAAGGATTGAAAGCTGTGAGACCTAATCAAGTCTGGGCGGTCGACATAACGTATATACCGATGACTGGCGGGTTTATGTATCTTACTGCGATAATTGACCTGTACAGCCGTTACGTTGTCGGCTGGGACATCTTCAATACTCTTGAGGCAGACAACACCCTGGAGGTATTTAAACAAGCTGTAGCGAGCCATGGCAAGCCGGAGATTATCAACTCGGATCAAGGCAGTCAATTCACTTGCGCATTATGGACTGAATACGTTGAAAAAGCAGAAGTAAAAATAAGCATGGACGGTAAAGGCAGGGCCATTGACAATATTTTCATCGAAAGGCTTTGGCGTACGGTAAAACAAGATTATGTTTATTTACATCCCGTTGACAACGGAACGTTCTTGTTTATAGGGCTGAAGGGGTTTTTCAACACATACAACAATAGAAAGCCACATCAGGGAATAGGTCGGGTAAGTCCTGTGAAATTGTACAAAGTAGCTGCCTGAAAAAGTTATGAACAAAAGAAAAAAGAACCAAAAAAGAAAAGCTGTTAATAGCGAGAATAACTCTGCGAGTTATTGCCCGCTATTAACAGCAATAACAACACAAACAACCCTATTTAATTCAATTAAGAAAAGACATTCGCTGGTCTAAGAAATGGGGAGTAGCATATTATCAATGGTGTTCAAAAAAGGTAAACTGGAGTCGACTTTCCCAGTCTACCTAATAATTAACCACCAGTAGTCACAAGGAAACATTTTGTCAAAACTGGTGATCAATTTTAAGCATCCGAACCGCCAGCACAGGAGCTAATGCGGCAGAAAGTGCAGGTCGTCTCACAATGGATACAATTTGCATCACAGCTTGTAACGCAAACTTTGCAGCCAAGCGTACCACAAATGATGTCGCCACCTTTGATCATTTCGGATTCGGAAACTGATAACTTCATACCTTTTAAGATTTCCTTAAAATCCTCATCTAATTGTTTTTCCATAATATTTATTTTTAAGAATTGTTTTATTACCCTACTTATCCACTTAAATCAAGTAATCATGTTTATATAGATTAATTTCTGTAGTTTTATAAGGTTGTTTGAGCTGATTAAAAATAAATCGATTTCAATGAGCAATTAATAATTAACTGGATCTTAGTGCATAAGCGATTTTGTTAATATATACCTTCCACTTTCGCAGTCCGGTTG
>CAIYES010000014.1 GCA_903925275.1 uncultured Bacteroidales bacterium
TCCAAATCTTGATTTTCAGATAAAAAACTGAATATATTTTTATCAGTAAAATGTTGTTCTTGATTTTGATTATCCTTATTTTGACTTTGCCAATATTCTTCTGAAGCAAAGTGGTCTTCTTTAGCTGATGAATGATCATTAGGGCTATCATAAGGACATTCCTTCATCCCATCAATATCTATATTCTTAATCATTGTTGTCCGGTAAAACCGGAATTCATTAGTTTTTCGGGTTGAACTCTCTGATAATCAATTTAAGCATATTCGGTTTTTAAAAGTAAGCCCCCTCCATTTCATGGAAGAGTGAATTTTGATATTGTTTCCTATTATCTTGTATTATAGCCAACCAACACCCTTCTGGATCTTCCAAGAAGCTGAAAATGTTGATATAGTTCATCAACTGCTGCCTGATAACAGATACCATATTTGAAAAAGCCCATTTATGCTTGATTTTACTTCTGACAATGGTTAATAACAAGTTGGCAAGCATGGCAGCCCATATTTGTATTTCTATGGCATTCTCGTTGTCGCCCAGGAAATACTTAAGAGGGAAGTTCTGCTTGAGCTGCTTAAACAGTAGCTCTATCTGCCACCTGCGTTTGTATATCAGGGCGATTTTTTCAGCTGTCAATTCAAAATTATTGGTGATGAACTCAAACAACCGACTGTTCTCGCTGTCCCAATACGCAATACGTCTTGCTTTGTGTTCATCCTTTTTCTTTTCGCCATAATACAGTACTACTTCCTCGTCTTTCAATACTCCGGAATCGGCATCATCAGGTATATCATACTCTTGCCGGGCTTCATAAATAGCATTATCTTTCAACCTTGTCACATACCATATCGAATTTCTTGTAAACTGTTCATATTGGGCATAGTCAACATAACCTTTATCGAAAGTAATGATTGAATCCTTGGGTAAATGATGGATCTCTTTCAAAAACGTGTGGTCGTGACGGACAGCTTCACTGTACCGGATTAAATAAGGAACATTTTCATCAGCTTTTATTATCGTGTGGGCTTTTATCCCTCCCTTCTTCTTGCCTTCCTTTGGATTGCGACCAACACCTTTTAAAATGTCTTTAAAAAGGGTTATGGTCGTTGAATCCATAATGTAAAGGCGCTTCATGTCCGCATCACTCAGTCGGCTGTCCGCTAAACTTGATGCGTTTCTATGGTAAACATCCATGTATATCTCACCGAATACCTCACTGCTACGCCGTTGGTTGGCTTCAGAAAAGGTTGACCGCCGTACAATGTAAGAAAGCCCCAAATGAGATAGTTTATTGGCATTGGCCAACAAACCAAGCACTACTTCCCTGATAGAGTGATAGCCTTCAAATGCCACAAAAAGCATCACCACCAAATGATTATAGGTGGAAAACTTCTTGACATATCTGTCTGATCCGTGGTGCATCGCTATTTTTCTTATCTTCCCTTTATCAAGAAACATTATTAGTTGATTGAGAATAGGCTGTCCGCTAAAATTTGTACTTTTACCCATGGTTACGTTTGTTTGTGTCGTAACTACAAAGGTAACCGATTGGGCTGGTCTTAACCGGCCAGCCCTCTTTTTAAACTTTTACCGGACAACAGTGATACTTTTTATGAGTTTTACAAAGATTTTGAAGGTTCTTCATTTTTTTATGAGGACGAAATAGAGGTAA
>CAIYES010000015.1 GCA_903925275.1 uncultured Bacteroidales bacterium
ACCCCGTTTTGACACTCAAGCCTGGATATTACGCTCTAATTGACCCCTCTTATACGCTTCAAATTGACCCCCTAAAGTTAACTGCCTTGATTTAACATTTATCATACCTGAGAATGCCATAAGCAAAGTTATACTTTATTGCATTGTTATTATATTCATTTCCTTTTTCATTCCGTATCTTTTTCTCAAAGATTCACCGTTAAGCTCGATCCTGTGGGCATCATGAACAATGCGGTCAAGGATGGCGTCAGCGATGGTTTGTTCACCGATTATATCGTACCAGTTTACCACTGGCAGTTGCGAGGTAATGATCGTAGAACGTTTGCCGTGACGGTCTTCCATGATTTCAAGCAACATGTTGCGGTTCTGGCTGTCCAAAGGTTGTAAGCCAAAATCATCAATGATGAGCAGATCCTGCTTTTCGATACGGGCGATTTCTTTCACATAAGAGCCGTCAGCCCTGGACATTTTCAGTTTGGAGAAAAGCTTGGATGCATTGGTGTACAAGACTGAATGCCCAAGCATACACGCCTGATTACCCAGTGCTGAAGCGACAAAGCTCTTGCCGATGCCTGTACTTCCTGTGATGAGGATATTCTCATGTTTATCAATAAAACTGCCATCGGCAAAACGCATCATCATGTTTTTATCAAGGTTACGGTCAATGTCAAAGTGAAGTTGTTCAACATTGGCTTTATACCTGAACTTAGCTTGCTGGATGTGCCGTTCAATGCGACGGTTGCTTCGATCATCGTATTCTGATTCTACCAAAAAGGCAATCAGTTCATCGGCAGTGAGGGCATTTAACTGGCCTGATTCCAGGCTGGTCTTAAATGCCCGGTGCATGCCGTGGAACTTCATTCGTCGCATTTTTTCAAGGGTTTGATCATTCATGGCGTTGGTATTTAAGGGGTTAGTTAAAATAGGATTCTCCACGGATATTTTCATGTGCAGGCAAAAGTGTCCGGACCGGCGGTTCTGTTTCCTCCTCCAGGTCCAGTTTCTTTTCAAGGATGGTCTTTACGATCCTGTAATTGTAAAGGCCATATTCCATGGCCCTGCGGCAGGCATTGTTCAATCGTTCCGGACCCACTTTTTTGCAACAGTTTAACACCCCTGCGCAGGATTTAAACGACTGATCAGGATGCTGGGGCTTCTCCAGGATCTTAATCACCAAGTCTTTTACATCAGGGCCGATGACAGCGGCACGTTCTATCATCCTTTCAGGTGTCCAGTCCTTGCGGAACTGATGCTGTGGAGCATGGAAAGCTTCGGTGGACGTAAAGTCAAACGGCGTGCGGTTTCTTTGATAAGTTGCAATGCAGTCGTAACGGTGAAAGATATCTACCCGGGTACCACTGTAGAGAACCGTAACTTTCTTACACTTGAACTCATAGGGAACGTGATAATAATGTTTATCCTCGCTCAGGGCTGCATATCCCATCCTGGACACGGTAACCACCCTGCGCTTTTTAAACTCGTAGCCAATCACCGGCAATGATTGCAGCGCCTCCTTTTCGATCTCATCGAACAGTTGCCGGCGGCTATAGTCCCTGCCGGTTAGCGCTTTGTTATTGTGCTCCTCCAGCAACCCTCTGATAACCTGGTTCAACTCTTCCAACGAATGGATCATGTCCAGCTTGAGCATGGCATATATGCGCGTGTACATGATCTTAACCACGCCTTCCACCAGGGCCTTGTACCGGGGACGATACGCTTTTGCGGGAAGGGCTGTCATGGCGTAATGTTCGCAAAAATCCTCGAAGGCTTCGTTCAGTGATGGCTCATATTTGTCGGATTTGGTAACCGCTGATTTAAGATTATCCGGCACGATGGCCATCGGAACCCCGCCAAAATAGTACAGGGACCGTTCGCAGGAGCCGATAAAATCTTCTTTCTGCTGCGTCATGGTCGCTTCCACGTATGTCAGCTGGCTCGCCCCAAGAATGGCCAAAAAGACCTCTACATACATGATCTCACCGGTCTGCTGGTTAACAAAATACAGCTTCTCTCCTGCATAATCCACGTAAACCTTATCGCCGGCCTTGTGGTCAATGTGCATGACCGAATCAACCTTGTTGATCCATCTCCTGTAATGCTTACAGAATTGCGTAAATCCAAAGGCATTGCCATGTGTTTTATGATATTCCTCCCACAATATCCCCCGGGTCATCCCCCGGCGTTTCAGCCTTTTATCAACCGTGGGGAAAAAGGCTTGCAACTCGTCGAGTCGTTCGGAAGGCTCCTTTGGGCCCTCCCTGATAAAATGCTTCTCCAGTTCGCTGTCACTGAGCTTGCTCAGCTCATCCCACGGGATGTTCAACGATCTGAAAATCAGCAGGTACTTCCTAATCGTGTTGCGTGCAACACCGGTCTGTTCACTGATGGCTTTTTTCCCTTTCTTTTGAAAGTAAAGCCGCAATACATGTCGTATCTTACTCATAGTTATCGGATTGTTTGCCATGGCATTGAAGGTTGATTTGTCATCAACATTAAGCAAACTTGCCTTAAGGTAGGATATCTGTTTTCAGGGGGTCAATTTGCCCCGTAAGGAGG
>CAIYES010000016.1 GCA_903925275.1 uncultured Bacteroidales bacterium
GTACTCCGGTATAAAAAAATACTTTTACCAAATACACCAAGGCTGACGGATTATCGGATGATCGTATTTTTGCTTTGTATGAGGATGCTGACAATGGCTTATGGATCGGAACATCGGGAGGCGGACTTAATTATCTGAAAGATGGAAAAATATCCAGGTACGATACTGCAAACGGACTTTCGTGTAATTATATCCGTTCGGTTGTGGTGGATGCTAAAGGCAGAATCTGGGCTGGGACACAAAAAGGACTTTCGGTCATCGAAAAAGGAAAAATTAAAAATTATTACCGCAAAGATGGCCTTTCCGACAATTTCATTGAAACCCTTGCTCTTGACAAAGACCAGAACCTGTGGATCGGCACCAAAAGCGGCGGGTTAAATGTATTCAAACAGGATAGGTTTGTTGTTTACACAATCAAAGACGGACTGACCAACAATGCAGTTACAACGCTTTGTTTCGATGCAAATGGCATGTTGTGGATCGGAACCAATGGCGGTGGGATTATCCGGATGGCAAATGGAAAATTTTTCTCTTTTTCAACAAAGGATGGACTTTCAGGAGATCTGATCGCTACCCTTTTTGAAGACCGGGAAGGAAATATCTGGGCAGGAACATCAGGAACAGGCATCGACCGGATTAAAAAGAAATCTATTCAGACTTTATCGAGCCGGGATGGATTACCGGGAGATGTCATTCTTCCGGTATTTGAAGACCATGCCGGGGTTTTATGGCTGGGGATTGCCGGAAAAGGGCTGATCAGATATGAAAACGGCAAGGTGGAAACTTATTCAAGCAAAGACGGTCTGCCTGATCACCTTGTGCTGGCCATCGCTGAAGACGCTAATTCAGCACTTTGGATCGGCACGGCCGGAGGGGGACTCACGTGCTTTAAAGATAAAAAATTTACCACCTATACCACTGAAAACGGATTATCTGACAATGTTATTACTGCACTGATCTGCGACAGATCCGGTGCAATCTGGGCCGGGACTACCGGCGGCGGGATCAACTGTTTTAACAATGGCAAATTTACAGTATACACCACCAAAGATGGCCTGTCGCAAGATAATGTGAACTGTATTCTGGCTGACAGGAATGGTAATTTGTGGGTGGGTACCAACGGAGGTTTGAATAAGATCAGAGACAATAAAATTACAGTGATAAATCAGAAAAGCGGATTATCCAATGATTATATCCTCTCGTTGTATGAAGACGCTGAAGGAAATTTGTGGGTTGGAACTGCTTCCAACGGATTTAACCTGATAAGAGACGGAAAAATCACACAATTTACTACGAAAGATGGCTTGATCAATGAAGTAGTCCTTAAAATTATTGAAGATGATTTCGGGTACTTCTGGA
Source organism: uncultured Bacteroidales bacterium (assembly GCA_903925275.1). Classification (GTDB taxonomy): domain Bacteria; phylum Bacteroidota; class Bacteroidia; order Bacteroidales; family FEN-979; genus CAIVAT01. Next base: position 1,360 of record CAIYES010000016.1, read on the forward strand.
TAAGTTGCAATAAAGGAATATACAAAATCAAAAAACAGGATTTATTGGATTTTGCCGATTTGAAAATAAAATCACTGATGCCAGTTTCCTATGGAAAAGCAGATGGCATGGAATCTACCGAATGCAATGGCGGTGTTTCTCCGGCGGGCTGCAAAACCCGCGATGGCAAGTTTCTGTTCCCCACGATGAAAGGGATATCAATAATTGATCCCAAAATATTGAACATTGCTTCCTCCTATTTCTCCACCATTGTTATCGAAGAATTTCTGGTTGATAACCAACCAGTAAAAATTACATCCCCATTATCCATTCCTTCATTCTCAAACAGACTGGAATTCCGGTATGCTGCACTTAACTATGCTAATCCTCAAAGAATACGCTATCGCTGTATGTTGGTAGGTTTTGACAAAGACTGGATCGAATGCGGTACACGGAGAAACGCATCCTATACAAACATTCCCGGTGGTGATTATGTGTTTAAAGTGATGGCTGCCAATGAAAGTGGTCAATGGAATAAACAGATTTATGCAGAATTAAAATTCCGCCTGAAGCCCCCTTTCTACCGATCTATCCTGTTCTATCTTTTAATTGTGGGCTTTATCATCCTGCTGATATTCTTTGTTTCATATTACTTCATTGAACGGTTCCATCGGCACCGGTTGAAAAAGATCGTTTCAGAGCGTACGCTTGAACTGCATCAGAAAATGATCGCCCAGGAACAATCGCAGCAGGAACTACAACGGATGAATGCCGAACTGATAATCGCCAAAGAGCAGGCTGAATCAGGCGATCGCCTGAAAACGGCTTTCATGAACAACATCTCACACGAAATCCGTACTCCCCTGAATGGGATCCTTGGATTTAGCCAACTGCTGGCCGATCCCGATCTGAAGTTGGATGAAAGAGCGCATTACTTTTCAATTGTAAAATCAAGCAGCAACCGGCTCATAAACACGGTGACCGATTATATGGATATCTCGCTTATCGCTTCGGGGAATCAAATCGTACAAAAAAAGCTATTCGCCCCGGTCGATCTGTTGAATGAGATTTATGGCAGGTTCCTCAAACAAAGTCAAACTAAAAGGCTGACGTTAAGCATTCAACCACCACCATTGACAAGCAATATGCAAATCAACTCCGACTATGATTTGCTGGGTAAGGTGTTAAATCATTTGGTTGAAAATGCCATAAAATTTACAAAACACGGAACGGTCTCGTTTGGTTATCAGGTAAAAGGCAGCGAATTGGAATTTTTTGTTGAGGACACCGGAATTGGGATAAAGAAAGAATTACAGGCAATTATTTTCGATAAATTCATGCAGGAAAATGCATCAAATACCCGCAGTCACGAAGGTAGCGGACTGGGGCTGTCTATCGCAAAAGGGCTTGTAGAATTGTTAGGGGGACGCATCTGGTGTGAATCAGTCAAAAGCGAAGGTTCTGCATTCTTTTTCACTATACCGGTTGAGGTGAATATCCACGAGAAACCGGTTGATCAGGAAATTACGGTTGGTGAAAGCATCAAACCTCTTATCCTTATTGCCGAAGACGAAGTATCAAGCAGTTTTTTATTGGAACGTATTCTGCAAAAGTACGGAGTGGAAAAAGTGGTGGTAACTAATGGACAACAAGCTGTGGATGCATGCCGTAATAACCCCATGATAACCATGGTTCTGATGGACTTGAGAATGCCGGTATTGGATGGGTTTGAGGCAACGAAAATAATAAAATCCTTCAAACCGAAACTGCCGGTTATTGCGGTTACGGCATATGCCATGAGTGGTGATGAACGCCGGGCGCTCGACGCCGGGTGTGACGATTATATAGCCAAACCTTTCGAGCGGGAGTTGTTGATACGGAAATTGAAAAAATATGGAATTGCACCCTGAGAACTGATTTCACCGGCTCAGGCAAACAGAAAAAAGTTATATATTGTAATAAATCTATATTCATTCCAATACAATTAAGAACTGGCAATGGTGCTAAAACCTGATTATATTTTTTTTCTTTTCACAGGAACCTGTATTACAGTGTTCGTCCTACTTCATTATCTATACAAAAAGTACCCCGGAAAAATATCCCGGATGATGTTTATTGCAATGATTTGCCTGTATTTCATTGGCATTATGGCCGCAAACTGGCTGGGGAAACAGAAAGATGCTGAAATACGCGAAAATTTAAAGAGTCAGGTTGAAGCCATTGCCCGTACCATCAACAAGGACCATATCAAAGCGCTGACTTTCACTGGATCAGATAAAATCAAGCCGGAATTCATCCAGTTGTGCAGCCAGATGAGGACATATAAAAACGCTGTCACCATCGCCTACGGAACAAATAACATCCTCATTTACAGCATGGTTATGCGCGACAGTGCCATCATATTTGGTCCTGAAAGCATCAAAGATGGCGACCGGTATGCTTCGCCCCCCGGCACAGTTTATAAGCAACCTGCGTCGTCGTTAAAACAGCTTTTCAGGAACGGACTAGCGCTTACTGTTGGCCCATACACCGATGAATACAGCACCTTCCTTTCCGCTTACGCCCCTGTTTTCGATCCGGCAACCGGTAAAGTACTTCTGGTTATCGGAATGGATATCGGGTTTAAAGAGGTACAGTACGCCATATCACAGCAAAGCCTGCTAGCCTACCTTTGCGATTTTTTATTGATTTGTGTTCTGCTCTTTGGTTCATATCTTTTTGCAATCCCTCCAAAATTTTTACAGAAATACGGGATACCTGCCGAAGTATTTAGTGTAACTACCTTTGGCCTTACGCTTACCTTTATCATTGCACTTGCTTTGAATCAGAATGGCACTAACAACAGAAGAGAAATTTTCGCACAGGTATCAGAACCTGAAGCTAAAAGTTTGTGTAAGTCTTTCATGAACCTACGCGATTATCAGGTA
>CAIYES010000017.1 GCA_903925275.1 uncultured Bacteroidales bacterium
ATATAGGAACCAGGTCAGCAGCATCAATGTTGCAACCAAAATCCAGGGAAGCCAGATGCTTAGCGCATCCTTTTTTTTTGCAGTTGGCCTCGCAGGAATTTTCGTATTTGTTTTATGTTTTGCCGGATTTCCTTTTTTCATAAGTTAATGATATCTATTTTAATGGTCATTTGGGATTTCATTGATTATCATCCCCGGATTGCATGAACATTGTTATGATGTTTATGTTGTAATTCAACCATCGGCTTAATTTTTATCACTTTTAATCCGAGTAAGTGTAATTTCTTTAACCACCTTTCCATCAACAATAGCAGTTTGTACAATCATATCAGTGGTTTTGAATTCAAATTTAAACATGTATGGAGCATTGTCGGGATTGGTAACAATAATCTCACCTGTATTTTTCGATGTGAACCAAGCATTACAAATTTCAATGATTGGAGAAGATTTTATAAGTTCTGCTATAATGAACTTGTCCGTTTTTTTGTCATATCCATAGATTTGTTTTACAGAATCAATGTTTTCGCCTTTAGTGACAATCTGACTATTGCTTAACATTCCTGTTCCAAACGATGTATTGTCAGATATGAGCGTAGTGTCCATCCCTAGTTCACATTTCCATGTTCCTATAAACTGTTTCATCAACGCTATTTGATTGAGTTGTACATGCGTTGTCTGGGCATGAATTCCGCTTATACTTAAAAAAAAGGATAAAAAAATCACTGCTGTTTTACCATATGTTCTCATCCGATGTTGTGTTTGATTCATATATTAAACAAAATTGTTGTAATAAAATCAAGCGTTTGGGTCGTTTCTTAGCATGACTACCAACATCATTTTAACTATCTCATTTACGTTTGTAGGTCGAATCAATTGCAGCCGCTTTGTCAAAATACTCCTTGCCTAAAGCCAGCTGGCCGAGATTGCTGTATGTGAGACCGGCGGTATAGAGGAGCGCAGCATCATTCTTGTTTATTTCCAATCCCTTGAGGGTATACTCAAGGGATGTGCTATAATCGCCTTTTATCCCGTAAGCTGTGGCCAGGTCATTGATTACGATAAGATTTTGAGGATTGGCCTGATAAGCCTGCTGGAAAAATTTGAAGGAGGTTTCCAGTTCATTCAACTCTTTCCCATATATTTTCCCGATCCTGTCTAACGCATTGTCATCCTTTGGGTTCCATTCAGCTACCAACAGGAGATCTTTCAGTGCTTCCCGGGGGTTGCCTTCGCCCTGATAAAATTGCGATCTGCTAGCATAGGCAATGGTAACACGGTTATCCAATGGATATAGCCTGATAACATTGCTCCATAAGGTTTCATCGTTTTTCCAAACCTTGGTCTGTTCCCGGGTAAGGAAGAACAACAATCCTGCATAAATAACAACTATAACTATGATGGGTACTTTGAAGGTTTTTGTTTGATACAGCAGATGAACAAAATATCCGGCTATGAAAAACAACCCGATGGAGGGAATATAGGCATACCTGTCGGCCATGCTGGCCCTTCCAACCGGAAGAAATTGTAGTACCAGGGCAATGGTGACGGCATAAAACAATAACCCGAAACCGGTAATACATAGATTTTTCCTCTTTGAAATGACACCGAAAACTGAAAAGCCGAAAATAGCAATCGTGAGCAAAAGTGTAAGGTAAAACACCGGAGGAAAGGTATTGATAACCCAGCCGGCATTGATCAAGGGATAGGGATAGGGATAAAACGCTGACAATCCGAACGGGAGGAATATTTTCAGTATATATGCCGCAAAGCCATAACAGGCATGGAATATCCGTAAATGGAGCGGGAATGAATTATCACCGATCGCCATGCCTTCAGTCTGTATCCTGACCGCTAAGAAGCCAAGCAGAATCGCCACGATGAAATATGGGATTTTATCGGGGAGAAGTTTCCAGCTCCATCTTTTTTTCTCCATGAAACCCACAAGGATCAGCACCAGCGGAAGACTTGCGGCCATTGCCTTTGACAACATTGCGCAAAGGAACAGGAATAGGGATACCGCATAAAGTTTCCAATCTGATTTCTTTAGAAACTGCTGGTAGGTTATAAGGGAGGCAAGAAAGAAAAAAGCATAAAGGACATCTTTTCTTTCTGATATCCAGGCCACGGATTCAACATGGACAGGGGCCAGTCCAAAAAGTAAGGCCGTGACGGCGGCAATCTCCAGATTCTTTTTTGTCAAAAGATAAATGAAGATGAAAACCAGGAGGGTATTCAGGAGGTGAAAAATGAGATTTGTCAGGTGATAGCCAAAAGGTTCATCTTTCGAGAAATAATAGTTGATTGCCAGTGACAATGTGGTCAATGGATGATAATTTGCATATAACCCTTTGTCCTCCTTGAAAATTCTCATAATACCATTGGCGGAGATGCTTTTTACCAGGTCATTGTTTGTAACATATGCCTGATCATCCCAGGTTTTAAGAATGCCGTTGTGCAGAGCAGGAATAAATGCTATAAAAGTAACGATCAGGATAACAAAAACAACCAGCATTCTGACATACGATGTTCCGGGTGCCGCGGCAACGGATTTATGTGGTTTTACAGAAGTCACTTTTTTGCGCGATACATCTGCGAATGGTACTTGTTTTTTGTTTTTTTGTTTTATTTCTTTCATCGCTCATGTTAGTATGTAAAAATTTAATTTTCCTCACCCTTTCCCTCATGGAACTAAAATTACCATTTTCCTTCCGGGAGAAGTGATCGGAGGGAAAAGGTGATTTATTTCAATGCCCGAAATAACGATTGTTCGGTCACATTCGCCCCCAACTGCCGGGCTTTATTAAGGTCATCGATTGCTTTCTGATGCATCCCCGCTTGTTGATAGGCCACTGACCTGTTCATGTACAAAGAGGTTTTTTGGGGATTCAGCCTGATTGCTTCTGCAAAATCATCGATGGCCAACTTGAACAATCCTTTACTTTTATATGCAATACCTCGCCATTCATAAACATTAGGATTCGTGGTATGGCTGTTTATGACGAAAGTGTAATCGCTGATGGCCAAATCCCATTTTTGGAGTGAACTGTAAGCTACGCCCCTGTTTAGATAGGATTCGGTATTGCCGGGATAGATGGCGATTTTGCTGCTGCAATCTTCGATCGCATTTTCAAATTGGCCCATTCTGAAATAGAGGGATCCACGGTCGCCAAGAGCCATTGCAAGGGGTGCGTTGATCGCATAGGCTTTGTTAAAATCAATTAAGGCCGAATCCAACACTCCCAGGGTAGCGTAGGCATTGCCACGACCGGTAAGCGCCTTTAAATGATTCGAATTTATCGACAATGCTGTGTTATAATCGGCAACTGCAAGCCGGGGGAGGTTTTGCAGGCGATAGAGACTTCCACGGTTATTTAAAGCATCGACAAAATTTGGCATGAGGTTGATAGACTTCGTAAAATCCTGCAATGCTTTGTCATACATTTTCTCGTTTCCATAATAAAATCCCCTGTTGTTATATGCAGTATAGCTTCCCGGGTATTTGGCGATGACATCAGTCCAGAGTGTTTCGCTGTTTTTCCACACCCTAACCCGCTGGAGCGAAAGGATGGTCATAATTCCAAAGAATATCACCATTACCGGGTAAATATACCTCAGCGGGATCTTGTCCTTTTCTGCAGCATGGTTCATAAGCCATGCCAACCCGACAAAGAGCCCGATATAGGAAATATAGGTATAGCGTTCGGCAATTACTGCACTTCCAACCTGCATAAACTGGAGTGTGAGTAAGATATTCAGGAAATAGAACATTAAACAAAAGAACAACACCCTGGTATATTTCAGCGAATAGAGAACGAATCCTATAATTACAACGTTGATGATTGGTGCAACGAAATAACTCCATGGCATATCCAGTGAGCTGTTAAACCCGGGAACAGGGTGCAATGCCGACAGGCCGACAGGGACTATCAACTTGAAGATGTAAATAAAAAACCCATACGATGCAAACAGAAATTGCTGGACTGCATTGTAGCTCCTTATATCAACCACAGCTATATCCAATTGGGCATTGAGGGTAGCCATGCCTATTACAACCGAGATGGCAAAAAACGGGATTTTTTCGGCAATCAGCAGCAGATTGATCTTTCGTTTATAAAAATAATCCAACAACAACATTATCAATGGGAAGACTACTGAAGATGGTTTGGAAAGGCCGGCAAAAACAAATAAAACAAAGGAAATCAGATACCAGTTCCATCGTCGTTTTCCGATGTATAAAATCCATGAGATCATCGCGGAAAGAAAGAAAAGGGTATACAAAACATCTTTGCGTTCTGAAATCCAGGCCACCGACTCAACATGCATGGGATGAACGGCAAAAAGAGCAGCAACAAACAAGGCCAGCGATTTGTTACGATCAAGAAGGAGGAAGGCAAAATAAAAGGTCATCAGAATGTTAAAAAGATGGAGAATAATATTAACAAGGTAATAGGAAAAGGGCTCCATGCCTGAAAATCTGTAGTTGAGCGCCAACGAAAGCATCGTGAGCGGATGGTAATTGAGCGCGACGGGCTTTGTGAATATATGTTCAAGGTTGGCCGGTGTAAGGGCTTTAATATACTGGTTGTCTGTTATGTAATCATTGTCATCCCAATTGGTAAAATTATGGTGTAATGCAGGATAATAGACAAAAATGGTGACAACTATAACAAGGGCCAGCAAGAGCAACTCCTTATTTTTCATTAAAAAACCCTGCTCCTTCATTGTATTGAAAACAGGTTTTGCAGCAGGTTTCTTTTTATGTTGACTGGAACGGCTGGCAGACTTCATAAATTACAAATGACAAGTGACAAATGACAAATGAAAGGGTACGGACATACTCATGGTATACATTTGCACCATTTCACCTGCCTTTCCCATACAGATCTTCAGCTTTTCCCCCACCTTTCACATACAGTGCTGCAAAGTAGCTGGCAGAATCTTTGAGATTTGTGTTGTTTGAATAGTAAAGACTTAGGTTTTTATAGGCACCGATAATGGAAGGATCAATCTGAGTAACCTGCCTCCACAGGGCGACGGCTTTTTGATTTTTTCCCTGATTGATCGAGAAAAGGGCAATGTTCATGATGACTTCAATGTTGGCAGGGTCATATTTCAGGGCTATCTCAACCCGTTCGGCAGCTTTGGCATATTCTCCTTTTTTTGCAAGGGCATTGGATGATTCGATGCAAAGGTTAACGAAATTTCTCATAACATCGGGTTTGGTTTCCCCCATTTCGATTGCTTTGGTAAAATAGGAAAACGCACCTTCGAAGTTTTTCTTTCTCATCAGTTCAATCATGCCCAGGTTGTAATAAAAGATGCCGTACTCTTTTAGCCGCACCGCTTCATGCAACTGCTCTTCAAACTTTACAAAATCCTGTTGCTTGAAATAGTATCTGCCGTAAAAATGGTGGAACCATGCGCGATCGGGCGAAACCTTCAGAACAGATCCCCAGAACGCTTCAGCATCCTTGTACTTCCTTTCCTGCAACAGTGTAAAAAAGGAAAAAGTAACCATCAGGAGTGCAAAAATAATTTGAATTTGTCTTTTTTTCAGATCAACCCAGGCTTCAGGAAGAATGGCAAGCAGCATGAAAAGCAGTCCGATCGAAGGTAAACAGGCACGATGTTCGATATAATCGAAGCTGTCGCTGGTATTAAACTGCCGGATAAACATATTCGGAATTGCGAATGCCATGAACCAGGCCAGACCAAGGAGGATAACGGGTGTGTTTTTTTGCTTGCTCAGAAAAATCACGGTTGTGAACAAGAGAATGATGATCAACCCAGCCAGTGTGTAGAATACTGAGAAGACCGGCATCACCGCCAGGTCGAATGGAAGAAAGAACCTGGCAACGATTTCAGGCAGAAAAGGCAGGTTTTTCAAAATGGCACTTAATCCCTGTTCGTCGTTTTGGAGCACCCCGGTAGCGCTTTTTCGTAAAAAGAACCAACCAATGATTATGATCAGCCAACTGACATACAGCAGCATTTTCTGTGGATCAATTGTCCGTTGTTTCTTAAGGAAAAGGTAGATCAAAAACAAGAAAGGTAAAGCAATGGCAGACTCTTTAGAGAAGAATGCGGCGGTGAAAAACAGGAGATGAAGGAACAATGAAACTCCGGATTTTTTGCGTGTAAATTTAATGAAGTAAGCAAATGAGAGCACCCCAAAGAGGGTTATCAGGAGGTCGTTGAGTGCAGGAATCCAGAAGACCGCATTGGCGATAAGGGGGTGCAAGGAGAACAGGAGCGCACCGATCAATGATTTTGCTTTGCTGAATCCGAGCAAACTCAACAGCCATAGTAAACTCAAACAGCTCAGGCAATGAATAAGCACACTGACCAGGTGATAGGCCTTTGGATCGGTTCCTCCAAACTGGGCACCAATCATCAGTGCGACATTGAGCAGTGGCCGGTAATATGGAACTGTTTTCCCTAAAAAAACATCGGTGGTAAAGAGATTGCCGAGGTTGGCCGGGTTACTGATCTTTGCCTGATTTTCGAGCACCAGTACATCGTCGTCGAAGTAGACGTAACCCAGATTCAGTACGGAGAGATAAAGCGTGAAAGGTATAAGGAATACAATAATCCTGGAATAGTTGAAAAAACGGTCGAATGGGTCCGGTTTGGCTTTTTTCACGGTTGTCTGGTCTAAAAGTGGTCAGCTTTTCAGGAATTAATAAACAATTAGTTTTCCTTCAGAATATAATCATCATATTCTATTTCGAAAGCTAGTTTATGTTTTGATTCCTCCATGGCCAGGTTGAGAAAGAGCGCTTTCACCGACGCATCCTCAGCATTGGCAGCCAACGCAGAATACATCCTGAAGGCGGCTTTTTCCTTTTTCATGGCCAGGATCAAAGCATCCTGATACGACATGTTGGCCGAAGGCCTCACATCAACAAGATATTCTGTAATTTTCAAATCCCGGACCTTTTCCACGGGCAACAGGAAATGGCCTTGTTCTTTGACATTTAAAAGATTTGCCTTATGCCGCATCTCCTCTTCGGCATATTCATGAAAAACTTTCTTGGTTTGCTGATTTTTCGACTGAGCTGCCAGTTGCAGATAAAAGTCGACGGCTGCCTGCTCTTCCCCGATTGCAAAATCAAGGATATCGTTTATGCTGGTGAATTCTTTCATTGGGTTAATTTTTATTAGTGAATTGTTTGTCAAACTCCTCTTCAAACCGCCTGGTTACAGCATCACACCCATGATTATAATGACGTTTGTTGTTGTCCTCTTTTGTAGGGCGCATGAGCAGCTTACCGTGTTCTCTTTTTACGGGGAGAAGTGCAATGACCTCCATAAAGATTTCATGTGGATTGTCACTGGAGATGATTCCGAACTCATTCAGAATCCCGGTAAGTTGTTGAAGTGATGTTTGCTCCAGCCGCGATTTCACAACATTGCCGAACTCCTGAATAACTTTCTGGGCATTGGTAAATGTGCCTCCCAACTCGGAAGGAAAAGAGGCAGGCAGGATAAGATCGGCAGCTTTTGCTGAATCCGTAAGAAAATAATCCTGAACTACTTTAAAAGTGGCCATTGCAAAAACTTTTTCAATGGCTGTACGGTTGATGGCGCAACCCACCGGATCTTCCCCGAAAACAAAGAGGTTTCGCACCAAACCTTCATTTAACATGCCGTGAAGACAGTCGGTTTCTTCAGAGGCGATCTCATCTACCCTCCAGGTTTCTTTTAACCGGTTAATATAGGCTGCATCAGAAAGTTTCTGGCCTCCAATGCCGAGATGGGGGCTTATCCCCATGTCAAAAATACCCTGAGAATTGTTTTTTTCCTTTAGAGAGATAAGGCCATTGGCTGTTTTGCCCAGTTTTCCGGTAATCCTTGCAAGGTTGAATAACTCCTTCGAGGTGTTGCCGGATGTTTCCTTTTCTGAAAAAACAAGAATGGCATTCATCTCATTGTTATAGGCTTCGGCAAATGAGGCAATCTCATCGGCCGTAAGGCCTGACTTTGTAAGGAGGGTGTCGAAATCTTCAAGAAGCAGCATGGCTTTATACCCCTCAAAACCCTCCACCCTGTCGCGCAGGAAGAGTGCATTTTCCAATCCTTTCGACAGCAGATAATGGTTCACTGCCTTTACGAAATGGTAATACGATTTAACAACAACCTGCTGATTCACCTTATGCGACATGGTGTTAACCGGTTTTTCGGTGACCATAATCACGGGGATTTTCTTCAGATGACGGGCATTCTGGACCATAAATCCAACCACAGCATGATCCTTGTTTATTTCGGTACCAAGGAGGTAGATTGCGCTTGCATGCTGTATTTCAGCGAAGGAGGTGTTGAGGTCGGAATTGGTACGGTAACCCTCTCCCCTGCCCAGGTAATGAAAACTACCGACATTGTTTGTCTTTGCAGCAGCACGTGCCAGTTTATGGATCAGCGAGAGCTCTTCATTCGATAACCTGGCGCCACCGAAGAAGGCGTTTTCAGAAGGTTTTACCGATTTGATCTTTTCCGATATCACCTGGTAGGCCTTTTCGAAAGTTATTTCTTCAAATCGGCCATTGACTTTCAGCATCGGACGGGTTATCCTGTTTACATCGTTGAGATACTGATAGCCGAATTTGGGGTATTTGCAAAGGTTTCCATCAGTGTTGACCAGGCCTTGCGCACCGGTTACTCCGAAGATAAATCCATTTTTATGATGCAGCTTAAGGGCACATCCCACTGAGCAATAATTGCAGATTGTTTCTGCCTTGTCAGACTTCACCGGACCCGGTTTGAACAGGACATTTTCGGTAATGGCGCCGGTGGGACAGGTGGAGATACACATCCCGCACGATTCGCAAGGGGTATCCTGCAATGCTTCTCCCATGCTTGGGGCGACATACGTGTCAAACCCGCGGTTGATCAAACCCAGGGCATTGGCTCCAACTACTTCGCGGCAAATGCGCACGCAACGGGCACACAGGATGCATTTGTTATTATCTATCTCAATATAAGGATGGCGAAAATCAACCTTGTATTCCCTGTATTCGCCCTCAAATGATTTCTGCTGGGCATTGTACTCGCTGGAATATTTCTGCAGGTCGCAATCAAAGTAAGCAACACAACCGCATTCGAGACAGCGCTGGGCTTCGTGATGGGCCACCTCTTCGCCGGCATAACCGAGTTCCACTTCGTTAAAGTTCAGACGGGCATCGGTTGGCAGCGTTGGCATCTCTTCCCTGATCTGTGTGGTAAAATTCCCCAGATAGTCTTCCTTACGTTGCTTTTTGAAATTATCACGTTTGCTTGTGAAGGGCTTTTTCAATGGTTGCATAGCCAATCCCATAAGAAATTGGTGGGCACTCGTGGAGGCAACCTTTGCCTGAGCAACGGCTTCGATGATGGTTGCGGGGCCGCTTACACCGTCGCCGGCAGCAAAAACAGATGGAATGCCGGTTTGCAGGGTAGCTTTGTCGGCATCGATGTCGCCCCATTTGTTAATTTTCAACTCGCCACCTTCCGCATGGGTGTTGATGTCGTTGATGAAATTAACATCCGTTTTCTGACCGATGGCGGCCAGAATATAATCCAGCTTCAGATCGAAATCGGAACCTTCAACAGGCACAGGACGGCGGCGGCCTGAAGCATCGGGTTCCCCGAGCATCATTTTTATGCACGTTACCGATTCTACCTCTCCGTTTGCATTTTTATTGATTTTCTTTGGCAGGGTAAGAAAGAGGTACTCCACACCTTCAAGTTTCGATTCATGGATTTCGATGGGATTCGCGGGCATCTCCTTTTCGGTACGGCGATAGATTACATAGACCTTTTCAGCTTTGCAGCGGATCGAGGTGCGGCAGCAATCCATGGCGGTATTACCTCCACCGACTACCGCGATGGTTTTGCCAGTAAAATCGTACCGCTGGCCAGTCATCTCCATATTTTTCAGAAAATCTATTCCGGAATATACGTTGCCGGCATCATCGCCTTCGCACCCCACACCGGTTCCTTTCTGTGAGCCGATGGTAAGAATTGTGGCATCATAGGCCAGCCTGAGGTCACGATAACTGAGATTCTCTCCCAGCCGTTTGTTATAAAAAATGTTCACCCCGAGATCGGTAATGTTCTTTACCTCTTTGTCAAGAATATCGTTCGGAAGGCGGTATTCGGGGATCCCGTAACGCAGCCATCCGCCTGATTTGGGTGCCGCTTCGTAAATATCAACCTGATGACCTTCAATTTGCATGAAATGTCCGGCTGACAAGCCGCCGGGACCAGCACCGATCACTGCCACCTTTTTTCCGGTTGATGGTTTCACCGCCGGTACATATTTGCCGGGTGAAGCGAGGTCGTAATCGGAGGCGAACCGTTTCAGGTAGTCGATCCCCACCGGTGAACCTTCGTCAAGCAGATTGCGCCGGCACTCGGTTTCGCAAGGGCGCACACACACCCGTCCACAGATGGCTGGCAATGGGTTGGTTTCCTTGATGAGGGCAACGGCTTCGCTATATTGACCCTTCTCAATAAGCGATATATATCCTTGTACATCGACGCCGGCAGGACAGGTTTGTTTACATGGAGCTGTACAATCGGCATAATGGTTGCTGAGCATCAGTTCCAACGCCATTTTTCGTGATTTTCTGATACCTTCGTTGTCGGTGATGATCTTCATCCCTTCGGTAAGTTTCGTTGAGCACGATGGCTGATGTCCCCGCATGCCTTCAACTTCTACCACACAAACAAAACATGCGGTAAATGGTTCAAGACGGTCGTCGTTGCACAATGTAGGGATTTTAATCCCATGCCGTTCTGCAAGTTGCAGGATAGTTTCGCCGGGGTATCCTTTTACAATATTTCCGTTGAGAATGATATTTAATGAATTGTCAGCCATTGGAAAAAAATTATATGTTACTGGATTTATATTTCTGTCGCAGGGCACAAAATTTTGTGCTCCAACAATGATTCGATATTTTGTCAGGAAAGCAAAATCGATTCAAACTTGCATTTTGAGTAGCATACCCCGCACTTTGTGCAGAGTTCCTGATCGATGAGATGGGGTTTTTTACGCTCGCCGGTGATGGCCTTCGCCGGGCAGTTTTTGAGGCAGACCATGCATCCGGTACATTTTTCTTCATCCACTTTGTAAGTCAGCAAGGGACGACATACTTTGGCCGGACACTTTTTGTGGCTGATATGCGCTTCATATTCATCCCTGAAATATCGGATAGTGGTGAGTACAGGATTCGGCGCTGTTTGACCGAGTCCGCACAGCGAGTTATCTTTAATCTGGTAAGCCAGTTCCTCGAGTTTTTCAAGATCACCTTCCCGACCATGACCTTGGGTGATGCGATCGAGGATCTCGAGCATCCGCTTGGTTCCCATGCGGCAGAAGGTACATTTTCCACAGCTCTCCTTACAGGTAAAATCGAGGAAGAATTTTGCCACATCGACCATGCAGGTGGTCTCATCCATCACCACCATCCCTCCTGAACCCATGATCGCTCCGGTAGCGTTCACCGAATCATAATCGACGATGGTGTCGGATAAAAATTCGGGAATACAGCCGCCCGACGGGCCACCCATCTGAACAGCTTTAAACCGTTTGTCGTTTTTGATCCCGCCACCGAGTTTGAAAATAACATCCCGGATGGTCATTCCCATCGGAACCTCCACCAGTCCTGAATGGCGAACCTTACCAGCCAGAGCAAACACTTTTGTACCCTTGCTTTTTTCAGTGCCATATCGGGCATAAGCTTCAGCACCATGAATGATTATCCAGGGAATGTTAGCATAAGTCTCAACATTGTTGATGTTTGTCGGTTTTTTCCACAACCCTGAAACCGCCGGGAAAGGCGGGCGTTTGCGAGGCATCCCCCGTTCACCCTCAATGGAGGCGATGAGGGCGGTTTCTTCTCCGCACACAAAAGCACCGGCGCCCTCTTTAATATAGATATCCAGGTTAAAACCTTCAATCCCGAAGATGTTCTTTCCAAGATATCCTTTGGCATGGGCCTGTTTGATGGCGATGTTAAGTCGTTTGATGGCCAGCGGATATTCAGCGCGGCAGTAGATTACGCCTCCTGTGGCTTCGATGGCATAAGCGGCAATTATCATTCCTTCGAGCACTGAATGGGGGTCGCCTTCAAGTACCGAACGGTCCATGAATGCACCCGGATCCCCTTCATCGGCATTGCAGATCACATATTTATCTGACGATTTATTGGCGTTGGCAAACTTCCACTTCATGCCGGTAGGGAATCCTCCTCCTCCCCTGCCGCGCAAACCCGATTTCAGGATGGTATCGATCACCATTTCCCGGCTTGTTTTTCCGGTTGCTATCTGTTTTATGGCATTGTACCCATCACGCAATTCGTACTCTTCAATGGATTCGGGATCCATATAGCCGCAGTTACGCAGCACGATCTTGACCTGGGCTGCGATGAAATCGTTTTCAGGTGCATCAAACAGGTCGGTATATACAATGTAATCACGGATTGGATCGTGCTGGTTGATGTGTTTCTCGATGACCTCCACAGCCCGGTCGGCATCCACTTCGCCATAGAGATATGTCCCTGTTTCATCGGTGATCTCAACCAGGGGTTCACGGTAACACATGCCCACGCAACTGGTTTTTTTGAGATCGAAGTCAAGTTTTTCAATCTCTTTCAGGGCTTTAATTTTTTCAAAGGTTTTGTTTGCTCCTGCAGCAATCCCGCAGCTTCCAAGTCCAACAGTGACGGTAGTACCCATGCTATTTTACGATTTACGATTATTTACTATTTTACTCGTTGGGGCACAACATTTTGTGCCCCTACCCGGATTTGTTGTTGGGGCACAAAATGTTGTGCCCCTACCCGAATCCGTTCTTAATTATTTCCAGCCAATCTGATGTTCTTTACGATCTTAACGGCTTCATTGCCTGTAAGTTTACCATAAGTCTGGTCGCCAATCATCATCACCGGAGCGAGCGAACAACAGCCTAAGCAGGCAACTGATTCGAGGGTAAAGAACCTGTCTTCGGTGGTTTGTCCGTCCTTTATCTTCAAAGCCTCCTCAAGCGATTCGGAAATTTCCTTTGCATTCTGCACATGGCAGGCAGTTCCATGACAAACCTTGATGATATTTTTACCCACGGGGCTGAGTCGGAACTGGGCATAAAATGTTGCCACACCGAACATATCGCTCAATGGGATTCCGGTTTCACGGGCGAGTTTTTCAAACGCATCCGGAGAAATGAAGCCATATAACTCCTGAGCTCCCTGCAGCAGTGGTATCAGGTTCCCTTTTTTTCCTTTAAATTTTGCAATGAGGGGATCCAGCAGGCTGAGATCCTGAATGTCGCCGCTGACAGGTGTTTCTTTTGTGTTAATCCTTGCAATGCGCATGCTTTCAATTATTAATTACTCGTTATTAATTATTTCCTTTTCCCATGTGATGACCGAAATTCGCTTCTTGCCATCCATCCGCACCGTTAACGGTTTTTCAAAGCGGACAATTGTAAAATATTGCGTGGTTCGTGTGTTTTTCTGTTGCCTGAGTACATCGTAGCGGATGAAGCTGTCGGATAGCTCCGGTTGTACAGAGAAATATCCTACATTCATGGAGGTGACGTTGTGAAAGAAATGAGATCCCGACGATGCATCGAGGGGGAAACCCTCCAGACTGGTTTCGACGATCACCTTTGCATTGCTGATCTGTGGCCAAACAACGGGAACACCGATAAAACGGTCGCGTGTGCCCCATCGTCCAGGGCCTATGAGGATGTACTTCCTCCCGGCTTTCACCATTTCGCGATTGATTTGATCAATCTCTTCGGCCATTTCCACTGTTTTACCTTTATCGAAGGTATCAGGATCCACAAACACCACCTCGTCAATGGTATCGATCATGCCATTTCCCATTTCTTTCTCTGAATAGAGCAGGATTTCATCCTCATTAATCTTTTCCATATCAATATCGAAATCGGCGATGTTCCCGATCAGCGGTTTGATTTGCAGGAGGTAGAACGATGATTTGTAATTTTCATCCCTGTTCAGGTCAATGGCAAATTCAATTTCAACCGGAGAGCCCAGCGCTTCTTTTACCACATCAAGAACAACTTCGATGGTCTTGGCCAATGGGATGTAGTTATATTTCAGGATATCTGCAAAGTTGACCACCCTGGGTCCCATATCGCGTAAACCAGCCGAAATCCGATCATTCTCAAGGGAATATACCGAAGCAAGGTGCTTCAGGGTGCCATGCATTTCAGCGTCGTAAATGTCGAGTTTACGTAAACCGGCATCTTCTCCTTCAAGCAGGTTGACATCTTTTTTCTGTAAATCGACAGCATAGAAATAGACTTGCGAACCTTTGTACTGATCTTTGGCTGAATTGATTTCAAGATTTGGGTACAGCGGTGCAAAGCGAAAGGCTTTCTCCCCTTCTACCACATAACGTCCCAGGCCCAGCGCCACAACAGCAAAACCCTCTTCGGGTTTCATGTGCGCAAAAGGATAGTAATTAAAGGATTGTGCAACACCACTGATGTGGGGATAATAGACATCTTCGTACTGATGTCCAACAACTTCCTGTACCACTACCGCCATCTTCTCCTGTTCAATGCGGTAATTTACAGCCTCGATGTATCCCTTGGCTGTTGGAGAATATACCGAAGCATATACCAGTTTGATGGCATCCATCAATTGTTCCAGCCGAACCTTGGGATCGGGATGGTTGTTCGGGATCAGGTAGGTTTCAAAAATCCCGGCAAACGGTTGATTTTGTGAATCCTCAAATAACCCCGACGACCGGATGGCAAGTGGTTTGGTGATATTTTTAATGATGAGCCTCAGCTTTTTAATGAGAGTCTCTGTAAGCCGTCCTTCAACAAACCAACGTTTAATCTGATCATAATCTGACTCATAAACAGCCTTTTCACGCAACTTGTTCCGGTCGAGGAAATATTCAAATTCTTCAGTACCGATGATCGATGTTTTTGGTGTCCGGATGTTGATATTAGGCACATGTTGGGCAAAATCATAATTGTAAATCAAGGTATTGACAAATGCAAGACCCCGCCCCTTCCCTCCAAGGGCGCCTTCGGTAAGCGCAAGGATGTTGTGTTCATCAGCGATGCTCGACTCCTCAAAAGGGATCACCTTCCCTATATTTTGTTCGTTCCTGAAATTCTGAATAACATTGAAAAGATATTCACGTAAAGATGCCGGGTCTTTGAAATCGGTAACCTTGGCAGGATTAAGGATTTTAGCCACCTGAATTTCTCCGCGGGCCATGAGCCAGAGTGAAAAATGGTCTTTACGGGCATGGTATAGCAATGATTCTTCCGGGATTGTTTTTAGAAGGTCTTCAAACTCTTTAAGCGATTTGGCCACTGCAATCTGCCCCCCCTCTTTATCACGGTAGATAAAATTCCCGAATCCCAAATAGTGCGTGATGAAACTCCTGAAATCGACCAGCAGGGTTTCTGAATTTTTATTGATAAATGAAGCTTTTAGCTCGTATGCCTTCTGGGCATTGTGTTCATCTGAAGATTGCAGAACAATAGGCAGATCGTGGAGCTCTTTCCTGGTTTGTTTTACAAGGCTGAACCCGGCAGTATCATTAAGTTTTCCATCCTTTTTAAATTTCACATCCGAGATCAGGCAAAGGATGTTGTCTCTGTACTTGTTGAAAATATAGATTGCCTCCTCAAATGTTGAGGCCAACAATATTTTCGGACGCGCTTTCAGTCGCAGAATGCGGTAAAGCTCGTCGGTAGTCACATCCTCGATGATGTTTTTTGTCTGTTCCAGTACGATGTTATACAGCATCGGCATGTACAGCGAATAATATTTCGGTGAATCTTCAACCAGCAGGATAACCCTTACCATTCCGATCGTGGTATCATTCTCCACATTGATCTTATCCTCAAGGTAATTGATCATTGCGAAGAAAATTTTCGAATCCCCGTTCCAAACAAAGAGGCGATCGATCCAGGTCAGTTTTTCAGGTTCTTCCTCATAAACAGCAATGTCTGAGTTGCTGTTAAGAAGCAGAAAAACAGGGATATATTGGTATTGATCCTTTATCTTTTTACTAAGTTCAAGTGGAAATTGTTTATCGGAACCGATCATCACGATGATCAGGTCGTAATGCTTGTTGTTAAGCTGCTCCATCACCTCTTCGGTGGTCGATACCCCTGTGATGCGTGGCATGGTGCTGAGGCTGAGCGAATAAAATTCACCCAGGACATGCTCCGAAAAGCGACCCTCTTTTTCAATGCTGTATGCGTCGTATAAGTTGGCGACTAAAAGGATCTCCTTGACCTTGAACGGCATCAGGTCGTGGTACAGGTCGCGGTTGTAATTGGTGCGGTTAAGAAAGGTTTGCAGGAGCTGGCGGCTGTATTTCACAGGAATGGAAGGGTCCTGTTTGATCTCAGCGGCATCCTTCTGCACCGTTTTCCGCAGGATGGCTTTACCTTTAACAGAGTTCAGGTAACCAGTGATGAGGTTGGCAAGGTTGATGATCAGGTGACGTTCTTCTTCGAGAAATGGCCCCTCGAACGATGGTTGAAATGCTTTGACATAGCAAATCTGTATGAAGCCCTGTTGGTTGTCAATGGTTTCGAATTCCTGTTTTTGCGACCATTCCGTTTCACGAAATGCAGGGGTTTTCACTTCAACATTTGCATATTTGATACGGCCAACCGTATATTCAGGGTACTGCCATGCTTTGGGTAAAACCAGGCAAATCTGGTGCAATGCTTCCTCAATCGGTTTTCCTGTTCGAAGGATGGCAGTGGTTTGGTTGATCGCCGTTAATTCTTTCAGGCGTTCCCGTGTGATGTATCGGCCTTCGCGGCCTTTAATGCCGTTAAGAAAACCTTCGATGAGCGTAGCCAGGTTCATTACCAGGTTTCGCTCTTCTTTCAGGAATGGGCCTTCATCTCTTTGCGGAAAATCCCGGAGATAAAATATACCAATTGTACCGCTTAGATTGTCAATAGTTTCAAAAACCTGTTCCTGCTGCCATTGGGTTTCGCGAAAGCCGGGACTGGTAAACTCCATATCCTCGAAACGCACCCTTGCAACAGTATATTCGGGGTACTGCCAGGCCTTGGGCAGTATCTGTGATATTTCGTGAAGGGTTTCAGGGATTGATTTTCCTGCCTTGATGATGGCTGTAGTTTCGTTTATGGCGGCCAGCTCTTTGAGACGTTCCTGATTATCATATACCAACTGGTTTACATCTACTTTGTCAGGAATGACATTTTCGGGTCTGTTGTTTTGGTCTGGTGGTAGCATGAGTATATCAAGATGAAGGGCTCAAAATTAGTACTTTCTTTTCAACTCTTTGCTACCCGAAATTGAAAAATTGCAACAGATTTTCTCAGCATGGAATTCATTTAAGCGAATGCCAACAGGTAAAATATGTATACTTTTACCACAGGAAAAACCAATGAATTTAATGTATGCAATGCATGCAATGCAAACAATGCAGACAATGCAGTGAATGCAGTGTTTAATTGTATTCATTGTTTGCATTAATTGCATTGTTTGCATTCTTTGCATTCTTTGCATTGTCTGCATTGTTTGCATTGCTTGCATTGTTTGCATTCTTTGCATTGTTTGCATTGCTTGCATTGTCTGCATTGCTTGCATTGCTTGCATTGCTTGCATTGCTTGCATTGCTTGCATTGTTTTATAAACTAAAATCCAAGTTTCGCCATTAAGACCTTTCACATAACAGTTACCGGCCTGGTTCAGGGAGTCGGGTTTCGTCCTTTTGTATACCGGACGGCCCTGAAATACGGATTGACCGGGTGGGTGCAGAATACCAACGAAAATGTTCTGATCCGCATCAGCGGAAAACCATTGGACACAGATCGGTTCCTTGTCTCCCTCAGGCAGGAAGCACCGCCAGCTTCAGTAATTGAAGAAATCACGCATCGGGAAATTGAACCGGAGGTTTTCCCGAACTTTTCAATCCTTCACAGCCATGATGTTTCGGATGAGATTACCGAAATCAGTCCCGACATTGCTGTTTGCAAGGAATGCCTTGATGACATGGAGAAAGAGGGCTCCCGGCTGAATTATGCCTTTGTGAACTGCACCAATTGCGGACCCCGTTTTACCATCATCCGCGATCTTCCCTATGACCGCGATAAAACGACCATGAAGCAGTTTACCATGTGTCCCGATTGCAGTAATGAATACAAATCCATTACCGACCGCAGATTTCATGCCCAACCCACAGCCTGTGCGTGTTGTGGCCCACACTATGAATTGTTTGTCAAAGGGCAAAAAATCAGTGAGGTCATAGAGGTCATTGTTGACCTTGTTTCCGATTGCCTTGAAAACGAAGGCATTGCACTGATCAAAGGGCTCGGTGGCATGCACCTGGCCTGCGATGCATTCAGTGAAACCTCTGTTGAAAAACTCCGGGAAATGAAGAAGCGCGACGGAAAACCTTTTGCCGTGATGTTCCGCGATCTGGAAACCCTGAAAAATTATGCGATGGTGGATGAAACAGAGGCGCTATCGCTTTCATCGTGGCGCAGTCCGATCGTGCTGCTCAAACTAAAAAACCTCTCCGATCAACCGTTTCTGGCTGCCGGGATCAACTCGGGATTAAACCTTATTGGTGCAATGCTGCCTTACATGCCGTTTCACTACCTCCTCTTTCGTCAATTGAATACATCGGCCATCGTACTTACAAGCGGAAATTTCAGCAGTGAACCCATCCTGATCAGCAACCAGGCGGCCATTGAACAGTTCACCCCATTCGCGGATGTCATCGTACTGCATAACCGCGATATTTTCAACCGTACCGACGATTCCGTTGTAAGAATAGCCGGCGGTATTGAGCGAATTTTAAGGCGTTCGCGTGGTTATGCCCCTGCTGCCGTGCGCACTGCATTGAACCTTGACGGTATCCTGGCCTTCGGCGCAGAACTGACAAATTGTTTTTGCCTCGGAAAAGGACATAAGGCGTTTTTGAGTCAACATATCGGTGATCTCAAAGGGCTGGAAACCACCCGATTTTACGAACAGTCACTCACCCAATTCTTGCAGTTATTTCGGGTAAAACCATCGCTTCTTGCAGTGGATTTACACCCGGAATACATCTCCACCAAAACTGCGCAACATTATGGTGACCTTCCGGTGATTTCGGTGCAGCATCATCACGCACATATAGCCTCCTGCATGGCAGAACATCATCTCGATGAAAAAGTGATCGGTGTGGCTATGGATGGCACCGGGTATGGCGATGACGGCCATATCTGGGGTTCAGAATTCCTGTTGTGCGACCTTAATGACTATATCCGCATCACCCATTTCGAATATCTTCCGCTGCCCGGCGGTGACATGGCTGCCGAAGAACCCTGGCGGATGGCTGTCTCCTATCTTTACAAGATCTTTGGAAGTGATTTCCTTAAATTAAATCTGCCATTTTTCAATCAGCTTGATCCGGATAAGGTAGACATGATTGTAAAAATGATTGACCGGAAGATCAATTGTCCGCTGACCTCCGGCGCCGGCAGGTTGTTCGATGCCGTTGCTTCGCTTATCGGAGTATGCCAAACTGCAACATTTCAGGCTGAAGGACCCATGCGGCTCGAATCATTGGTTGAGGATGATTGCATCGAATCCTATGCCTTTGAACTGGATCAAACCATCAGGTTCGACGCCACCATCCGGGGAATTGTTGAAGATCTCTCCCGGGGAACCGATGTTAAACTAATTGCCTCAAAGTTCCACAATACCATAATTTCGGTTATCTTTGAATCTGCAAATGCCATCCGGATCAGGGAAAATGTAAATAATTTAGTGCTTTCGGGGGGGGTATTTCAGAATAAATATCTTTTGGAGGGAACGATAGCTTTACTCCGGAAAAATGATTTCAATGTTTATACCCATGCAGTTGTGCCTGCCAACGACGGTGGAATTGCATTGGGGCAATTAGCAGTTGCATCTAAAAGGAGGGAACATAAATGTGTTTAGCGATACCAGCAAAAGTAATCAGTGTCGAAGGGTCAAGCGCCCTGGTGACCATTGAAGATGTTGAATATAAAGCCAGCCTGTTGTTGCTTGACGACGTGAATCCGGGTGACTATGTGATGTTGCATGCCGGTTTTGCCATTGAAAAGGTGGACGCTGACGAGGCCGCAGAAACCCTGCGTCTGTTAAATGAAATTGCAGACAACAGCCGTCCATGAACTACATCATGACGAAATGATCTTCAAATGAAATATATTGACGAATACCGTAAAAAAGATTTGATTCTGGCTGTTTCGGAAGAGCTGAAGAAGATTTCGAAAAAGCAGATTACCCTGATGGAGGTTTGCGGCGGACATACCATGGCCATCCACCGGTTCGGGCTGCATGCCCTGTTGCCGCCTACCATACACCTTTTATCCGGACCTGGTTGCCCGGTTTGCGTTTCGAGCCAGCATTTTTTAGATACCGCCATTGCCTGCAGTAAAATCCCGGGCGCTATCATCACCACCTATGGCGATCTGATACGGGTACCCGGCTCAGTTACTTCCCTCGAAAAAGAGAAGGCCGATGGCGCCGATATCCGGATCATTTATTCGGTGTTGGAAGCATTGGAAATTGCGAAAAATAATCCCGAAAAAGCTGTAATCTTCCTTGGAATCGGGTTCGAGACCACCGCTCCGGCAACAGCCGCAGCAATCGTACAGGCAAAAAATGAAAATATCAGCAATTTTTTTGTGCTGAGTGCACACAAGGTAATGCCCCCGGTAATGAAAGCGCTGGTGGATGAAGGGGTTAAAATAGACGGCTTTATTGCCCCCGGACATGTAACCGCCATCACCGGCACCGGAATTTACAATAATCTGGCGGCTGTGTATGGTCTGGGTGTTGTCGTAGCAGGATTCGAACCGGTAGACATGATGCAGGCCATCCTGATGCTGACCCTGCAGCTTGAATCGGCTGCCCCGAAGGTCGAAATTCAGTATAAACGAATTGTGCATCCTGAAGGAAACAAAATTGCGTTGGGCTTGCTTGAACAGGTTTTTGAGCAGAAAGACGACCGTTGGAGGGGATTGGGCGTCATTCCTGCGAGTGGACTTAAAATAAGGGAGGAATTCGCTGCTTTTGATGCCGAAAAAAGATATCTGCTCACCGTACCAGAACCATCAGATCCCAAAGGCTGTATCTGCGGTTCAATTCTCAGGGGACAAAAAACCCCAAACGATTGCGGACTTTTTGCAGGAAAATGCACCCCTTCCGATCCGGTTGGCGCATGTATGGTTTCCGGCGAAGGAACTTGTGCTACCTATTATAAATACCGTTCATGAACCCAAAGGAAAAAAAAGTTTTGCTGAGCCATGGCAGTGGTGGCCGGATAATGCACGACCTCATTGAAGATGTATTCATCAAACATTTTAAGAATAACATCCTGGATGAACAAACCGATGCGGCTATCCTGCCTGTTGATTCTCCTGAAGTTGCATTCACCACCGACTCGTTTGTGATCGATCCGCTGTTCTTCCCAGGTGGAAATATTGGCAAACTGGCTGTATGCGGTACGGTGAATGACCTTTCGGTTTCTGGTGCAACACCACGCTATTTAAGCGTTTCTTTCATCATTGAAGAAGGCTTTGCCCTGGATGAACTCGAGGCAATTGTAAAATCCCTTGCCGAAGAGGCCCGATGCGCAAACGTAACCATCGTAACCGGCGATACAAAGGTTGTGAATAAAGGCAAATGCGACAAGTTGTTTATCAATACAGCCGGTGTTGGCATGGTTCGTAAGGATGACCGACTGGTTGGGAAGGCGAAAAATATCAAACCCGGGGATGTCATAATTATCAATGGTACAATCGGAGATCATGGCATGGCCGTGATGAATGCACGTGAATCGTTTAATTTCAAATCGCCGGTCGTATCAGATTGTGCTTCATTGAACCACTTGATCCGCGAGGTGCTTGACCAGTCGCCAGGGGTGAAATTCATGCGCGACCCCACACGGGGCGGCGTAGCCGCGGTATTGAACGAACTTGCTGACAAAACCGGGCTTGGTATTGAAATCGATGAATCTGCATTGCCCATAACCAAAGGGGTTTTGGCGATGTGTGAGCTTCTCGGTTTTGACCCGCTTCATATTGCTAACGAAGGCAAAGTACTGATCGTAGCTGATACAGATGAAGGTGATCACATCCTGGAAATCATGAAAAAAAATGATTTGGGCCTGCTGAGCGCCATCATCGGCAGGGTAACCGGTGACAACGCTGGAAAAGTTGTGTTGAAAACCGAAACAGGGGGCAAACGAATTGTCGATACCTTAACCGGTGATCCGTTGCCACGAATTTGCTGAAAAAGGATTGGTATGCATGAATTATCGCTCGCATTGGAGGTGATCGGACTTGCTCAACGTGAGGCCGGAAAAAACGGAGTATCTGCTATCCAGGAGATCCTGATCGAAGTCGGCGATCTCAGTGGTGTTGAGGCAGATTCGTTTCAATGGGGACTGGAGATGCTGGTAAAAGGTACCATACTTGAAGATGCCGTTGTAAACATAATCCGTACTCCGGGGAAAGGCAAATGCATCGGATGTAACATTGAATTTGAGATGAAAACCCGGCTCGATGTATGCCCTGAATGCCAATGCTTTCCATCAGGAATAACCGGTGGAAAGGAATTCAGGGTGGTGTCGATGCTGGCAGAGTAGATATATTAATAACTGAAAAAAACATAACCATACATTATGTGCGACACATGCGGCTGCGGAAACCCCGACGAATTTAAAATTCATGATCACAACCATGACCATGACCATGATCATTCACATAGCCATGACCATCAACACGATCACGATCATGGGCATCATCACGATCACAACCCGGAACATGGTCATGAACCAACGCATACCCATGAACACCTGCCAAAAAAGGTGATCAGCCTCAACATGGATATTTTATCTGAGAATAACCGGCTGGCCGAACGGAACCGCGGATGGTTTGAAGGAAAACATGTTCTCTGTCTGAACATGGTGAGTTCGCCGGGTTCCGGCAAAACCAGTATTCTTGAAAAAACAATTCATTCCCTGATTTCCACCTGGAAAATTTTTGTTATTGAAGGAGATCAGCAAACCACACGCGATGCCGACCGGATAGAAAAATCGGGGGCTCCTGCCATTCAGATCAACACGGGTTCGGGATGTCACCTCGATGCAAAAATGATCAGTCTCAGCCTGAAAAAACTTGAAATTTCCGACCATTCGATTCTCTTCATTGAAAACGTCGGCAACCTTGTTTGCCCAGCCATGTTTGACCTGGGTGAACAAAAAAGGGTGGTGGTGATCAGCGTTACCGAAGGCGATGACAAGCCATTGAAATATCCCTACATGTTTCAAACATCCAATCTCTGCATCATCAACAAGACAGATCTTCTTCCTTATGTTGATTTCAGCGTGGAAACTGCCGTGAAATATGCGCGGCAACTTAACCCAAACCTGGAGTTCATACAGATGTCGTCAAAAACAGGGGAAGGAATGGCTGAATGGTACGATTGGCTTGGGAAGCAATTTTAAATACCGCACCTTGTACCCCTTCTCACCTGAATGAGAAGGGGTACAAGGTGTGGAATCAGTTATCCTGAACCAGCTTCCTCACCCACAGCATTGCTTCAGGGATGGCCAATTCTACCTCAGGCGACAATTCCATGCCCATATCCTGAAAATCCCCAACAGATATGGCAACAAGATGTATTTGAGGCATATTTCCGAGCAAACAGGCTGAATCGATCAGGTCTTTGAGCCCGATCTCATGTGCACTCAACTGCCGTGGAAAATCGTCGGCATACCGGGGATGAAGTATCCGCACATGTCCGGGCGGAAACTGATCGAGAGAGGCATCAACAATAATTACGGTCGGATAGGATTGAATGATACCCAGCAGGTGAAATCCTCCGGTGCCCCCGTCCATCAGGTCTGCACCGGGTAACCCCTCCTTTTCGAGCCGGGATATCACATGAATCCCGGCGCCTTCATCATTCATTAATAGATTACCGATCCCAAGAACCAGGATATTGTTTTTCAGAGATGGGAAGATTAAAAGTTATGGTTATATCAACCTTTCGGGCATTCTTCTGTTTTGTTATCATGACGCTCGATGACATCTTCTTCAATAAATTTCCAACCTCCAATCATTGAAGATGTTACACCACGTCTTTCAATATAGTCGTGATAAAAAACCAGATAAATATGAATCATGGCAAATATGATAAAGCCCCACATGAGCAGATGATGTATTTGCCTTACATTCATATCCCCGCCAAGAAAAGGAACTACCCAGGCAAATAAACGTGGAAGCATTGCATTGCTCATGGCTCCATACATTCCGAATCCGGTAAGACACTGCAACAGGAAAATCAGGAACGTGATGAAATAGACGAGGCTGGCCAATGAATTGTGGCCAATCGAATCGATCTGCTTGTTGGTAACCTGCAGAACATCAACTTTAATAACCTCCAATATCTCTTTCCACTGACAACGTTTTAGCGGAATGAAATTATACCAGCGCGAAAATTCATTGCCCGTGAATCCCCAATAGATACGAAATATGAAATTGAAGAAAAAGAGGAAAGCGCTGATAAAATGGATAAACCGGACAGTACCAAACCAAAAATTGAAATAGGCTTCGGTACCTTTCATAAAGGCAGGCGGATCTCCGATCAGATAACCGGTAACACACAGCGTGGTAACACACAGTGCATTTATCCAATGGTAGATGCGTACGGGCATTTCCCATACATGCACTTCACGCAAAGGGATGGTTCGACTTCTCATGGGTTAATAGGTTTTCAGGTCATGGATATAACTGCCATTTTCGTCATAAAGATGTACGGCACATGCAAGGCAAGGATCGAAGGAGTGGATCGTTCTGAGTACTTCAAGCGGCACTTTCGGATCAGCAACCGGGGTTCCGATCAGCGATTCTTCAAATGCGGAACGTTGTCCTTTCGGATCGCGTGGCGATGCATTCCAGGTAGTAGGAACAACTAACTGGTAGTTGGCGATTTTCTTATCCTCAATAACAATAAAATGCGACAATGCACCGCGGGGAGCTTCTACCATTCCGATGCCTTTTGCCTCTTTGGGCCAGGAAGCAGGTTCCCATTTATCATTGTTTTGGGTCCGGGAATCACCGTTTTTAATATTGGCAAGGAGCTGTTGATAAAACTCAAGTGCCCATCCGCAGACCAGCTTGGTTTCAAGACCACGGGCGGCTGTGCGTCCGAGGGTTGAGAACAATGCAGCTACAGGCACATCAAGCGCTTTCAGGGCACCTTCAATAACTTCCTTGTAATCGGCACGACCTGAAGCATACCCTATCAGCATGCGCGACAATGGTCCGACTTCCATCGGATGCCCTTTCCAGCGCGGAGTCTTTACCCAACTGTATTTTTGTGTAAAATCGAGATGCTCATACGGAGGTTTGGGTCCGGTATAATTAAATTTTGTCTCCCCTTCCCATGGATGCAATCCGGTTTTATCACCTTTTGAATATTCGTACCAGGAGTTGTTGATATATTCCTGAATTTGTTCCGGGTCATCGGCTTTAACCTCATGTATTTTACTCAGGTCACGTCCCAAAATTACGCCACGGGGCATTTTAAAACTGTCGGGATTGTTGTAGCCATTGCTTGGGAAATCGCCGAAAGACAGATAATTTGTCAATCCTCCGCCAATGGCGCCCCAATCGCTTTTGTAGAATCCTGCAATGGCAATTAAGTCGGGAATATATACCTGATCGACGAAAGTCTTGGCATCTTCGAACAGTTTGCCAACAAAGGCAAGACGTTCGGCATTGACCGCGTTTGCCTCATCAATATTGATGGAGCAGGGAACCCCTCCAACCAGGTAGTTGGGATGTGGATTTTTCCCGCCAAAGATGGTATGTACCTTCACGAGTTCCTTCTGCCATTCAAGAGCCTCAAGATAATGGGCTACAGCAATGAGGTTCACTTCGGGAGGCAGTTTATAGGCTTTATGTCCCCAGTAGCCATTGGCAAAAATACCGAGCTGCCCGCTTTCTACGAAATTTTTAAACTTCTTCTGGATGTCGGTAAAATAGCCAACCGAACTTTTCGGCCATGCTGAAATGCTTTGAGCAATCCGGGATGCCTCGGTGGGGTTGGCTTTAAGGGCTGATACAACATCAACCCAGTCGAGGGCATGGAGTGCATAAAAATGAACGACATGGTCCTGGATGTACAATGCATTGGCCATCAGGTTCCGAATGAGCTCGGCATTGGGTGGTACCGATATGTTCAGTGCGTTTTCCACCGTTCTGACAGAAGTAAGCGAATGTGTTGATGTACAAACACCGCAAACTCGTCCGACAAAAGCCCAAGCATCGCGCGGATCACGTCCCTTTAAAATGGTCTCAATTCCCCGCACCATGGTGCCTGCGCTGTAGGCGTCGGTGATTTTACCATCATTAATTTCAATTTCAACCCGTAAGTGTCCTTCAATGCGGGTGATGGGGTCTATTACAATTCTTTCTGCCATGGCTATGATTCTTTCGGGGTTACATTGTTGGAACCTGTTTCAGGTTCATTGATTATCTCTTTGTGCTTGCGGATGTTGGTTACAATGGCATGTCCGGCAATTCCGACTGCTGTTGCAATTCCAAGTCCGAGTCCGACCTTGTCCGCTGTGGTTTCGATACCAAATCCTGCCACACCCGGAAGATGCTGATAGAAGGGCCCGTTGTCCCAGAATCCGGCTTCGGCACATCCGATGCATGGATGTCCCGATTGGATCGGATAACTCACGCTGTCGTTCCATTTGATAATCCCACAGGAATTATAGGTAACCGGACCTTTACATCCCATTTTATATAGGCAATATCCGCGTTTGGCGCCTTCGTCGTCGAACGATTCGACAAATAAACCGGCGTCGAAATTTGCCCGGCGATAGCAGGTGTCGTGCACCCTGCGGGAATAAAACGCTTTTGGCCTGTTCATGCCATCCAGTTGCGGAATGCGGCCGAATGTCAGCAAATGGACTACAACACCTGCCATTACATCGGCAATGGGCGGACAGCCCTGCACGTTAACGACCGGTTTGCCACTGATAACTTTATGTACCGGTTTCGCCCCTGTAGGATTGGGACTTGCCGCCTGAACACAACCTGCAGAAGCACAGTTACCCCATGCAACTACGGCCATGCAATCTTTAACAGCCTCGGTAAGTATCTGAAGCGCACTCCGCCCCCCAATACAGCAATATGCCTCATTTTCAGTAGGAATGGAACCTTCAACCATGACGATGTACTCGCCAGGGTATTTCTTCATTACCGCTTTGTATGCATCTTCAGCCTGAACTCCGGAAGCAGCCATCAGGGTTTCCTGGTAATCCAGTGAAATTTTATTCAGTATAATATCTGCCACAATGGGGTGAGATGCCCGGATGAACGACTCGCTGCAGCAGGTACATTCCTGGAAATGAAACCAGATGACCGGAAGCCTCGGTTTTGATTCAAGCGCTTTAACAATTTGCCCCACACCACTGGCTTCCAGGCCTAAGAAAGCTGCCATGGTCGTGCAAAATTTAAGAAAATCACGGCGGGAAATACCATTCCCTCTGACTTCCTCATAAAAAGAAGGTTTCTGATTCTCCATAATGCTGTCGGTTTATATGATTATATTCAAATGTAAATATATGCTAATTTAAGAATATATCAACAAGCATTAGTAATTTATAATTATTCTGAATAAGGCGGGGGAATGCTTTTCCGCACATTTTGATATTATTTCCCGGAATGATTGAACCAGTCAGGAAAGCAGCGGAAATGACGCTCTAAATTTTCATCAAAAAAATTGTTTTTACCAGGAATGTATACGTATTTTACGTATTCCAATATACGTATATTTCTTATCAAATTGAATTATAAATCTTTATCAAATTAACACACATATTTGTACCTTTGCTGTCAGAAAAAATGTTTAATATTGTGAATTATTTCACACAATCATAAATTACAACACTCAATCATTAATTTTAATCAATCTACTATGAACAACGACATGTTAAAAAAGCTGCTCGACGAATTCATGGCCAAGGTTATTGCCAAGAATCAGGGTGAAAAAGAATTTCATCAAGCCGTAATGGAAGTTGCTGAATCATTGATTCCTTTCATTGAAGAAAATCCAAAGTACAAGCAGGCTAAAATCCTCGAACGGATGGCAGAGGCCGAACGTATAATCATTTTCCGCGTACCATGGTTAGATGATAAAGGTGAAATCCAGATCAACCGGGGTTTCCGCATTGAAATGAACAGCGCCATTGGTCCTTACAAAGGCGGCATGAGATTCCACCCGACTGTAAACCTCGGCATTCTGAAATTCCTTGCCTTCGAACAGGTATTGAAAAACAGTTTGACCACATTGCCTATGGGCGGTGGCAAGGGCGGCAGCGATTTTGATCCCAAGGGAAAGAGCGACAATGAAGTAATGCGTTTCTGCCAGAGCCTTATGACTGAATTGCAGCGTCATATTGGTCCAGATACAGACGTACCTGCCGGCGATATTGGTGTTGGCGGCCGTGAAATCGGTTTCATGTTTGGCCAGTACAAACGTCTCCGCAATGAATTTACCGGCGTTCTTACCGGAAAAGGTCTGGAATGGGGTGGTTCATTGATCCGTCCGGAAGCTACCGGTTACGGTCAGGTTTATTTTGCAGAAGAGATGCTCAAGACCCGCGGCCTCGATTTCAAAGGCAAAACCGTTACGGTTTCCGGTTCAGGTAACGTAGCCCAGTATGCTACCCAGAAAGTTACCTTGCTTGGTGGTAAAGTCGTTACTTTGTCCGATTCCGAAGGTTACATTTACGATCCCAAGGGCATCGATGCCGGTAAACTGGCCTTCGTGATGCATCTGAAGAATGTGAAGCGTGGCCGTATCAAGGAATATTGCGACAAATATCCTGAAGCTACATTTGTAGCCGGCAAACGTCCCTGGGAAGTTAAGTGCGACATCGCCCTCCCAAGTGCTACCCAGAATGAAATCGACGGAAACGATGCCAAGACCCTTATGGCCAATGGTTGTTTCTGCGTTTCTGAAGGTGCCAACATGCCTTCTACCCCCGAAGCAATCGGGATCTATATTGAAAAGAAAATCCTGTACGGCCCTGGAAAAGCTGCAAACGCCGGTGGTGTTGCTACATCAGGTCTTGAAATGTCACAAAACTCCATGCGTTTATCCTGGACACGTGAAGAAGTTGACATGCGTTTACACAACATTATGATCGACATTCACAAAAATTGCGTCAAATACGGAACAGAGCCCGATGGTTTCATCAACTATGTAAAAGGCGCCAACATCGGGGGCTTTGTAAAAGTAGCCGATGCTATGATGGCACAAGGCCTTGTTTAAGAATTGACAAGTTTATTTTGATTATTACGGGAGCTCAGGAAACTGGGCTCCCGTTTATTTTAGGCTTTTTCCTGCTGATCTATTCTTTTTCCTGCAATCAGCGCCAGTATCAGAATGTATCCGGCGTAAGACAGCGAACTCACCAGGAGGATCATGGAGGATGCAACTACACCGAATCGCGGAACGAAGATCATATTAAGCAGGATATTCAGGAGGACACACCCGCCAATGCCAATCAACATGTAAGAGAACCTGAAGGTAAGTTCTAGGAATCGTTGAAGAAGAAGTACCGCCTGCCATATGAAACAAGCAAGCAACACCGGGAGGTAAATAAGCCAGGAATCCATCCTGGGAATTCTTAAAAGATCACTGAATAACATTTGTTTTCCA
Organism: uncultured Bacteroidales bacterium; assembly: GCA_903925275.1. Classification (GTDB taxonomy): domain Bacteria; phylum Bacteroidota; class Bacteroidia; order Bacteroidales; family FEN-979; genus CAIVAT01. Next base: position 29,751 of record CAIYES010000017.1, read on the forward strand.
ACCATGAACCCGATGAAAACAATGATGAATATCAGCATTTCGAAACTCAGAGCCTCTTTGGTTGTTGTCCAGGCTTCTTGTTTATGCCGGGAATTCCATTGATCAACAATCTTTGACTGGTAAGAAATATACAATGGCAAGGCCGCAAATGTGACCCCTTTAAATAAGAGGTCCTTCAGCCCGGAATACATCCCTGCTTCTTTATACCCCAGATATTCCATGAGGATAAACCGGTCGGCAGCCATCAAAAGGTGTGAAAAGAAAAGCCATAATGCAATGCCATATCCGAATTCGATCACTTTACTGGAGAAACGCGAGTCCCAATAGATATGGGTCAGATCAACTGTAAGAAGTCCTTTTTCACGTATCAGTGACCGTAAAACCAGTGCACCGGCCAATCCGATGACCAACGAGCCAAGGAGCAAAACGGATGATCGGTAATTGAAGAAGAAAATACCGGCAATTAAAACAAGAATGATGAGCAACTGATCGGCACCTTCAAGGATGGCCATTCGCACCGATCGGTGATATGCCTGAAGGATGGCCTGGTGAAAAAGGTAGAAGTGGTTCAGGAAGGCAAAGAGTGACACCAGGATCAGCTGAGGGATCGCCAGATGGAAATAAAAGACACCCAACAGCATCACGATCAGGGTTGAGAACAGTGCACTGAAAACAGTAAGATCAAAGAAACGGCTCATTACCACATTGGTTTCACGGGGCATGCTGCCAAGGAAGCGGAGGATGCTCGCCTGTACCCAGTGAAAACTCAGGGTAATGGCAAGCAATGCCGAATAAAGAAGCAATGAATATTTCCCATATTCAACCGGACCAAGAAACCGGATCGCAAGGATCACTACTGCGACATTTACAATGGCAGGAATAAATCGACCGGCAAGATATTTTAAAATTTCTTTTTTCATGGCAAAGGAATGCCAATCATCATGGGGTGGTTACTTTTTCTTCGTCATTTCTCTCAGAAAAAAACTTTTCGGTCGCAATACCTTGTCGAAGGTATAATATTGTATGATCGTAAAATCCTGGCCGTCATTAACCGATGCATAAAGGCGATCGAGATCATAAGGAAGCGGGATGCCCTGGAGATCAGTTTGACCTTCAGGTCCCTGTTTGTGGTATGTTTTTATTGTTTTACTTACACCGGCTGTATCGGTCAGTGTAATGATTATAAAAGGTTGCGAAGCGAGAATGGAGTCTTTGCGGGCCTTGTCCATGTCGTTCAGCAGGGCTTCATAGTTCAGATTACGGAATCCGGACAGGAAATTCAAAATTTTCAGGGTATCGTAATCCGGTATTTCAGAATGGTCAGTCAGTGAAATAAGGGAGAATTTATTTTTTCCGTTGTTTCTCACTTCATAGGAATAGTCAGGAGTAGCAGGAATTTCGACTTTCACGATGGCAATTTCCGGAATGGTTTTTTTAAATATATTGTAATCCCGCCAGTATTTCTCAATCGGGCTGTACCGCGGCGAAACAAATCCCCGGAAACCAGGTAAAGACACGATGAAGGGTTCGGAGGAATTCTCCAAAAGCATAAAACAACCAAGGTTGGAGGGAGTGGCTCCTCCTACATAGTATACTTTGGTCAGTTTTTCATGCGGGAACCACCGGATTACACCAAACAGATCGATCCGGTAAACCCACTGGTAAATTTCAACCTTAACAGAATTTACAGCAAGTTCTTTAACGATATTGTCATGTGCAGCATTTGCCACCGGTTGCTGGACTTCGATCCCAACCATGGTCTTCAGCAACATTTCAACGGTTAGCTTTTGTGCCGGGTATTTTTCATTTACCAGCCATTTTCCAGAGGATATTTTTGTCAGACTGACACTGTTGTTATTTTTATCGGACATAAAAATCCTGGTCACATTTGACGAATCATTGAGTGTAAAATCACTCATGGAGCGCCTGAAAGTGGTGGGAGATTGAGTAAGCCAAAGTATAAGCGCAATGAGAGCAAGAATGACGAATGTTACGAAAATGAATCTGTTTTTTTTCATAGGAAATTCTATCGGACAGGATGTGTAAACCTACGTTTACGGAGTTGGAATTTTGTAATCCCGAACCCGGTGATCAGCAGTATCGGAAGTAAGATATTGATTAATTGCCAGAAAAGACGTTGTTTGGCCACCTTTGTAGAATCGAGCATTCTGAGTTTCAATTCGCGGGATCTAACAGAAATCAGGCCGGAATCATCACACAAATAATTGACAGCATTGAGCGCCAGGTCTTTATTCCCGAAGGTTTGCCTGGTATACTGATCATATCCGAGTGGCAACGCGTATCCCTGGGAAAAATGAAACTGGTTTTTCACTATGTCACCATCGGCTATCACGATCATCTTGGTAGATTTGCTTTTCGACCGGAAACCCAGGTTTGGATCTTCCGACACTTGCGGAGGTATCCGGTGGAGGTAAGAAGAGGTAAATTCTCCTTCGAGCAATACCGCCACAGGCAACGGACCCTGGTTGAACGCCCGTTCATTTGGTTGTTTCCTGACGATTTCGAGGTCAATTAGAGCTGGAACATTTACTGTGCGTGTATATGGCGAAGTTTCGAGCAGGTAGGTCTTCTTCACCCCGGCAGCCGTAACGGTATCGAGGGTGCTGATGAATTCTGTTCTAATTGCATTTAGCCCATTCACGATCGGATGGTTGACAGAAGGCATCAGCACAGGGAAAAAGTACCATGTGAAGAAATCAAACTGAGGCTGGTCGCCGACCTGACCGGTCTTAATCGGTATCTTTAATGCAGTTAAATCCTGAACCAAGTTTGTATTTAACCTTACTCCGTAATTGAAAAGTATATCCTCGAGATTGATATCATTGGGAATCCCGATGGTAGTGCTGATCTTGATGCTATCCATGCTGGCAAAAACCGGGTCGATCAGCCATAAAACTTTCCCGCCGCGCATGATAAACTGGTCGATCAGGAACTTGTCGCGCTCTTCAAACGGTTTTGTCGGCTTGGCAATGATGATCGTACGGTACTTGTTAACAAGAACATCATGGGCTGAGTCCGTTTTAAACCGGATGGCCAAACTGCTGATCTTTCCGTTAATTACAACACGATCGACATTGTAATATCCGGCAAGAGAATTTTGCAGATCATAGGTTTCCCCTGCAGTAAGTTCGCCCTGGCCTTCAATGATAGCAACCCTCGGTTTGATTGGTGTAGTAAGGTTTTTAATCGCACTGGCCAGGTTGTACTCCAGTGCCTGAATGGAATTGTTCAACACTTGGTTCGGGGCCTCCTGCAACTGTGCCATAAGCAATTGAAGGGGAATTTGTTTCCCGTGATAAGAGACGATTGCCCCCGGGAAAATGATGATTTGGGAGGAAGCACCTTTTTTAGTTACCCTCAAATCGGTAGGTTGTAATCCGCTTTCTTCCAGCAGGCGATATGAATCGTTGCGGTCTTTGGCGTTTGGATTGTCAGAAGGGTTTACAAACTCATACTGGATATTTTTATTATAAGCCCTGAATTCATCCAGCATTTCTCTGGTTTCATTTGATAAGCGTTGAAATCCTGAAGGCAGATCGCCTGACAGGTAAACTTTGAAAAAAACAACATCATCAAGTTTTTTCAGCAGCTTTTTCGTAGCCGGTGAAAGCGAATAGCGTTTCTCTGCCGTGAGGTCCAGGCGGGTAAATACAAAGGCAGCAATAATGTTTAGCAATACGATAATCGCAAGGCCGAGCAACAATGCTGTGATATTTCCACGCTTAATATTTTTCTTTTTATCTTTCATGGCGATTCATCCGTTTACCATTTTCTACTCTCAAGCGACAACTTTGTCAAGAGGATAAAGAACGCTGTTACACTTAAAAAATATATCAGGTCGCGCGAATCGATCACTCCCCTGCTCATAGAGGTATAATGGGCATTGAGCCCAAGTGACTGGATGATCAATCCTGTTTTTCCTGAAAGGATGAATGTATAGATGAATTCAAACCCCATGTAAAGGAAGAAACTGATGAAAACAGCAAGGATGAAGGAGACGATCTGGTTGTCGGTAATGGATGAGGCAAAAATGCCGATGGCGACAAAAACAGCGCCCAGAAACAGCAAACCAAAATATGATCCCCAGATGCTTCCTGAGTCGAGATTTCCGGGGGGCAGCCCAAGCATGTAGACAGAGAAATAATAAACGAGGGTAGGTAACAGGGCTATGATGACCAGCGCAAAGCCTGCAAAATATTTTGCAAGGATAACCTGAAGATCGGTAAGGGGCTGGGTCATCAGCAATTCGAGGGTACCACTTTTCTTCTCATCGGCAAAAGAACGCATGGTAATTGCCGGGATGAGGAAAAGAAAGACAAAGGGAGCCAGGATGAACAATCCGTCCAATCCTGCAAAACCGAAATCAAGCACATTGAATTCCAGGGGAAACACCCACAGGAAAAGTCCGGTCATCAATAGAAAAACGATCATAACGATGTACCCGATGAATGAGTTCAGAAAACCGTTGATCTCTTTCTTAAATAGGGTGAACATGTGCACATTTGTTAAAGGCGTGCAAAATTAGCAATTTTCAGCCACCAAATTGCATTTGAGGTGAAGATTTTACGGTGTTTGCCGGGAAATGTACACTGAATAATCGACCAGCTTTGGTTCGTACGATTCCTTCAACAAATGGGAGGAAATCAGGAAATCGGCGGTAGAACGGTTGCAGGCAGTCGGGATATTATAAACCACGGTGATCCTCAGCAATGCCTTTACATCCACATCATGGGGTTGCGGTTGCATCGGATCCCAAAAAAATATCAGAAGATCAATCATCCCTTCTGAAATCAATGCTCCCAGTTGCTGGTCGCCACCCAATGGCCCCGATTTCAGCTTCACAATGTCAAAAGTGATCATCTCATCCTCCTCAAGCTTGTTAAGAAGTGTCTCCTCCACCAGTTTCCCGGTGGTGCCGGTACAGATCAGATGGTGCCCGAGCAGGGTTTTATAGTTGAACTCTACCCACTCCACGAGGTCTTTCTTGCGGTTGTCGTGGGCTACCAGTGCAATATGCTTTGATTTTTCCATTTTGAGGGAGACGCGCTGCGGAGCGTCTTTACTTGTTGATGGTGGAGACGCGCTGCGGCGCGTCTTTACTGATTGATGGTGGAGACGCGCCGCGGCACGTCTTTACTTGTTGATGGTGGAGACGCGCTGCGGCGCGTCTTTACTGATTGATGGTGGAGACGC
>CAIYES010000018.1 GCA_903925275.1 uncultured Bacteroidales bacterium
AAAATCAGGAAAAGCAGTAGTGATTCCTATCCGTTTTGTATTTTAATACCTACCTGGAATAATCTTGAATATCTGAAACTCTGTGTAAGCAGTATTTTAAAAAACTCGCATTTCACGAATCAATTGGTGCTGATCATTAACGAAGGCTCAGACGGGACGCTGGAATGGGTTTCACAACAGCCTGAAATCGACTTTGTGCATTCCCCCGAAAATATCGGAATTTGTTATGGACTGAATATTGCCCGCTCCCTGATAAAATCGGAGTACGTTGTGTATGCAAATGACGACATGTATTTGCTGCCGGATTGGGATTTATCGCTCGACAAGGAGATAAAAAGCATCGGGCATAAAGATTTCATGCTTTCGTGTACCATGATTGAACGGGAGGATACCGGAAATTCATGCGTGGTGACCCGTGATTTCGGCAGCGACATAGAAAGTTTTGATGAGGCAACGTTATTAAAGGAATACTCCGGGTTGCAAATTTCAGACTGGAGCGGAAGCACCTGGCCACCAAATGTGGTCCACGTCGATTTATGGGACATGGTGGGCGGTTTAAGCATTGAATTCAGTCCCGGGATGTACTCCGATCCCGATTTCGCACGAAAACTGTGGGAGACAGGCGTCAGGTATTTTAAAGGCAAAGGTGACAGCCTTGTGTATCACTTTGGCTCAAAATCGACCAACAGGATCAAAAAGAACAAGGGCCGGAAAACCTTCCTGCTGAAATGGGGAATATCGTCGCGAACCTTTACACAAAAATATCTGAAAATGGGGCAAAAGTTCACCGGTTACCTTACATCGCCTGATACAGGGAGACTTGCTTCATTGAAAAACAGGATCAAACGAATCAAGAGCGCCTGGTGAATCACTTTGCGCCTCCTGCCGACCGGATTCCTGCGACAATTCTTTCGATGTCCTGGTCAGACATGTTTGATCCCGATGGCAAAGATAATCCGTGGCTGAAGAGATATTCCGAATGGCCGTTGAGGTAGGCAGGGTAATCTTTAAACACAGGCTGCATGTGCATTGGTTTCATCAATGGCCGGGAATCGATGTTATCCGCACCCAATGCCCTGATGACCGATTGTGCATTGACAGGTTCACCGGGTTCGGAGAATATGACCGAAGTCAGCCAGAAATTGGAGAAATATTTTTCCTCCGGTTCCGATTGAAAAAGCAAACCAGGGATATCCGACAAAAACTCACGATAGGTTTGATTTATGCGCCGGTGTGAAGCCACCCTGTCGCCGATAACCTCCATCTGGCCACGGCCAATCCCTGCGAGCACATTGCTCATCCTGTAATTGTACCCCACCTGCAAATGTTCGAAGTGAAGGGTATTCTCTTTTGCCTGAGAAGCCAGAAACTTCGCCTTATCGGTATAATCCCGGTTTTTTGAAACAAGGGCTCCCCCACCCGATGTTGTGATGATTTTGTTGCCGTTGAACGACAGGATCCCCATTTCGCCGAATGTACCGCAATATCGTTTGTTGTATCTGCTCCCCAAAGCTTCAGCGGAATCTTCGATAAGGGGGATATCATATTTTAACGATATTTCCGCAATGGCCTCCATGTTGGCAGGCATTCCATATATTTCAACAAAAATTATCGCCTTGGGTTTTTTATTTTTTTTCATCCTGTCAAGGATAACCTCTTCGAGAAGTACCGGATCCATATTCCAGGTTTGCATCTCGCTGTCGACAAACAAGGGTGTTGCACCCTGGTAAATGATCGGGTTAATGGTAGCTGAAAAGGTAAAATCAGGTGCGATGACCTCATCCCCCTGCTTAACGTCCAACATTACCAATGCAAGGTGGATCGCTGCAGTGCCAGAGGCAAGTGCCGTGATGTGATTTCCTTCAAGGTATAGCGATAAAGCGTGCTCAAATTCATCAACATTTGGCCCGAGGGGGGCTATCCAATTCGTTGCAAAAGCTTCCCTGATGTATTTTTCCTCCATGCCACTCATATGGGGCGGCGACAGCCAAATCCTGCTATTCATAATGCTGCTTTCTTAGAATTGTGTAGAAAATAATTTTCAAATCTACTGCCAGTGAATACCGCTCCAGGTATTTCAGGTTTATTTTAACCTTATCCGGAAAAATAATCGTGTCGTTATATTCGATGGGATTCTCCACCCCGGCCAGAATTTCTTCCTCGTTATAGTACTTCAGCGAAGCCGGTCCTGTAATACCGGGGCGCAACGAGAGGATTTTCCGTGCCTCGCCTGTCAGCAAATCCGCATACCCCGGCACATCCGGTCGCGGGCCTACAAAACTCATGTCTCCCAGCAGGACATTGACCAATTCGGGCAGTTCATCGAATTTCCATTTCCGCAGAAATGCCCCCAGTTTGGTGATACGGCTGTCGTTGCGTGCCGTAACTGTATTTTGACTGTCGTTGTTCACCATGGTCCTGAATTTCACGATGGTAAAGAGGCGTCCATCCTTACCGACCCTTTTCTGCCGGAAAAACAGCGATCCGGGTGATGAAATCTTTATTGCAATTGCAATGATGACAAGCAGTGGAAACAAAGCCACCAGGGCCACCAGGGCCAGCAGCCGGTCGAACGTGTATTTTATGATGCTGTTGATCAAAAGCGTTAATAAAGTTCAAAAATAGTATTTTTTACTACATAAGCCTGTTTAAAACAATCTCCCCTTCTCCTTCAGGAGAAGGGGTCAGGGGGTTGAGGTGGAATTTTCAAACACCTCACCCTAAATATCGCTTTTAATACCTCACCCTAAATCCCTCCCCTCAAGGGGAGGGACTTACTAC
>CAIYES010000019.1 GCA_903925275.1 uncultured Bacteroidales bacterium
ATAGATATGTGAACTGAATATTTTGTAAATTGCCGGGTGGTTTAATCCGCCTTTGGAGAGCCTGAGCCGTATGATTGGAAACTATCAAGTACGGTTCTTAGGGGACAAGGGCGGAGTAATCCGCCTGCGTTACCCGACTAAGTTTCTTTTTCTTAGGCCAATATTTAAAGATGAATAGTATTCCGATACCGGATAAAATCAACCACCAAATTCTAAATAAGAATACAAGAAAGTTTTCAAACATGATCCAACCATCAACAACAGCGTCACATATACGAACAAGCAGATTTGATCTAAATGAATCCGTGTTTAGCAGAACTTGAGTTTCTTTATATAATGCCGGTTTTTGATAGATATAGACGGCTAAAGTGCAGTATTTGAGTTGGTCGGCAAGAGCCAAATTTTCAACCTGGAGTTTGTCAGCTTGAATTTGACGATTTAAAATATTTTCTTCAGCATTTGTAGTTTCTTTCAATTTACTTTCTTTAGTGTCAATGTGTTGCTTTTGTCTGGCGTCATAATTCTTTAATCTTTCCGCAGATTTCTGGTTAGTAAGAATGGTAAAACTAATATCATCCATTTTGACTATTCGGTAATCCAAAAATAAAATTAATTTATTAAGTTCTCTTACCAAGCTATCAATGTTCTCAATAGGAATGCGAAGAACAATATGATTTTCTACAACGATTTTTTTTGAAATGACAACTGAATCCCTGCTTATTTCAATCCGCGAATAATCAATTTCGTGATTTCTTAGTTCTGAATAGGTCAAATAACCAGCGTATTTTGGAGCTAAATCTTCAATCTTTTCAGAAGCGATGCGTACATTATTTACAAGGAATTTAGTTTCAGCAGTTTTGATGAATTTTTTATCATCCGGCGTCCGGGTGCTAAGATTCAATTCATTGCTAATTCCCATTACCATGGCAAGAGAATCTGCGACAAGTGTTGAATCAGATTCTCGTTTTTCTTCAATTTCTTTGGCACTTGGGCCACAATTTGTCAAAAGGAACCCTAAAACGATTGATATACAAGCGACTGATAATTTTCTGTTCATATGTTTATGTTTTAATTTTTTGCCTTTAAAGTGTCGCATCTAAACTCAGTGCATGCATTCCCGAATCGCGCAAGTGATAGTGGATGTGTGTAGCATTGGATTTAGCTGCTCAATATGCAAAATTCTTTTTATCATTTCTATCATAATCTCTTGGCAACAATAAAGATAGAGGTTATTCCAAAAAATATTTTTTCAGCTTCAATTATTTGAAAATTATGATTATTTATTAACTCTCTAACGTCATAGGTACTAAACATATTTAAATGTAAAGGAAAAATCCCAAGTTTTTTGATAAAAAGATATGATTTAAATTCCAAACTGTTTTTGAAAGCCATTTTATCTTTAAAACAAGCTGTTGTTGAAATGAATAAGCCTCCTGGTTTTAATAATTCGTATATTCTTTGGATTACTTTTTCTTTATCCTCTAATAACTGAATTATACCGTAAGCAATAACATTGTCAAATGAAGCTTTCTCAAAATTATTATTAAATATCGTTCCCTGAGAAAAAGTAATATTCCTAATATTCGCTTTATCTTTCTTTTTAGTTGCTTCATTGATCATTTCAGTCGAAATGTCAAGCCCATGAACATGTTTTGTTCCATAGGCAAGTTGTATTGTTTTAGTTCCTGTGGCACAACCATAATCAAGTACATAATCACCAATAATAAGATATTTTCTTGTTTTGGTTATTATGTCCTTATAAACCGGTTCGAATTGTATTTCACTAGAGTCATATCTCTTAGCTTGCTTATCCCAGAACTTCTGTGTTTTATTTGTCACGTTTTCTGTTTTTTATGAACTGGAGGAGCTTGTTAAGATATATTTTTTGCTCCATTTTTTCATGTGATAATGTTTATTTTTTCGGGTTACATGGAATACCCATAATTATCATTCACGGTTTGCATGAACATTATTCTTATTGGTATTTCATGTGCCTCTTTTTATTTGCCTGCCTTTTTTTTTGACATAATTATTGAATAATTGTAAATCTTCCTTTGACATAATTTGACCGTGTCCGCCTATGACTATTTCAATGTTAGTCCATCTGGACTCAATCCATTTTACTACCTTTATCCATCTTTCAAAATCTTGATTGTCATCATCAATTCCTGGTCTTCCATATTTTGAAAACAGATCACCAACCATTAATATTTTCTTTTCAGGAATATGAATGATAATATCACTTTCGGAATGTGCCTTTCCAAAATAAATTAAATTTAATGTCACATCTCCAAGGAATAAGCATAGGCTATCATTAAAAGTAACCGAAGGAGGCGTAATAATTTGATTAGTTAATAAATCATTGTAAGCGCTCTGATATCGACTTTTTTGGCAAAAAATTTCTTCCAATTCATTTGAATTTGGATTTAGGGTGTCAAGTTCTTTTTCATAATCATTGACTATCTTTGACAATTGTGATTTTATTTTTACTTTATTCTTCCAGTATTCAGTCATTTCTTTCAAACAGTTTTTATGTCCAATAATTATTGCATCAGTAAAAACCTGATTTCCGCCTGTATGATCCGAATGGGAATGCGTATTAATTAAATATGCAAAATCTTTTCTTTTAAATTCACTTTCAATATATTTCCGGTATTTTGCAGTTAAGGAATTTGAGATTCCTGCATCAATAACTACAATTCCTTTCTGCGTTAATACTGCTGTTACGGCATCGTAACCCATTCTCACAATTATTACATTTTCACATAATGAATCAACTTTGATAAATTCATTAATTTTTACTTTTGTTTGGCTGGCATTACAAAAAGGAAAATGGTTCCATGCTGAAAATATAGTAATTCCTGTAACCAATATGAATATTACTATTATCAAAGATTTCCATTTCATAATTTTCACATCAATAAAGCATATTTTTGTTCAGCCAATCAAGAGGTTGTTTTATAAGTCTGAAATTCTTTCTTCACCGCGAAGACGCAAAGGCGCAAAGAATTGAAAATCAATAAAGCTGTTTTTCGCGTCTTTGCATCTTAGCGGTGAAAATAGGCTTTTGAGACAGCCTGTTCTCTTTGTTTCATTATTTACCGGTGAATGATTACACTTAGGAATAACAGCAATAAAACAATCCTTATTTCCGGTAATTTCCATATAATAAAGAATATTCTTAATGCTGTTGAAGTTTTTCTCCCAGCCGAAACTGTACCAGTGAATAAATAAGTATGTTAATTACAAGAATATAGAGTATAAACCCACAATTGGCAAAGGTTAAGGTCGATAATGTAAGCAGTGTTAAAATTACGCCAAAAACTGTTGCAATCCACGGCCAAGCAATTTCTGTATCTGGATGTTTATAGGCTTTCACTATTGTTGGAACTGCAGCGAGACCATCTGCAACTATGCTAAAAAGTATCGCCACATTACCCACTTTTGTGATCATCCATAAAACCAATCCCAAAAGAGAAAGAACTCCGCATATCAAATCAAACCTGGTAAGCTTCCATTCCGATTGCTTATTTATAAAGGAGGCAATAAATACAGTAAATGGCAGAAAACCAGTACTTAATGTCATTAAAGCCTCAAGTCCTACCCCTTGGTTGATTTGTGCAAAAAATGCGATAAGCGGGGCTATTGACCACAATAAAAATGTTACCCTATTAGGTTTGACTTTACCTTTGACGGTGTTAATGAGGTATGCTACAGAACCAGCAGCTCCTATCAGAGTTCCAACTATTATGAAATTACTATGGAGCATATGACGATTATAACCAATGCTAATCAGTGCTATTATGCTTAAATTTTAACTATAGTTCTACTTCAGTAATAAATTCGTACACTCAATTCACTTTTCTCCAAAATCTTACCGGTAACGTGCCATCGGCAGCTATTGGCATATTGTGCCCAGTTGTCATTTACTTTACTGTAATTAATTCATTTACTCCTATTACAATTAGTATTGCAAAAGTTCCTAAAACAGTAAAATATCCTATTGCTTTCATATTCAGTTTCATAATCCGATTACATCTCCACAAAATCAAAAACAGTATCGTTAGCACAATTGCTGCAATTATATATTTATTCGTATCCGTCATTGATGCTATTCTTCCTTCATCTTGCAAATTAATTCCGCCGAAAACAATTGAGAAAAATCTTGAAAATATTGCAAAAAATGCAAAAGAGTATGCATAAATTGATTTAGTTATCCAAGTAATTAATAAAAATACAAACGCTTGAATTATTGTAAAAACAGGTCCTCCCATTGCAGACCAACAAGCATGAGATTCATTAATAAAATAGCCACTTTTCGGAGCTGAATTATTTAAGCTCAATGTCATATCATTGCCCAATAGCTCACCAAAAATCAAATGTCCGAACTCATGGAAGATATATGTGACGAATGCAATTGGTATAAATAAAATGATAACTTTCCAATTAATCTGACTTTCTTTTAAATCATTGCCTATTTTATTTCTAAAAGTCTTTGTCATTTTTCAATTTCATATTGGTAACCGATTTCTTTTACAATAAGGCACAAAGCTTGGCGGTATTAAAAGTACAAGATTGCAGGCTGCATTCCTTTCAAGTTACACTAAAGTTGAAGCGGGCTAGAACCCTTGAATAATTTACTGCCCCGGCAATTTTTATTCCGCATGTTGTGTGGCATAATTTTTTATTCAGCATCGTATCTTTCCAAAATATCAAAACCCCAAAATCCTTTTCTTACAGCCAAATTTACATATTTTGATGAATCAATCTTTTCTGTCTCAGAATAGGTGAATACTAGCTGTTTTTCAAACCCATAATAATCAATCTCTGCATAAGGTTGGCGCTCTTCCCGATGACCTTTTGAACCACATAAACTTCCTTTTTTAATTATCTCAAATCGCTTGTTTATTGTTTGATTATCTGCGAAATAGTAGTTTGATGCCATAAATCCAAATAGAAGAAATGCTCCAGTCATACACGTGTGGGCAACATAATGTAAAATCCAATGTGCCTTCATTCCATCTATTTTATTGAATTTGTTATATAGCAAAGGAGTGAGAAAAATTCCAGGAATTGACCAAATTAAAAGAGGAATTTTTAATTCAATCATTGTTCGTCTAAAAATAAAAATCTCCCATATTAATAAAATCAATCCAAGGAAGAATAAAACAGTAAGTAGTGCATCAAGTTTTTTATCCCTTTTCGATACTCGTTCCTTTATCAATGATTTCTTAAGGATTCCTTCTAATGCTTTTCTTATTTGGTTATCACTCATTTCGAAGTTTTTTATTATGCCACAAAACGGATGGCCGGCAGCCGCAGTACGGGTTTTTCTTGTTCTTATCTTTGCTCTCCCTTTTCATTTGCAAGTCAGGTCAGTCCCAGGTTCCGGAAACACCCCGAATTGCTCAGCTGCATGCTCGATAGCAGCCGTTTAGTGTTCATCATTCTTTACAATTTTCATCAGGATAAATTTTGGGAAATAGATGGTCTGATTTTCTATCAACTCACCAAAGTCAAAACTGTTGACATTGTACGTAATGTAAATTCCATTACCGAGTAATTCGGGATGAGCTTTAGCAGCATACATGAATGGTTTTTTTACGCCCGGGTATTCAGGTGTATAAAACATAAAGGGCTCTGTCCATTTACCCCGCAAACTATCTGACATTCTTATCCCAATCTTTCCCTCTCCAAATCCGAAAGATTGAATCTGAATAAATTTTGTAAGGGACGTGTCATAATGAATTGAATACTCCGTGCCCCCGAAAAATAAAGGTTCAGGAATAGGATGCATGGTTTTTCTCTCTGCCCATTTTCCATTTATTAACCATTCAGGGTTCGCTATATTTCCCGTGTATGCTTCGTCTAATTTCCATCGCAATAAATATACTTCGTGGGTAGCAGGTTCAACGGCTCCGTACGCATAAAGATATTTTTCGTCTTTAAGGACTGCGGCTGATCCGACAATAAAACCGTAGGTTTCATGACCTTCAATGTATTGCATTTTCCATTTGGACGGTTCTTCGTCTGGATTTGAAACAAGAACTGCATACCAGCCAAAAGCTTCAAAACCAATTCCGGTGTTTATGCCATGTTCTTTTATTAAAAAAATTATCAACTTATCCTTTATCATTACTCCATGCCCTGTCCAGAACCAGAATTTGCCAGGTATATGAAAAAAGGCTTGTGGCTTTTTTTTAGATTTATCCCAATAAAATTTGATTGGAGCAGTTTTCAAATCATAACCATCCTGAATGGCAATGCTGTTTCTAATTATCTTTGAATTTTTTCTTGACATGGATGAATCACGGCAAATAAAGCCATCGCTAAAAAGCCATAATACTTTTCCGTTTTCAAGGTCGACAGAGGAAGCACCATCAGCACCACGCCAAAACAAATCATTTGTAAAATACTTATCGGTCTCTCCGGACTTTTCAATTTTAATACTATATTTAGTTGTATCAAATGGCTGGCTAATACAGATGTTATAAAACAAAAGAAAAATGATAATGGTCGAAAACTTCATCTTTGTTGTCTTATTGGATGCTATCGGTGGAAGCTAGGCCCAAGGCAGGTGTTTTGCTTGCACCGTCTTGTCAGACCGCTTAAAATCCACGGTTATTAACATAATACCTTCGTGGCTATTTGATTCCAACCCTTGATTCACATTATTTATAGTCACCAAATTTAGGATAGCCATCAGCATTATAAAATAGTGGCATTGAAACTTTATATGTTTTATAAATACCAAAAGTACTATCAGCTAATTGACCATATTCATTTACAGTATAACTTTGATAATTGTGTTCTGAAAAAGCCCGAAAAAAAGCACCTTTCACAAAGTACATGTTTTTAAATGGATTGGAGTTATCGTCAAAATCCTGAAAAATAATTTCTTTTTTCCAGAAGAGGACCCCCGGTGGATTGTACCGCTCAGCTATTACTTTTACAAGATTCTTATTTTCGAAGTAGAATTTTCTCTTGATTAAACTATCATAAATCTCTTCTGTTATCAGGTTTTCGGAGTATTTGTAATTTAACTCGAAACCATTTGGGTAAAATACATTTCTGATGTTGATTTTTAGTAGCTTATTTTGAGAATCCAAAAAATAGTCAATAGGATTAGTACTGTATTCATGAGTAATTCCATCACCATCAATAAATTTTGAAAATAAAGAAAATATGTTATCCTTGACTGCTAATGAATCATAGGCATAATCTGAAAACAAATAGCCGGTAAGATTTGTCCCTTGAGGAACGGGAAAAAAACCACCTGTAATTTTGACCAAATGATCAAAATCATTGTTATAGGAACAAACAAGAATTGAATCACCAGGAGGGAAACTGAGCGATTGAAAATCTGAAAACTGAATATCATCCCGAAAAAAAAGGTACTCAATATTGCAATTTTTTAATTTACGAAATGTAGAAGAACTTTCATCCTTCTTGCATCCGAATGTTGTAAGAAGGATAAACAGGAGGATTGATATTTTTCTCATAGTTTGCAATTAATTTTTGTTGTAATCTGCTGAAGAGAATCAAAAATACAAATTTATTTACGGTTTACGTAACAAGTGTGTTATTTTTCCAAAGGGTTAAAGTCCCACATGGGCAGGTTAATTTCCCGAACCGTTAGCAAGTGGCAAGCTGGTTGCCGGTAATGGCAGCAGTGAAGGAAGCCAGACTACAAAATCCGGCACTGACGAGCCGTCGTGAACGCGACCCGTACGCATGGTGGTGGCGGAGGCTCTCCCCGCCGGCGATGCTGACGGGGCCGTCGACTCGATTATCGGCTTTTATTATTTTTTATCCATAATTTCCATGTAATTTTTCACAAAATACACCCATTGGTCCAACCTGTCGAAAAGTTGTTTAGATGCCGGGTACGGAATATAAATATCGGGTGGAATGCCAATGTTATCTATTGGATTCTCGGGTAATCTTCTGGATCGAGTCATTGGAAAGTTTAATTTATATTTATTTGATGGAAAGTTCTCGCTAATGGCATTTGAATAATCCAAAACCCCCGCTGTATTGCAATTTCCAAACAGAATAACCTTGGAACTCTCTTTAGCCGTTAATAAAAACTGTTCTGCCGACGAGGCGTTCCCTTCATTGATGATTATTCCTATTCGTTTAGGGTAAGCGTATATCGTGTCGTTTTTTACAGTATCATCTGCACCCATCATGGGATGAATTACAAAACCACCAATATTCTTCTTCATTTCATCAAGCAGGGAATTTGTCCATCGAATACCCTCTTCACCATTCTTTATTTGACCATTTTTAATAGCATCTTCATACATCTTAATGTTATTTTCTGTCGCGTACCACTCTACGCCTTTACTCGCATATGGATTGGTGTACAGAAGATCGGCCAGCAACTGGTAATACTCATCTTGCCCTCCGGAATTGTTCCTGATATCAATGATCAGATTAGGTGTTGACGTAATTTCTGACCAATATTTTCTTACTATCCTTTCTCCACGATCATCCGCAAATGAAGGAATTCGGATGTAAAACGTACTATCGGATATCAACAGGGAAACATAGTATGTATTTGATCCGTTAGGAAACGCTGGTATGTAGGATAGCCATAAAGCATCATCATATGTGGAAGAATTTGTTTTCCGTACAAGGCGGGTGTCATCATGAAGTTCCAGAATTCGATCATTCAGCTTTAGTGAAGCTTTTCCTTTAACAGGATAATAATCATTGTAACCCGGAAAGGAAACCATGTCATATTCTCCATCCTTAAAATCCGAAAGGGTAAACCCAATCTGATTTTTCTTATACTGGTTGTATGAAATAGAAACCCCTGTGTAACTCTCCGAATTGCCATCTTTTATGATTGCTATATCACCTCTCAATGAGTGCCATAACCCTTCAGGAGTAGAATTAATTACCTGCAATTCCTTTAATTTTACTTCATTAATTTCCAAAAGCTTGGGATCATTTTTCTTTGAACCTACCGCATCATCCGCCGGCCAGATCCGGCCCACTTGCAAATGATTATCCTTAAACCAGGCTGCATATCTTCTAAGGCATTTCCCACAAGAGTCCGGATATTGAATTATCTTGGTGCGAAGTCCCTCTGCAAGTAATTGCAGTTCGTGCGAAGTTTCCGGAGTGACCTTCTCGTGATATCCCGGATAATCGGCCTTAATTTTGTGAATCAAATAATTAAAGTCCTTTAAACAGTCAGTTGATTGAGCTGTTTGAAAAGTTGTGCATCCAAGATTCAATAGACATAATAGAAATAGTGTTCTCATTTTTTTTATTTTAATTGCCGATGACGCTTGGCTGGTGGCACAGTTCCACTTCCTGGTCCTCTTTTATAATTAAGGTTTCATTATTTTTCTCAACATCATCGAGATACTGTTTCAGTTTCGTCCTCAACTCAGTGAAATTTGCTGCCATCATAGTTTTAAATTTTCCATGTTACTAATAAAGTACAAGCATAAGTACCTTTTTAGTAACCTATGTTATTCTCCGTTTTTTTTTCTAAACATACAGCTTAACGGCTGGCCGCTAACCGTAGCAAAGGCTGAGTCTTTGCCAAGCAACTTTGCGTCAGCATTGTTACGATTAGCAGCATGTTTGGTTGCGTTATTAATTTTTTCTGTCTATCACTTTTACAATTTTTTAATAATCACCTCCTTACTTGGCGGTAACGCCTTGCGACTAAGACCCATTCGTTGGTTTCGGGATTGAGCTGGTAATCCCGGTAGTATGCAGCATGGGGTTTAGTTGCTATGTTGGGCGCTGGGTATTCATTTTTGTCTTAATCAATCCATAAATTATAAAACCAATTCCCGCTACAAGGTAAGGAAGACTCAAAATTTGTCCCATATTGAATGTCATTCCATCTTCAAATCCGACTTGGTTCTCTTTCACAAATTCGATAAAGAATCGAGCTGCAAAAATCAATGTAATTACCAATCCAAAAAAGAATCCATTTTTAAGGCTTTCTCGTCTTGTTTTATAAAGATAGAACATCAGCCCGAATATCAGTAAATACGAAATTGCTTCATATAGCTGAGCAGGATGTCGTGGCAAATTATCTACACGCACAAAAATAAAAGCCCATGGAACATTTGTTGGAGTCCCAATTATCTCAGAATTCATCAAGTTGGCAAGTCTTATAAAGCATGCCCCTATACCTGCAACAATTGCTAATAAATCAATCGTTTTAATAATTGATTCCTTTGTCTTTTTTGCATAAATAATCAAAGCAATAATTAATCCAAGTGTACCACCATGACTTGCTAATCCTTGAAAACCCGAGAATTTGTATCTGCCACCGGCAGTCGGTTGAATTGGCAAAATAATTTCCAATGGATGACTAAAATAATATGACGGCTCATAAAACAGACAATGAACAAGTCTTGCTCCTGCAAAAATTCCAATTATTCCATATACTGATAGCTTTTCTAAATTAACAAGCGGAATACTTTCATTCTTAAAAATCCAGTTTAAGATGTAGATACAGAGGATTAATCCACCAACAAATAAAACGCCATAATATCTAATCGAAATCCCCAGTATTTTAAAAATCTCAGGGTCAATATTCCAATGTATGTAATCTATCATCATAGGCTTTAAGTGTATCTTAGGGTTTCTTAACCTTGCGCCCAACGTATGGCAACCGGTGCGTTATCACCATTTCAATATTCCCTTCATTTAATAGGTTTATCATCTATGTGTTTTCCGTCTTGATAAATAGCAAAATGGTCGGGTTTCCCATTCTTGTTAAAGATTAAAACCTCAACCGTTAATTTCTCTAATTCGTAGTCTTTTTTTGTCGAATTGAATTTGTAATTAATGTAGCAATCATATTGATGATTATATTCAGGGTAAAATGTAACAAAAATAAATTCTGCTTTATTTTTTTCAACCCATCCAATTAAGTTTATGCAGGGAGAAGATTTACAATATAATTGCTTATGATTGTCCGCTTGTTGCTGTGTCAATAGTAAAAGTTTTGTTTTTTTAATGCTTAGTGGCATTTGAATGTTTGGGAAATTATCAGATTGTCCATTTTTACGTTTTATAAAAAACAATGTATCAAAAACCGTCTTGTCCTTTTGATCTAAAGCGTCAATATAGTCCTGAATGGCTCTGATGTACATACTTGTCAACACGGCTTTATTTGTCTGGTTAATGTCAACAGCAATTGAGGCAGTTGATTGATTTTTTGTAAATGCACTGTCAGATGCAGTTATATCCTTGCCTGTCTTTTCAGTTACAGTTGCTGAACATGATGCAAATGAAATGAAAACTGTCAAACTGAAGAATTTAATAATACTTTTTTTCATGTTTGTTTGTCGTCTTGTATTGGTGCTAACGCTTAGCGGGCAACCGAAGCAAAGGGAAAACCTGAGTAAGCGAAGTTAAAGTTAGCATTGTTTTGGTTGACTGCCTGTTGCACCGTATTTCTTTATTTCATCTGTCCCGTTAATAAATTATTAAATTCCGTTTGGTTGGTCGCTCTATTTAATATTGTCAAAGATTCATTGTTGGCAGATAATTCTATCTTTATCCAACCATAGTAATAAATGTTATTTCCGCTAGGGAAGGACAAAATTCGGTATCCAATATACTTTTCTCCCTGACCTGTAAATTGATCAAGGTATAACTTGGTATTATTTGTCCATGAACCATTTTCAGAAACTTCGGTATTCTCTGGTAAGGCTTTGATCTGATTTGTTTTTTCATCAATTAAAAATTGATTTCCTCCATCGCAAAGAATTGGAATTGAGTTTGAAGAGATGTATGCTTGAAAGCCATTTGTCAAATTACCAGTGATATGAAAGACTAAATCTTTACAAGCACCGGAAATGGAATCCGACCCAGACGCAATTATTGTCTTATTGACTTGTTCAAACCTAATATTGTCTGGCTTTGTATTATCTGATTTCCGACATGCTGTTAAAACCGATAATAACATTATTCCGTAAGCGAAAATTAATTTTTTCATAATGTATAAAGTTTAAATTGTTCTTTTTCTATTTATGGTCCTAATATGGTGCATAACGGATGGCCAGCAGACGCAGAAAAGGTAGAATGAATGAGTTGATATTCATTGCTTTCATTTTTGCGGCTGCTGGCATGTTATGGTGCCTTTGATTTAAAAATTAATTTTATCTCTTTTGCAATACCAATGGGGATCACAATTCGATATTGTATCTCCTCCTAGCCAAATTTTTCCTTTTTTTGCCTTTTTTAATTTGCTTTTTGTTGGTTCTCCGTAAACGATTGGGATTGCTTCATCCGTTTTATCACAAATTGGACAACTAGGCTGGCCAAAGTAGTCATGTTCGCATTGAGCTAAATTAACTTGTATAAAAGTTGTCGAGTCTTGATAGATTTCAATTTCTCTCACCCTAGGCCTTCCATATCCAATCAAAGAAACTTTTATTTCATATTCGCCTAATTTCAGGTTTTCGATTTTGAACCTGCCAGTTGTATCTGTAAATGAACCAGTTCTAATTTTCGGAATATAAACATTCACGAAAGCGATGCCCCGTTTTTCAATACTATCAAAAACAATTCCTTCCACTGTTCCTAAGTTCTGACAGTGGCATAAAATCTTGAAGCTAAAGAATAATATTATAAGGTAGAACTTTTTCATTTTTATCAAATGCAACATAACGCCCCGCCGGCAGCCGAAGTGCGGGCTTTAGCAGGTTTTATATTTGAATTTCGTTCCCATTTTTTTAGCCACAACCAGTTCATTAACCAACGATACCCCGAATTGCTCGGCTGCAAGCTCGTTATGCACAGTTATTGTTTTGAAATTTCAACTCTACGATTTTTTGCCCTGCCTTCTTCTGTATTATTGTCAGCAATTGGTTTTGACTGTCCCCATCCTTTTGACATTAAACGGGTTCCATCAATTTCTTTTGAAATCAAAGCATTCATAACTGATTTGGCTCTTGATTCGGAAAGTTGTTGATTGGCTATATCACCACCTACATTATCAGTATGTCCTTCAATGCTGATTTTAAGAGTTGGATTTTGTTTTAGCATTGCTGAAAGTTGGTCAATTATTGGCTGTGATTCTGGTTTTATATCAGATTTTCCAGTTTCAAAATTGATATACAAGGCTATAAAGCCCTCTTTGTTTATCTTTTCAAATATTTCACTTGCAACAACTTCCTGGTTCATTG
>CAIYES010000020.1 GCA_903925275.1 uncultured Bacteroidales bacterium
AGACGTGTGCTCTTCCGATCTCCTTATTGTCTGTCGATATTTTTTGAATCATTATTTTACCTTCTTCATTAATTTTGAAAGTAACATCAACGGAACCTGTGCATGCGTTTTTCATGGCCAGTACAGGATACTTGATATTATCTTTAATCACTTTCTGAATATATTCAGCAGGGGCAGCCGCCGGTTTTGCAGCATACGAAGAAAATCCTGTGAGCAGAAGGAACATGGAGGCGAATAGCAGGGTCTGAATTACTTTTAATGTTTTCATGGTTGTGTTTTTTTTAGGTTTATTTATTTGTTTGAAATACTAATTATATGACGGATAAATCATCCAATAGTTACAGATTATTTCAGTATTTAACACGCGTTTAACATTTAATTCAATACAAAGATAACTCCGATAACATATTGAAAACAAATATTATCTGTGACTTACCCGGAAAAAAAGGTGAATGGATTTGAACGGATGATGAACTTAAATCATCAACATGAAATGGTCAGAAAAAACGGTGAAACAGGTGAAATATCCGGTCAATTTTTTGTCGTACTATTTTGCCGCACTGCTGGTATTCATTTGTTGTATTTTAATGTTATCTTTTGCGGTTAATCCTGATAAAATCTGGATGTTTATTCCGTCGGAAAGTCCTGTTTTAATATATTTTTTTTCAAACTTCTGCGGTGAAGTTTCAACTTCCACATAAGCTGAATCCCCCTGGAAAAGGAGCACAGCTTCTTTGATAGCCAGGACATTATTTCTGTGATCCAGCACGATATCTGCATTTGCGCTATAGCCGGCACGGATAAATTGGTCTGTTTTCAGGCTAACATCTGCTTTGATCTCAAATTGAACGGCGCCGTTTTCAAGGACCCCCTTTGGCGATATATATTTCAGGATTGCATGAAAAGTGTCGTTCTCGATGGCCCCAATGGTGAGCAGGAGATCCATGCCCGGTTTGATTTTTCCAACTTCTGTTTCATCAACCTTACCCTGGAATATCATATCGCCAACATCTGCAATGGTTGCAATGGTTGTCCCTGCATTGAAGTTATTGGTTTCAATGACAGAATTGCCTGCTTTTATCGGAATATCGAGAATCATTCCTTCGATAGTCGAACGGATGAGGGTATTTGTCGTTTTACCCGATTTTTTATTAACACCTTCTCTGATAAGTTCCAGGTTTGCTTCAGCTGCATCGACTTCCTGTTTCGCATTTTTAAAATTTACCAGTGCCTGCTGATGTTCCACCGCAGAAATAACCCCCTGGCTGAATAGTTTTTCCTGCCTGTCATCATTGATTTTGGCATCGTCGAATGCGATCTTTGCCCTTTCGAGACGTGCTTCTGCATTGTTAAGGTTTATCAGGTCGGGTATGATCCTTACCCTTGCAAGGATATCCCCTTGTTTTACGTTCTTTCCTGCCTGAACGAATACCTCTTCAACAATGCCTGAAACCTGTGGTTTGATCTCAATTTCTTTCCGTGGAATGACCGAACCGGTAGCAACGGTTTTCTTGGTTATGTTTGTGATAAATGGTTTTTCAGTTTGAAAAACTACCGGTTTAACCTGCGATTTCCGGTAGAGATAAACAATGGTTATCACGAATATGGCAAGAATCAGGACAAGAACCGAGATTTTGATGAATTTTTTCATGGACAAATATTGTTTTATTGACAGGAATGATTTTTATTATTCATTTTTACCACTTTTGGCACAAGAGATCGCAACAGATAATATTGATCAGATTTCTTATTTTTATCACAATTGAAGAATATTTTTAACTACTTAATGGCCTGAACCTATTATGGTTGTTCTTTTTCATTTACTGAACATTTTATATGATGATGTTAGTATTTACTATTCATACCTGAGTGCGTCGATCGGTTTAATGGATACGGCCCTCGAAGCCGGAATCAGTCCGGCAACTGCACCAGCTACGACCAGGATTGAAAGTGCAGTGATCGCAACAGAAAAATCGATTCCGGGATGAAGGAACATTTCAGAGCTGGCTCCCGAAGAATCAATCAGATAGTTTATCAGTTCAAGCAATCCTACCCCCATCACCAGACCAAAATATCCGGAAAAGGTTGTAAGTGCTATTGATTCGGTTATGATCTGGCTGATAACAACCCATGGCGTAGCACCCAGGGCACGCTGAATGCCTATCTCCTTCGTTCGTTCCTTAACCACGACCAGCATGATATTGCTCACGCCGATCACCCCGGCCAGCAGGGTTCCGGTACCTACGATCCAAACCAAAAGACGTATTCCAAAGAATAGACCCTGCATTTTATTGAACTCATTCTGCAGGTTAAAGTGCCCGACCGCTGATTCGTCGGCAGGTGAAATCGAATGCCTTTGTTTCAACAGCCTGATTGCCTTATTTTCAACAACGTCAACCGGAATGTCATCTTTCGAAGTAATGGAGAAAAATCCTACAGCATCCCCATAATTGTAAGTTTGCTGCAAGGAGGTAAATGGCATGTAGATATTTTGATTTTCCTGATCTGCCTGTTCACCGGTTCTTTTTGACTTGAAGATCCCGATAATTTTAAAATAGACGCCCTGTATCTGTATATACTGATTGATCGGATTTTCATTCGGGGTAAAAAGAATATCAACAACGCGTGTTCCAATAACAGCCACTTTTCGTTTTTCACGAATATCCAGGTCGTTGATAAATCTTCCCTGGAGAAAATTCAATGGATCTATTTTGTTGAAAGCAGGGTAATCGCCCATGATGTTGAATATGCCTGATTTTAATCCACGGATCACATTGTTCGTCTGCATAAAACCGCCAGCCTGAATGCGGGGAGCAAGATATTTAATTTCAGGAATGGAATGCATCATCGCCACAGCATCATCATTATCAAAATAATAACCTCTTCCCCTGGGAAATCCTTTATATGGTACACTGGTTTGCTGGGTCCAGATAAAAACACTGTTGGTGGCCATGTCTCCAAAATTCCGCGTAACACCCCGTTGCAGTCCATTACCCGATCCAAGCATGATCACAAGCATGAAAATGCCCCAGAATACGCCAAAAGCAGTCAGAAATGTACGAAGTTTGTTTTTACTCAGTACATGATATATCTCCTGCCATCTATCCAGATCAAACATTGTATTTCAGTTAACAGTCAAAAAAAACATATGGTTGTACGCAACATTTTATTTTTAATCATTTCCAGCATTCCCAGCATTATTTGCATTACTTGCATTACTTGCATTGCTTGCATTGCTTGCATTGTTTGCATTGTTTGCATTGTTTGCATTGCTTGCATTGTTTGCAATGCTTGCATTCCATCATTCATCCCTCAACGCTTCCACCGGTTTGACTTTTGCAGCTCTCATGGCCGGGAAAAAACCCGCGATTGCACCTGCAAAAACCAGCAACACCGTAGCCATGACCGCAATGGAAAAATCCGCTTCCGGGTTTCTGAAAAATTCAGATGCAGGAACTTTTTTTGAAATCAGTTCAAGTAATCCAACCCCCAATACAAGACCAATATATCCGGCAAAAGAGGTGATAATGATTGCTTCCTGCATGATGAGGGCTACGATTGACCATGGAGTTGCCCCCAATGATTTCCGGATCCCGATCTCTTTTGTCCGTTCTTTTACAACAATCATCATGATGTTGCTAACCCCTACAACGCCGGCAACAATGGTTCCGATCCCAATTATCCAGATAAACATGCGAATGCCTGCAAACAGTGCCTGAAACTTTCGAACCTCTTCGTTTTTATTCCAGATATTTACTGCACGGTTGTCGTCGACATCGAATGTGTGCAACTTTGACAGCAAAGCCCGCGACTTTTGAATCATCAGATCAGCCTCAGCAGAAGAAGCATCACCGGTTGTAAAGGATATCTGGTTGATAACATTTTCACCCTGAAAAACACGCTGAGCCGTAGATATCGGGATATAAACCCTTTTTTGTTCATCATCATTCCGGCTAAAATCCCTGAAAATACCGACAACTTTAAAAAGAACCCCGTTTATCTTAATGTATTTTCCCATGGCAACGGTATCAGTTCCTTTGAACAAGGCAGTTTTCACCTTTTCTCCGATCACGGCCACTTTTCTGAATTCGGTAATGTCAATATTGTTCAGAAAACGGCCTTGGATCATACTTACCTCTTTGATAAAGCCATAATCGGGATGGCAGGGTGACAAAAAGAAAGAGCCATATTCATTTTTATAGGAAATCAGATTATTCCCCAGGAAAAGCCTTGCCGAAATACGGTCTGGTCCACTTACAGTTGTCTTGATTGATTTGTAATCTTCGTTGGTAAATTTGATGGGTCTACCGATTTTTAATCCCTTATATTGAATGCTGGTTATTCCGCTGCTTATCCATACTCCGTTGGTTGCACCACCTTTAAATTGTTCCTTGACCCCGTTTTCAAGACCTGCTCCGGAACCAAGTAAAATAATGAGCATGAAAATCCCCCATGCCACACTGAAGCCTGTGAGAAAGGTACGGAGTTTATTTTTCCTTACCGTACTGTAAATTTCCTGCCATTTATCTATTTCGAACATTCGATTTCGCTATTTTGTAAGTTTAGACACAAAATATTGTGCCATTACAATGAGCTATTTAATTTACTACGATCTCCGTAATATTTCCATCCGTAATCCTGATAGTCTTCTTCGTTCGCATGGCAATATCATGTTCGTGGGTAACAATGATCACGGTTATTCCGGTTGAGTTGATCTCCTGCAGAATGTCCATTACCTCTAAGGAAGTTTTAGAATCCAATGCCCCGGTTGGTTCATCAGCCAGAATTACTTTTGGTTTTCCTATAAGAGCTCGCGCAATGGCAACACGCTGTTTTTGGCCTCCCGACAATTCATTTGGGAGGTGATGCGCCCATTCCTGCAATCCCATCCGCTCCAGGTATTCCATGGCGATCAGGTTGCGTTTTTTTCGCGGCACATTCTGATAGTATAGCGGCAAAGCCACATTTTCCATTGCATTTTTAAAGGAAACCAGGTTGAAGGACTGAAACACAAATCCAATCATCTGATTTCTAAGGTGGGCCGACTTTCGCTCGCTTAATTTGTTGATAAACAACCCGTTTAAAAGGTATTCGCCGGAATCGTAATCGTCAAGAATCCCCAGAATGTTCAACAGAGTCGACTTTCCCGATCCGGAGGCTCCCATGATGGAGATCATTTCACCTGCACCAATTTCCAGATCAATTCCTTTAAGCACGTGCAAACTGTTTTGCCCGGTTACATATGATTTGTGAATCTGCTTGATTTTAATCATCAGTTATAATGTCATTGTCAATAATTTGTATTTAATGGTCATACGGAATTTCCAAAATTGTCATTCATGATTTGCATGATCACGATTCCAATGGATATTTCATATCAAAGGTTGCTGTTTTTGTCCGCGGAATAAAAAAAAATCGATATTCATCTCATTGTTTGGGCTGAAACAGTCATTTAACAGGATGTATGGCTAATATAGATGCTGAAAAATTAAAAAGGTTACAGGATAATGTTCAGTTTTTAAATGTTTCCAATAACTTTGCAAATCAAAAATTGTAAAACTTTTGCAATACCCCAACTACCTTTTTATTAATAACCTTATTATCATGAAAACATTTTCATTAACGCTGATGGCCTTGGCCATGTTGTTTTTCGCAGGTTGTAAATCTGTCAAAAAAACCGACAATCCCTTTTTTACGGAATATCAAACGCCATTTCAGGTACCGCCGTTTGATAAAATCGATACAACCCATTTTATGGCTGCTTTCCTTGAGGGGATCAGGCAGCACAATTCAGAGATTGATTCAATTATTAACAATCAAGCCAGTCCCGATTTTGACAACACGATCCTTGCTTTCGATAAATCAGGAAAATTGTTAACCAGGGTGGGCAGGGTTTTTTATAACCTGAATGAGGCCGAAACAAACAAACAAATGCAGTCGATTGCCAGGGAACTCAGCCCGATTATGTCAAAGCACAATGATGATATCGCGCTAAATGACAAGTTGTTTGCAAAAATTAAGGTTGTTTATGAGAAACGTAATGAGTTGAAGCTGGATAGTCAGCAACTCAGGGTTGTCGAAAAATATTTCCGTGATTTTGAGCGACAGGGCGCAAATCTCCCGGCTGACAAAAAGGATCAGTTACGCAAATTGAATTCCGAATTGTCTTTGCTTTCCCTCACTTTTGGAGAGAATCTTCTTGCCGAAACCAATGACAATTTCAAATTGGTGATCGATGATAAAAAGGATCTTGAAGGTTTACCGCAGGGTGTTGTGGATGGGGCGGCAGAAACGGCCAAAGATAAAGGACTTGAGGGAAAGTGGGTTTTTACATTGTCAAAACCCAGTATGATTCCCTTCCTGCAGTATGCTAAAAACCGTAAACTGCGCGAAACAATCTACACAGGATATTTCATGCGTGGAAATAACGGCAACAAGAATGATAACAACGCCACTGTCGCGAAAATCGTTAAGCTGCGGGTTGAAAAAGCCAGGTTGTTGGGGTTTGAAAGCTATGCCGCCTATGTTGTGGATGAAAACATGGCGAAAACCCCGGCCAATGTAAACGATTTCCTTGCAAAGCTATGGACTGCTGCATTGCCGGTGGCAAAAAAGGAAGCCCTTGAAATGCAGAAAATTATCGACCGTGAAGGTGGAAAATTTAAACTGCAACCATGGGATTGGTGGTATTATGCTGAGATTATCCATAAAGAAAAGTACAATCTCGACGAAACTGAGCTGAAACCCTATTTCAGCCTTGCCAATGTGCGTGACGGTATGTTTTTGGTTGCCAACAAATTGTATGGAATATCCTTTACAAAACGGACGGATTTACCTGTTTTTCAAAAGGATGTGGAAACTTATGAAGTAAAAGAGGCTGATGGAAGCCATCTCGGCGTGTTGTACCTCGATTATTACCCGCGTGCCGGCAAGCGGGGGGGCGCGTGGTGCACCGATTTCCGTTCATCCGGATGGGAGAAAGGGGAAAAAGTCACTCCGGTAATTTCCATTACCTGTAATTTTACAAAACCTACTGGCGATGTTCCTGCACTCCTGAGTTGGGATGAAACGACCACGTTGTTTCATGAATTTGGTCATGCGCTGCATGGATTGTTCACTGTAGGTAAATACACCCGAACCGCTGGAAATGTTCCGCAGGATTATGTTGAATTGCCTTCACAGGTAAACGAAAACTGGGCTAGTGAACCTGAGGTGCTGAAAGCCTATGCGAAGCACTATAAAACAGGCGTTGCGATCCCTGACGAACTGATCGGAAAAATTCAAAAAAGCGGTTTATTCAACCAGGGGTTTGAAACGGTTGAATATCTTGCAGCATCGATCCTTGATATGGATTATCATGGCCTGACAGAACCAAAAGAGCCGGAAGTTCAAAAATTTGAACAGGATGCAATGGCTAAAATCGGTCTGATTCCTGAAATTCTCCCTCGTTACCGGTCAACCTATTTTGCCCATATCTTCGATGGAGGCTATGCTGCCGGTTACTATGTTTATATCTGGGCGGCCGTATTGGATGCCGATGCTTTTGAAACTTTCAAGTCAACCGGTGACATTTACAACAAGGAACTTGCCGCCAAATTCAGAAAGTATTGTCTTGCTGAATCAGGAAATGACGAAGGAATGATTCAATACCGGAAATTCAGGGGCCAGGATCCGTCAATTGAACCGCTTTTAAAACGCCGTGGATTAAAATAGACGAATATCCATAAGAACCATGTTCTTGAAAACACTATGGACTCTGTTGGCAGTCGTTGTCCTGACCGGATGCTGCCGCGAAAAAAAAAGTGACCCTTCAGTACTGATTGCTACCGACAAGGCATTCAGCCGGATGAGCGTTGAAAAGGGCGTAAATGCTGCATTTATCTTTTATGCGGATGACAGCGTTGTAAAATTGAGGGATGGCAATTTTCCGATCACCGGGAAAAATGAATTGGTTAAAGCCTGCCTCGCAAGACCTGATACAGGAATGATTCTGAAATGGAAACCTGTTCGCGCTGAAATTGGGCGGTCAGAAGATATTGGCTATACCTTCGGGGAATGGGAACTTTCCCTGAAGGCCAAGGATACCATTCTGTATGGCAACTATATCAGCATCTGGAGAAAACAGGCCGATGGCAGTTGGAAATATATAGTAGATGCAGGTTCCAATACGCCAAAACCTGTTCATAGATGATTGAAGATTTTTAGTTTGGATCAGGATCAGCAAATAAAATCTGATTAGCATCAGCATGAAAGATCGTACATGAAAATGATTTTAGCGATAGGAGCAGGGAGTTTCATCGGGGGAATATCCCGCTACCTGATTTCTTTGTTTATCCAGAACAGAGTTCCTAGCACGTTTCCGTTTGGCACTTTGAGTGTGAACATCATCGGCTGCTTTTTAATCGGAGTTGTTTTTGGCCTTGCCGACCGGGGAAATATGCGGCAGGAGTGGCGCTTATTTTTAGCGACAGGAGTTCTTGGCGGGTTTACCACTTTTTCTGCCTTCTCAAATGAAACAGTTGGTATGATGCGCGATGGCCAGTTCTGGTATGCATCAGCTTATGTGGTATCGAGTGTTTTATTAGGGGTGATTGCAACTTTTATGGGAATTCTGATCATAAAAATTCTCTGACCATGGAAAATAATCCAAACGCGAAACTGCTTCGGATATTTATTGGGGAGTCCGATAAAGTTGGCAAAAAACCATTGTATGAAGTAATTGTGTTTGAAGCCAAGAGGTTGGGGCTTTCCGGTGCCACAGTTACGAGGGGTATTATGGGTTTTGGACCCAATTCGAAGGTTCATACAGCCAAATTGTTCGAGATTTCCTCGGATTTACCCCTGGTGATTGAGATTGTGGATACTGAAGAAAAAATCAAAATGTTTTCACAGATAGTTGAAGATTTATTTGAAAAAACCAAGTCGGGGGGCCTGATCACCCTTGAAAAAGCTGAAGTGATACGATACAAGGCTGGAAAATGAAATTATCCCGACTTTTTGTAGACTTTTTCAAAAGTGAGAAATCGGGCGGACTTACCTTGATTTTCTGCACTGTATTTTCGCTTTTTCTTGCCAATTCTGCTTTACAAACATCTTACGTGCATCTTTGGCATATGAATTTTGCCGGGAATAGTGTGGAATTCTGGATAAATGATGCCCTGATGGCCGTATTTTTCCTGCTTATCGGCCTGGAACTTGAGAGAGAAATCTATGTTGGGGAGCTTTCAGACTTAAGAAGCGCGGCATTCCCGATTATTGGGGCCATTGGAGGTATGATAGTTCCGGCGGCTATCTTTTTAATGTTCAATTTTGGAACAGCCACTCAATCAGGGGCTGGAATTCCAATGGCCACAGACATTGCTTTTGCTGTCGGCATTTTATCCATTCTTGGAAGCCGGGTTCCGTCGTCATTAAAGGTATTTCTGACGGCCCTTGCTGTAATTGACGACCTTGGTGCGATCCTGATTATTGCCATCTTCTATACAAGCTCGTTGGATTTCATCAATTTGTTTGCAGCCCTGGCAATTTTTGGCGGATTGATTGTGTTAAACCGGCTTAAAATTAAAAATCTGATACCATATTTACTCGGTGGTGTCGTCATGTGGTATTTTATGGCACACTCAGGCGTTCATGCTACGATTACCGGGGTTTTGCTGGCTTTTGTCATTCCATTTGGGAACGGTCGTGAAAAATCACCTTCATCAACTTTGCTGCACTTTCTCCATAAACCGGTTGCTTTCATTATTCTGCCATTGTTTGCGTTGGCCAATACGGGGATCGTACTTGGCAGCAATTGGCAGGGTAGTCTCGGCAATGTCAGCAGTCTCGGGATTTTCGCGGGACTCATCATTGGCAAGCCGATGGGTGTGTTTTTGTTTTCTTTAATCGGCGTTGCATTAGGCTTTTGCACATTACCAAATGACCTGAAATGGAAGCATATCATGGGTGTTGGATTTTTAGCCGGAATAGGGTTTACCATGTCTATCTTTATTACAATGCTTGCTTTTGACAACGCTGTTCTCATTAACAATTCAAAACTTGCAGTCCTGATTGCTTCGTTGATTGCGGGTTTGATAGGCTTTTTCTGGCTCAGGGCGAGCTTGCAAACGAAAAACTGACGGTGAACATCATCCACTGACCCTTGTACACAAAAGAAAAGAGGCTTTACCTTTTCCTTGATCGGAGGTTACATCAAAACATTCCTTCAATGAACTCATCCAGTGTAAGGTTTGTAAAATAGTCATCTATTTTATAAGGTTCCAGTGCTTCTCTGATGGAACTTTCTTGATGGCCAACACCGGTGAGTGCCGATTCGATCTCATCCGTATCAAACCTGCTGAAATAATCACCGAATATTTTCATATGCTGGATTTTGCCATTGTGTACATCAAGGTCGAATTCAATGGTTCCGCTTTTTTCAGTCCGAACCACCTTTTTAAAATTATAATTGGGTGAGTAACCGAAATTCCATTCCCAGGTGTTGTATTTACTCCTTACCAATTCATAAATTTTTTCATGATCCACCGCTGAAAGTTCTATCATCCGTGCGTCAGGATATTTTTCAAGAATATGTTCCTGGATGAGTGCGGCAAACTGCAGAACGTTCATTGGCTTATTCAGATGCTCACTGATATTGGTAACACGGCTTCGAACCGATTTTACTGCCTTGTCACTGAACTTCAACGGGTCAGCGTTGAGTGCCTGTGCAAGATCGGGCATGTGAGCAGAGAATAAAAGTGTGCCATGATGCAACACCCTGTTTTTCCATATATGTTCGGCATTGCCTGAAAATTTCATACCATTGATCGTCAGGTCATTTCGCCCTTCAAACCGGGCAGCAATGCCCAGCTTCAGCATCACCTCAAGGATTGGTTCTGTGTATTTTCTGAAATCGATCAGGCTATTTTCCATGCCTGTCCGGATAAAGGTGAAGTTCAGGTTTCCCAGGTCATGAAAAACCGCACCGCCACCACTCAGCCGGCGAACAACCGGAATGTTGTTTTTTTTAACGTAATCGACATTGATCTCTGCAAGGGTATTTTGATGTTTTCCGACAATGATTGAGGGGGCGTTTCGCCAAAGCATGAACGAATCTTCTTCAAAATTTTTCAGTACATATTCTTCCGTTGCAAGGTTGAAGCAGGGATCGGTGTTGTGTCGATTTATGATGAGCATTTTTGTGAATTTTGCAGCAAAATTAATGATTCTCGTCAACAGGTCACTATCTTTGCAGATATTTTAAGGTTAACGATATTCAACCTCGCCCTATGGATTATTTTTCTTACCTGTGTTTCCGTTCTTTCATTTTTCTGTTTCGTTTTATTCCGTTTCGCCTGCTTTTCGGGCTGGCCGACCTTGTTTTTTATTGTATATATTATATTGTCGGTTATAGAAAAAAAGTAGTGTTTGAGAATCTTCGAAATTCTTTTCCCGGTAAATCGGAGGTTGAGATCGAGAGGATTGCGATAGAATTTTATCATCACCTTTGCGACATGCTGGTCGAAAGTTTGAAGGCTTTCACAATGAAGGAAGAAGATGTAGTCAGAAGATATAAATTTATCAATACTGCGTTTCTGGATGAATTGTACAGAAAAGGGCAGCAGGTAATTTGTGTTGCCGGACATTATGCGAACTGGGAATGGGCCGGGATCGCTGCGGGTTCACAGATGCTTCACAAACCAGTTGGTTTCTACAAGCCGCTTTCGAATAAATTTGTTGATCGTTATGTTCAGCAGACCAGGGTGCAGGGTCGGTCGAGACTGGCCTCCATTGCAAAAACATCCGAAACATTTAAAACGGACTGGGGCGAACCGGCCGCTTTTTATATGGTTGCCGATCAAAGCCCGTCGAGCGCAAGGCTGGCCTACTGGGTAAATTTCATGAACCAGGATACGGCGACCATTCACGGTCCGGAAAAGTATGCCCGGGTATTTAATCTTACGGTTGTGTTTGTCAAGGTTCAAAAAATCAAACGCGGATATTACACCCTTGAATTTAAAATGCTTGAACCGGAACCGGTAAAAACAAAAACCGGCGAAATTACAAGCCGGTTTATGAAAGATCTCGAAGATGTCATCAAGGAGAATCCTGAATATTACTTGTGGTCGCATCGCCGCTGGAAGCTAAAACGGTAATCAGGAGCTTTTCAGATTTAACCATTTGACTTACCATGGCAACGGAAGGTCGTGTCGCTGCACACTGCTGTCACGACATTTTATAAAAGCCCCCCATTCTGATAAATAGCCAATTGGGCATCATAAAATTTATTGATCTGTTCCATTTTCTGATTTCTCAGGTTTGTCAGATTCCCGGTAACGAAATCAACTCTGACGGCATCGCCGGGTTGCAAATCAACCTGGGCGAGAATTTCAGGGTTGAAGGTCAGTATGGGCATGGCGGCATTGATGGCATTTCGTTCGTAAATAGCTCCATATGATTCGGCCAGGATGCAACTGATGCCAAGTGATTGAAAACAATCAACAGCCTGCTGGCGGGAACTTCCGGCTCCGAAATTTTTCTGTGTGATCACAATGTCGCCTGCTTTGGCCTTCTTTGCAAAATCTTCGAAACCCTTCAGGTTATCAAAGGTATATTGACCCATTTCCCTGATGTCGGTTATGGTCAGGTACCGGTTGTGGAAGATCATATCTGTATCGATATCATCTTTAGGGATAATCCAAACATTTCCTTCGACAATTGTTGGCTTTGCAACCCTCACTTTTTTGCCCTTCGCTCCCTGTAATACATCGCCTTTTCCCGTTGCATGAAACAGGGCCGGATGTTCGGGAATCTGATCAGGTGTGGTAATGAAGCCTGCCACAGCGGAAGCAGCAACAACAGCCGGCGATGCGAGGTAAACAAACCCTTTCCCCTGTTTTCCTTCAAAATTGCGATTCCCGGTACTGATGGTAACTTCGCCGGGGCCATTCTGACCCACTTGCCCGGCAGCGCAACCGGCGCATCCTGCATTTGAAACCATGACGCCGGCTTCTTTGAATACCTGGATAATTCCTTCATCCATGGCCTGTGTCCAGATAGCATCCGTGGCAGGAACGACCTTTAACACTACGCCGGGAGCCACTTTCCGACCTTTTAGTATTGTAGCTGCGGCACGCAGGTCTTCGATTCGTCCGTTGGTGCAACTGCCGATAAACCCGGAATCGATTTTCTGGTTGCGCACTGTTTCGATAGAGGTGTCGTCGTGGGGATGCCCTGGTTTGGCCACCATGGTGACAAATTTACTCAGATCGATGTCGAAAATATTTTCGTATGTTGCATCTGGATCAGCTTTCACCGATTGGTAATCCTTTCCGGTAATGAGATTTAATTCGGTGAGGAGTGCATGCGAGGTGGGGAATAAAATGATGATAGCACCCATTTCTGTACCCATCGAAGCAATGGTAATGCGCTCGGCCAGGGTAAATTTCTCTGTTTCTTCCCCGTAAATTTCCACGGAATTTCCCAACAATTTATTGGCGCCAAAGATCGAAAGGAGATTAAGGACTATATCCTTTGCCGATAGGCCGGAAGGCCTTTTTCCCATCAGATTGATCTTTACCGATGCTGGTACTTTGAACCACACAGCTCCTTTTGCCCATGCGGCAGCGATATCCTGGTCGCCCATCCCCTGGCCGAAAGATGTGATGGCACCCATGATGTTGGCATGTGAATCGGTTGAAACAAAGGTGCTTCCAGGCCAGACAAGTCCATTATCGATGGCAAGATGGGTTCCAATTCCAGCATCAACATCATATACCCTGATGCCGTTTTCGCGCGCGTATTGCCGGCAATAATGCTGGTTTGCAGCATATTTCTGATCCGAACCACCCGGATTGCAGTCAAAGGTGAAAATGGTTTTTTTGGGATTCTCGATGGTCAGCCCGTTATCGATGAGATTTTTTACGACATTGGCACCACCAAAATCACGGGCAGCGCGGGTATCAATGGTTACATCCACGATATCACCTGGCTTTAAACTTTCCTGGCTGCTGTGTGCAGCTAATATTTTTTCGATAATATTCATAAGCTTTTGGTTTTAATTAATGAATGAAAACAATGCAGACAATGCAGACAATGCAGACAATGCAGACAATGCAGACAATGCAGACAATGCAGACAATGCAGACAATGCAGGTAATGCAGGTAATGCAGGTAATGCAAGCAATGCAAGCAATGCAAACAATGCAGGTAATGCAAACAATGCAGGTAATGCGGAAAATGTAGTTATTTGAATTTTTGATTCAAACGGTTTATCTACATTTTTTGAATCAACATTTTCTCTACAGTGCTCTCATTGTTTTCATTGTCTGCATTGTCTGCATTATTTTCATTGCTTACATTTCTATTTAAGACTATCCCTAAAGGGTTCAAATGTCATAAAATCAGCATGATGCACGATGTAGGCTTCAACAGTACGTTTTACCATATCGCCTTCGCCGGCATGAGTTGCAATGATGTGACAGACTGAGGCCGGAACGCCGCACTGTTCAGCCAGTGAAACTCCTGAGAAGGGATGACGCAGATATTTGCCATATTTTCCCTGGAATGATTTTCCATTTGAATCCAGTTCATATTCAAGTAATTTACCAACATCCGCCAGTATTGCCCCTGCAATCAGGATATCCATGTTAACCGGAAGATCATCCCTGAAAAATTCATTCATCTTGTTACCTGCATCGCGTGCAACGTGAACAACACAGCGCTTGTGTGCCATGAATGACACTTTCAGATCAGGACCTGCAAGCAGGGTAAACGGGATTTTTCTGAGGTCATCAGCAGTCAGAACACTTTTTTCCAGTGCTGATTCCCATGTTTTTGCCGTTTTTTCGCGGAGGTCCGGATCCTGAATCCACATCATCTCCGGCCAGAGAGCCAAAATTTCTTCTGTCATTTTTTTTTTAATTAAGGAAGTTATTAATTAATGCAGACAATGGAAGCAATGCAAACAATGCAAACAATGCAGACTATGCAAACAATGAAGGTGTTGAATTTTGGTTTAATATTAATTGCTGCATTTATTGAATCAATTTTTTATTGCATTTTAAGCATTGCATGCATTTTCTGCATTGCATGCATTTTCTGCATTGTATGCATTGTATGCATTGCTTACATTGTTTGTTTTACAAGTGAGCAATAATCGCATCCGCCATTTGCCTGGTTGTTGCTGCGCCTTTGCTGAATGCATCAGGAGTTCCCGGCAGCTTCAACATGTCGTACGACATCACCTTACCCTCTTCCACAACACTGGCTACTGCTTTTGAAATCTTTGCGGCCAATTCCATTTCACCAATGTGCTCGAGCATCATGACGGTGGAGAGGATCATGGCCGTTGGGTTGACGATTGATGGATTGAATTCGGCATACTTGGGAGCCGAACCATGGGTAGGTTCAAAAACGGCGATTTCGGGACCGATATTTGCACTGCATGCAAAACCAAGTCCTCCGATAAGACCGGCAAAACCATCAGAAACAATGTCACCAAACATGTTGCCGGCAACCATCACGTGATAGGTTTCCGGATTCTTGGTGAGCCACATCATTTGAGCATCAATATTGGTATCCTGGACTTTGATCCCTGGATATTCATTTTTTGCCATATCCTGGGCAAGTTTCAGCATCATGCCCGATGTTTCGCGGATCACATTGGGCTTTTCGCAAACTGTTACTGTATTGAATCCACGTGCTTTGGCATATTCAAAGGCTGCCTTGAGGATGCGTGTCGTATATTTCTTCGTAAAAATCCGGGTCGATACGGCCAGTTCAGGCCGGGGGCACCATGCAAAATTATCCCTGAATTTTTTGTGGGTCATCAGAGCATCATATACCTGATCGGATGGGTTCGACCATTCAACGCCTCCATATAAACATTCGGTGTTTTGCCGGAAAATCATGGTGTCGATGATGGGTTCTTCAATAACACCGCCAAAACCGCGCCGGATAAAGTTAAGCGGGTTGCCTTTGAAAGTCCTGCATGGCCTCATGCATATATCAAGATCATATTTTTGACGCATGGTTACAATCG
>CAIYES010000021.1 GCA_903925275.1 uncultured Bacteroidales bacterium
ATGCGAATCAAGGGTTGACACAATTGGTAATCACTCAAAGCCCTGAAAGGGCTAGATCTCAATAACCGTGGGTGAAGCCCACGACAGTGATACCCGATCGTTCAACCAGCCCTGAAGGGGCTGAATATCACATATACAGCCCCTTCAGGGCTGAGTTTTCCGGTTGTCCCTGGCCTGTGGGCTTCACCCACGGTTATTGACATTAAGCTACTTCATGGCTATTTGATTCCAACCCTTGATTCGCATTATTTACTGCCGTTTGTAATAAATCGGATTATATATCGTATTTATTCAGTCTAAATAATTTTTGTATGTTTGGGAAATTCACTATTTTTATCCTCGCATTTACGTTTATTGCATTTGCCGGGTGCACGCAGCGTCAAAATCAATCGGCATCAATACCTCAGAAGAACATGAAATTTAAACAACTAACGCCGGAAGAAGAGCGGGTGATCGTTCATAAGGGCACAGAAGTCCCGTTTACGGGCAAATATGAAAAATTCAACGAAACCGGTACCTATATCTGCAAAAGATGTGGTGCACCACTTTATCGTTCCGGTGATAAATTCGACGCCCGGTGCGGCTGGCCCTCTTTTGACGATGAGGTACCCGGCGCCGTGAAACGCATCCCTGATGCCGATGGCATGCGTACCGAAATTGAGTGTGCCAGCTGTGGCGCCCACCTGGGTCATGTTTTTTTGGGAGAAGGCCTGACTCCAAAAGACACCCGGCATTGTGTGAATTCCATTTCGCTTGATTTCGTGCCGGCCGGCAGCGAAGCCCAGACCGATACAGCCATTTTTGCAGGCGGCTGTTTCTGGGGTGTTGAATATTATATGAAAAAAATCAACGGGGTGATCTCCACAGAGGTAGGTTACACAGGTGGAAAAACCGATCATCCTGACTACAAGCAGGTTTGTTCCGGCACTACAGGACATTATGAGGCCATCGAGGTGGTGTTTGATTTGCACCGCACTTCATTTGAAGAGGTGGCTAAAATGTTTTTTGAAACCCATGACCCAACGGAATGGAATCACCAGGGTCCGGATTGGGGAGAGCAATACCGTTCGGCAGTGTTTTATAAAACAGCAGAACAGAAAGCCATCACAAAAAAACTGATACGCTTGTTAAAGGAAAAAGGGTACAAGGTCGTCACCGAGGTGCTCCCTGCAAAAACCTTCTGGAAAGCAGAGGATTATCACCAGGATTATTATGATCACAAAGGCGCCACCCCTTATTGCCATGGGTATGTGAAGCGGTTCTGACACCTTCGGCGGCATGTGACATACAAATAGAAATTAATTTGAATATCCTTTCATTATTCCGCGTTTTGACCTGGAAATAAAAGAAAGAATTTCATCCCGTTCCAGGGTCGCTTCTACTTCGCTTTCAATGATTTTCAACGCCTGCGTCACATTGAATCCTTTAAGGTAGATAATCCTGTAAATTTCCTGGATTTGGCTGATAACATCGCTGTTGAACCCTCTTCTGCGAAGTCCCATCGAATTGATCCCTGCATAGGAAAGGGGTTCACGGCCTGAATTGGTATAAGGCGGAACATCTTTTCGGGCAATACAGCCACCTGCAATCATCGTGTGAGCACCCACACGAACAAACTGATGAATACCGACCATTCCCCCGATCACCGCCCAGTCATCAATTACAATATGCCCTCCCAGCGTTACCGCATTTGCGAGTATGCAATTTTTTCCGATAACACAATCATGTGCTACATGAACATAGGCCATTAACAACGTATTATCGCCCACCACGGTCTCAAAGCTTGCTTTTGTTCCTCTGTTGATCGTAACAAATTCACGGATGGTCACATTGTCGCCGATTTTAGCGATCGTTTCTTCCCCTGCAAACTTCATATCCTGCGGGATAGCTGAAATTACTGCCCCCGGAAAGATTCTGCAGTTTTTGCCGATTCTTGCTCCTTCGAGGATGGTAGCGTTGCTACCTATCCATGTTCCTTCGCCGATAACGACATTTTTATCAATGGTAACAAAAGGGTCGATTACAACATTGGCGGCAACTTGTGCATTTGGGTTTACATAAGCCAGTGATTGATTCATAGTGGATTGCTTTTAGATTTGTGAAAGAATGGGTTCATTAGCATATATTTGTTAACCCACCTCATGCGTTCATTGCATCAGCAATTCGGGATGGCAAAAGAAAAGTGGGATAATGCTGCAGTTGTATCTGCTATTGCTTAATAACAAAATGTGTGGGTTGAACGAAATCTATCATCGAAATTTCTTCTTTCGAACCTTCCTGTTTGATGAGATTTTTTATCAGTTTCGCAAATTGAACATTGGAATGATGTCCGGGACGGGTAGCGATGATCTGTGCCTTGATGGGCATCCCGATAAGCGCCAGATCACCGATTAAATCCAACAGTTTATGCCGTGCAGGTTCATTGGAAAATTTAAGTTCCAGATTATTCAGGATTCCTTCATTTCTGACTTCAATCCTGGGTTTTTTAAATAAACCTGTGAGATGATCAAGTTCCCGTTGTGTGACTGCCCGGTTCACGAAAACGATTGCATTGTTGACATCTCCTCCTTTGATAAGGTTGTTTTGCAGCAGGTACTCAAGTTCGTGAAGGAAAACAAAGGTCCGGCAAGGAGCAATCTCATCTTTGAACTGGCTTATTTTATTCAGGATCGCACTTTGCGGGGGAAGAACGCGGGCATCGAAATCAATCATTACTGAAATCCTGAACTCGTTTGATGGGATAGCTATGAGCTCGACTTTCTTTTCCTCATTGGCATAGGAAACATTGGATTTCAATTCAAAATAAACACGATCTGCATTTTGCTCAACAAGACCAGCTTCAAGCAATTTTTCTACATAAAGTCCTGCGCTTCCATCAAGGATGGGAGTTTCGGATTGATTCAGCTCTACCAGAACATTATCAATCCCGAGACCGGCTAATGTTGCAAGAACATGCTCCACGGTATCGATCCTCACACCCTGGTACTCAATACTTGTGCCCCTGGAAGTATCGATCACATGATCCACATTGGCAGGTACCAGAATATCGGGATTCAAATCTATTCTCCGGAATTTATATCCGTGGTTCTCGGGCGCAGGCAGAAATGAAAGGATCACTTCATTGCCGGTATGCAAACCTGTGCCCGATATATTTACCGGAGATTTTATTGTTTGTTGTTTTTTACCCATAATTTTCATTCAACAATGTTACCTGTCGTTTTCCTTTTATGATGGTTTTCAAATTTGACTTATAACTTTGAGCCTGCTCCGAAATATCAAAAACATATTTAACCTTTAATGGAGAAAAAAGGTTCTCTGAATG
>CAIYES010000022.1 GCA_903925275.1 uncultured Bacteroidales bacterium
GGAATTCTTGGAGGACTTTATTCCAGCACCGCCACAACCATTATCCTGGCAAAAAAAAGCAAAAAGGAGCCACAGCACCTCAATCAATATATGGCCGGGATCATCTTTGCTACGGCACTCATGTATCTTCGAATCCTCGTTCTGATTCTAATATTCAACCAGCCACTATCCGTCATTGTATGGCCATATTTTATTGGCTTGTTCCTATTTACAGTGATCATCGGATTGGTGATCCTTTTTTACAGGAACCGTTTGACCACCACCGTCGATCAGGAGCTTCAGACAGATAAAAATCCACTGGAATTCAAGGTAGCGCTTATTTTTGCTTCCCTTTTTGTTGCGCTGACCATCATCACGTATGAAATGCTTAACCGCTTCGGAACTCCGGGGTTAAATGTACTTTCCTACTTCGTGGGGCTGGTTGATATTGACCCATTTCTGATCAGCCTTTTCCAGGGCAAACACGCAGTAGCTGCGGATGCCATATTACTGGCGACTTTCCAGGCGATTGTCAGCAACAATGCCCTGAAGATGATCTACGGATGCTTTTTTGCTGGCAAAATGGGCCGAAGATATCTGATTCCGGGTTTTCTTCTTATCATTGCACTCACTATTGGTGTGATATTTATCATTTAGCAATCACCTATGTCTGATCATTTTACTGCAGGGTTAAGTTTGATGGATGACTCGTTCAACATCCAGGAAACCCGGAATTACGGGTTGGCCATTTTTTTTAGCGATACAACTCTCACTTTTTGCATCCTTGATTTTAAACGAAACAAGTTCATCGGCTTGCAACAATTGGTCAAAGCGGATGTTCAGCCGCAGAATGCTTTGCCAAATCAAAAGATATCCTATCCTGATTTTCTGGACAGTGTGTTCAGTGCAATGCCCTGGCTGAAGAGTTCCTTTAAAATAGTTAAGATCGCCTATGAAGGCAGGAAAGGCACGCTGATCCCCGCCCCGTTGTTCGATATGGATGAAAAGGAAAATTATTTAAAATTCAATTTTCAGCCGGGAGGGGAGGAGCAGGTTCTGTCAGATCACTTGTTGTCGATGGATTCCTATCAGGTATTTGCAGTGCCTGACCTCATTTTCAAATCTATTGGCGGTTACTTTCAGGAAACAAAAATTGTAAGCGCTGCTAGTGTTCTCATCGAAAGTATTTGGATCAACTACAAAAACCGCATCAACACCTCCCGGGTCTTCCTGCATATCCGCGCGACGCTTTTTGACCTTATGATTTTTGACGGACGTCACATGACCTATTTTAATACTTTCCCTTTTCAGAACCCGGAAGATGTAACGTATTATCTCATTTTTGTGCTTGAACAGTTGAATTTTAATCCTGAGACGGTACCACTGATTCTGTTGGGAGATATTGAAAAAGGGGCGCCGTTGTTTGAGTTGTTATTCAAATATGTGCGTCAGGTTGATTTCGGCCGAAAAAATGAGGCCTATTTATACAGCTATCTGATGACCCAGTTCCCGCAGCATACGCAGTATCCACTCTTCAATTTCTTCTCATGCGGATTATAAGCGGAAAATACAGGGGACGGCGTTTGCAGCCACCTGTAAACCTGCCTGTTCGGCCAACCACTGATTTTGCAAAAGAGGCTCTCTTTAATGTGCTTAACAATATGGTGGATTATGATTCGTTGAAGGTGCTGGATCTCTTCACAGGTACAGGAAGCATTGCTTTTGAATTTCTTTCACGGGGTGTTGCTGAAGCTACGGCCGTAGATTCAAATAGCCGGTGCATCGAATTTATAAAAAAAACGGCAGAGGGTTTTGGGGTGAACAATTTAAAGGTGATAAAGTCGAACAGCTTCGTCTTTTTAAAACACATGGTATCGGAATACGATCTCATATTTGCCGATCCTCCGTACGACCTTGAACGCATTGAAGCCATTCCGGACCTCGTGTTCAATTCGGGCCTTCTGGCAATGGGAGGTTTGCTTATCCTGGAACATTCAGCCAGTTATAAGTTTGAGAAAAACCTGTTCTTTGATCAGCACCGGCAGTATGGTAGTGTGAACTTTAGTTTTTTCAGAAGAAGGCAATAGGCAATAGGCAGTAGGCAATAGGCAGTAGGCAATAGGCAGTAGGCAATAGGCAGTAGGCAATAGGCAATAGGCAGTAGGCAATAGGCAATAGGCAATAGGCAAAAGGAAGATTTCCCATTGCCTAATGGTAATTTTCAATCTTTAATTGAAATCAATATTCATCTTCGTGGAAGAAGAAATCGTCTTTTGTAGGATAATCAGGCCAGATATCTTCGATACGGTCGTAAGATTCGCCTTCGTCTTCGATCTCTCTTAAATTTTCAATAACCTCCTGTGGCGCGCCCGATCGGATTGCCCAATCGACCAACTCTTCCTTGGTTGCAGGCCAGGGAGCATCTTCCAGTTTTGAGGCCAATTCGAGTGTCCAGTACATTTATATATTTTTTTGAATTTCGTGCAAAAGTATAAAAAAAAAAATCAGAAAGTCAAGCATTCTTTTTAACAATCCAGGGCGTTTCAATTGCACCAAAATCTTTACCGGTTTTTCGTGCCAGAACGAACAGATAATCCGACAAACGGTTAAGGAACCGAATTATTATATCATCTACCGGACTAACCAGGTTTAACCGGATAAGGGAACGTTCGGCACGGCGGCATACAGTACGGGCAATGTGACAGTTGGAAACGATAATATGGCCTCCGGGAAGGATAAAATTGGTCAATGGGGGCAACTCATCATTCATGGTGTCGATCTCCTTTTCCAGCATGCTGATGATATCTTCCGAAAGAGATGGTAATTCCCTGACCGTCTTTTCAGGATCACGGGCAATCAGTGCTTCAGCAATGAAGAGGTTTTCCTGTACCCGGATTAAAATTTCATGGTAGTGGGCATTGATATTGATGTCACGGATCAAACCGATGAATGAGTTCAGTTCATCAAGGTTACCATAGGCCTCAACGCGTTCATGACTTTTAGCAACACGGGTGCCCCCCAGCAGGGAGGTCTCCCCCTTGTCGCCACCTTTTGTATATATTTTTAACTCATCAGCCATGATAGCAGTTCAACACTCAAAACGTAATTAAGTCTACTCCGAAAACTCTTTTTCACCGCGAAGCCGCGAAGACGCTAAAATATATATACCTGAATTTGAATTGTTTGCGTCTTTGCGTCTTTGCGGTTTAAATATTTTTTGACTTTTCGGAGCAGGCTCAAAGTTCAAAATTACGATAAACCTTCAACTAATTTTCAACCATTCAATCTGTTCTTCAGCGATATAAACTGTTCCGACATCTCTTTAGGCAGCCGGTCACCAAACTGTTGCTGATGTTCGGCAATTAGTTCACACTCAGCGAGCCATTCGTTAGTGTCCACATTAAGAATCTTGTCCATTTTATCAGCAACCCCGGTGAGTCCGCTAATATCGATGGAATCCTTCTCAGGAACAAATCCGATGGGTGTTTCCAACGCACCGGCAGTACCTTCCAAGCGTTCAAAGATCCATTTCAGTATCCTGATGTTATCGCCATAACCCGGCCACAGGAATTTACCATCGGCACCCTTGCGGAACCAGTTAACATTGAAGATTCCAGGTAATTTTGTTTTATCCGGGGCAGTTTCACCTATGGATACCCAGTGTCCGAAATAATCACCCATGTGATAACCGCAGAATGGAAGCATGGCAAATGGATCACGACGAACTCCGGCTTTGAGGCCTATGGCAGCAGCGGTGACTTCTGATCCAACGATTGAACCCATGAATACACCATGGTTCCAGTCAAACGCCTGGTAAACCAAAGGGACGGTACCGGGGCGACGTCCACCAAAAAGGAATGCCGAGATAGGCACACCCTTGGGGTTTTCCCAGTCTTTATCAATTACAGGGCATTGAAAGGCAGGGGCAGTGAAGCGTGCATTGGGATGTGCTGCAGGTTTGCCATTGTCTTTATTATAGACCTCATTTGTCCATGTGATCGTTCCATCAGGAATTTCTGTACCGATACCTTCCCACC
The DNA here is from genome assembly GCA_903925275.1 of uncultured Bacteroidales bacterium. Classification (GTDB taxonomy): domain Bacteria; phylum Bacteroidota; class Bacteroidia; order Bacteroidales; family FEN-979; genus CAIVAT01. Next base: position 4,017 of record CAIYES010000022.1, read on the forward strand.
AGATATCACCATCGGGTGTAAGACCTGTATTGGTAAAGATCGAATTGGCCTTGCACGACAACATCGCATTCGGGTTGGTTTCCATCGATGTAAAGGGTGCCACGCCAAAAAAACCAGCTTCCGGATTGATGGCATAAAGCCGGACATCATCTCCAAATTTCATCCATGCAATGTCGTCGCCTACTGTTTCCACCTTCCATCCGGGGATGTTGGGGATGAGCATGGCAAGGTTGGTTTTGCCACAGGCACTAGGAAAAGCGGCTGCAAAATAACGTTTTACACCCTGTGGATTGGTGATGCCCATGATGAGCATGTGTTCGGCCAGCCATCCTTCACGGTGTGCCATGTTGGAAGCAATGCGCAAAGCGAAACACTTTTTGCCAAGCAATGCATTTCCACCGTATCCACTTCCAAACGACCATGTTTCATTGGTGTCGGGGAAATGGGATATGTATTTTTTTTCAATGGGGGCACATGGCCAGTTTACATCCTTTTGACCTTTCGCCAGGGGAGCACCTACGGAATGTATGCATGGAACGAAGTCAGCCTCGCCCAGCAGATCAAGTACAGCACTGCCCATCCGGGTCATGATGCGCATGTTTACCACTACATAAGGGGAGTCTGTTATCTGAATTCCGATGTGGGCAATTTTTGATCCAAGGGGGCCCATGCTGAATGGAATCACATACATCGTACGACCTTTCATACAGCCACGATATTCCTCCGTAAGAATCTTTTTCATGTCAGCCGGGGCCATCCAGTTATTTGTCGGCCCTGCATCATCCTTTTTTGCCGAACATATAAATGTGCGGTTTTCCACACGTGCCACATCACTCGGATCACTCTGAAAATAATAGCTTCCCGGGCGTTTCTCTTCGTTCAACTTAACCGCAACGCCTGTACTCACCATCATGTCGAGCAATTTCTGATTCTCTTCGGCTGATCCGTCGCACCAATGAATTGCATCGGGCTGACAAAGGTCAGACCATTCCTTAACCCATTTTTCAACTTTTTTACTGATAGTCATATTTTAATTATTAATTACTAATTATTAATTACTAATTATTTCGCTACTTCGCTACTTCGCTACCTCGCTATTTTGTTATCTTATTTCTGCTAATGCACCTTTTATCCTTCTTACCGCTTCTGTCAGTTTCTCTTTGCTGGTAGCATAAGAAAAACGGATACAGTTTGGATCACCAAAGGCATCACCTGGTACAAGTGCAACAAACACTTTGTTTAACAGGTACATGCATAAATCATTGGCGTTATTTATGGTGATTTTACCATCCGATTTGCCAAAGTACCAGGATATATCGGGGAAAATGTAGAAGGCTCCATCCGGATGGTTGAGTTTCATTCCGGGGATTCCTGCCAGGAGTTCGAGCATCAGGTCACGACGTTCGCGGAATGCTTGTTGCATAATCTTCATATCAGGGGTGCTTCCCGGTTCAGTGATGAATGCCTTTAAAGCTGCGCGCTGGGCAATAGAGGAGGCTCCTGAGGTGAATTGCCCCTGCAGCTTGTCACAGGCTTTGGCAATTGCCAGGGGAGCGGCAATAAAACCGATTCTCCAGCCGGTCATGGCAAACCCTTTGGAAACGCCATTGATCAGTACCACCTGGTCTTTGATGTTAGCGAACTGGCAGATACTCTCATGCTTTCCAACAAAATTGATATGTTCATAGATTTCATCCGCCACAATCGTTATTTCAGGGTATCTGGCCATCACATCTGCGATTCCTTTCAGTTCTTCCCGGGAATAAACCGAACCAGTCGGGTTGCAGGGAGAACTGTAGATCATCAATTTGGTTTTGGGTGTAATGGCTGCTTCAAGTTGCCCAGGTGTGATTTTGAAATTGTTTTCAATCGTGGCCGGGATAAAGACCGATTTCCCTTCAGCTACCTTGATGATCTCTTTATAGGAAACCCAATACGGCGCAGGAACGAGGACTTCATCGCCAGGATTCACCAGGCTGAGCATGACATTGGCGATTGATTGTTTTGCTCCGGTTGAAACAACAATCTGGTTGCAGTCGTAATCGAGTTGGTTGTCGCGTTTCAATTTTACACAAATTGCCTTGCGCAGATCTTCGTAACCTGCCACCGGTGAATAAAATGTGAAATTCTGGTCGATACCGTCCTTTGCGGCGTTTTTGATGTAGTCGGGTGTGTTAAAATCGGGTTCCCCGAGACTGAGATTAATCACGTCGTGCCCTTCAGCTTTGAGTTCGCGGCTTTTGCGCGACATGGCCAGGGTTTCACTTTCGGCCAGATACTGAATTCTGTTAGCTAGAGTTGTCATAGTTGGTATAAGCGTATGAAAATGAAGTTTTTGAAAAAAAGAACAAATTTAGGAAAAATTACGGATTACGAATGATGAAATGTGGAAAAATTGAAGGGTGCAGGTAGGGTGGGAGGAAGACAGTTAAATGGGTGAACGGGAGAGCGGGTGAACGGGTGAACGGGTAAACGGGTAAACGGGTGAGCGGGTGAACGGGTGAACTGGTAAACGGGTGAACTGGGAAACGGGTAAACGGGTGAACTGGTGAACTGGTGAACAGGTGGGCGGGTGGGTGGGGCTTTTTCGATTTTCGGTTTTCGATTCAGGACATTTACTACATTTGTAAATAAAAAGATATGCATCCTCCATTCCAACCTCCGTTTCTGTTTCACCTGATCGGTGTGGCTGTCACGATCCTGCTTGTTTTTAGTGGCGCATTTTTTTTGTTATGGTATTATCTGAAGCATACCAGAAAGGCTGAACCTGTGGTTATAAACAAAGACGATCAGAAAGTTATCCTTCCCTTGCGCCTTCAGGCATATGAGCGTTTTGTTCTTTTCCTGGAGCGGATTCATCCGTCGAATCTGCTGATGAGGATTAACAGCCCCGATATCACTGCACTTCAGTTGCAATCATTGCTGGTGCGGACTATCCGGGAGGAGTTCGAATACAATCTTTCCCAGCAACTTTATATTTCAGGGAATTCCTGGGAACTTATCAAGAATGCGAAGGAAGAAACCATTGCCATGATTAACCAGGCTTCGGCAAAGGTTGGAGAAGATTCGCATTCTTCAGATCTTGTCAAAGAGGTTTTGGAGATTTCAATTTCCAAGGGTAAACTTCCGGTAGACCTGGCTATTGAGGAAATTAAAAAGGAGTTGCAGCGGTTATTCTGAGTACCGTTTATTTCCCGAACCTGTAAGCCACAGACAGGTTTGCCGAATTGTTGGAGAAACCGAAAGAGAAGTCTGAATCAGTCGTTTCGATGGTATTATTGGGGTAGGTCGATTTCGTTTTCCCGAAAGAATAACGGATACCCGGGGTGATTTCCGCACCAAAGACCAGGTGGTCCGAAATGGTGTAGGTTGCTCCGAGTACCACATCAATCAAGGGTGCCACACTCCAACTGCTGGTTTCATAATCATTGTAGTAAATCCCGTGTTGCTTCATCTTCTGGTAATTCATGTTGATGCCTGCTTCAATGCCCCAGATGAAATCAAACCGCGCCGCGACCGGAATATGCTTTTCAAATCCGGCCCTGATCCCGAATCCAAATGAAGAAGATTTGAGATCGATAGAATCCTGAGGCCGTCCCCATTCTGAATTTTGACCCAGGTCGAGTGCAAGGAGGTTTAACCGGAAGAGGGTTTTTTCATTCCCGGTTTTGAAATGGAGGCCGAAGGAGTTCAGGCTGCTGAAATTAAAGCCGAACTGTTTGTAGTGAATGGGGGGTGACTCCTGCGCAAAAAGCCCGGATGAAACAAGGATGGTAACTATGGCGATTAAAAGGGTTCGTGTTTTCATGGAAATCAATTTTAGTTTTAGTAACTCGATTTTCTGATCAGGGATCATTTACCAAACCTGTAGGCTATGGAAAGCGAGGCTGAATTGTTGTTAAAACCGAAGTTGAATGCAGAATTTGTCAGCTCAGTGGTTGTTGTGCTGCGGATCGACGTTGATTTTCCAAATGAATACTGAATAAATGGCAGGATTTCTGCGCCAAACACGAGGTGGTCTGAAATCGTGTAGGTTGCACCAAGAACCACATCGATAAGGGGAGTTATGGTCCAGGTTTTAATTTCATTGTCATTATATGTACCACTATAATTATTTTTTTGTTTTGAATAATTTAAGTTAGTTCCGACCTCAAGCCCCCAAATAAAATTGAATTTCGCGGTGACGGGTATCTTCTTTTCAAAACCAATTCTGAATCCTGCGCCAAACGATGTCACCCTGGTATCGATTGAATCCTGGGTTCTTCCCTTATTTGAATTCACTCCCATGTTCAGTGAAAGGAGGCTCATCCTGAAGAGGGTCTTTTCGTTGCCTGTTTTATAATGGAGTCCAAAGGAGTTCAGGTTGCTGAAGTTAATGCCAACCTGTTTGTAATGAAGAGGTTTTTCCTGTTGGGCAAAGAGCCCGCAAGACATGAATGTAAAGAGCATTGTGAAAAGAAGAGCAAGTTTTTTCATGGGAATCAGGTTTTAGTTAAAAAATTAACGAAGGGGCGTGATTCTTATTACTAAATCACACCTGGTAATTTGTTATTTTTTGTTAAGATGCGGATTAGCTTTTCATCCTGTACCAGTACTGGTATTTTTCGGTGAATCCTATTTTTTCGTAAAGGCGGATGGCCGGTATATTGTCGGTGAGTACCTGAAGATAGGCAGTTTGTGCTCCATTTTTCCGACCCCACCTGAGAAGGTTTTCTACGATAAGGTATCCTAGCCCGGTATGACGATATGCCTGATCTACAACAATATCGAAAAGACCAACGAAAGCACCTTCGGTAACACCCAATCCCACACCGATTGTTTGATGATTGCGCACCAATGAAATAAGGCATTTCGGAGTGCAAACCTGATGCATGATCGCGATATAGGCAGATTTTTTTTTAGGGTCAAACCCGTTCATTCTGATGAAATCATCGATCCAGTGCGGGTTTATTTCTGTTTCTATCAGAACATCACCGAGTGGTTCACATGGTGTGTCGGAAATATCGCGTTCCTGAAATGAGATATTGGAATGGATGAAATAACCACGATTAGCAAGCCTTTGATCGATATCAGCCGGGTCGGCAATTGAGGTGATCTTAAAACAGGGCTGAATATTATGTGAAAGATACTGGCGTTCGCAAAAATCGATTTTTTCTTCTGCATCGAGGGTGGATGGATAAAGTAAATTCACCGAATTTGAACGCTTGGTGACCCCGTTGGCAAAACGCAATATCCAACCGTCGTATTGTATTGATTGCAAGGCAGGCCAGGCATTGTTACTGATCTCTTCGAAGCGTCGGATCATGTCAAATACCAATTACAGAACAGAAGTTAAAATGATCAAAGAATTAACGGCTGAGTGTGTGAACAGAATTTATTGCTTTATACTTTAATCGTCGGCTAATTTAGCATTATATCCAGAAGGAAATATCAAAAATCATAACCTGCTCTTTTTATTTTCCCCAATTATCCCTGTCGAGTGAACGATAGTTGATTGCTTCGGCCAGGTGCTCGAGTTTGATATCCGCACACTGATCAAGATCGGCAATGGTACGCGAAACTTTCAGGATCCGGTCATACGCACGCGCCGACAACCCCAGTTTATCCATGGCGGTTTTCAGCAGCAGGTTGCCGGTTTCATTGATTTTACATACCTGCCGGAGCATGTTGGATGGAAGTTGCGAATTGCAATAAATCCCGTTTAATCCTTCAAACCGTTTTTCCTGGATATGTCTGGCAGCGATCACTCTGCCACGGATCAACTCACTGCGTTCCGACTGACAACATTCGCTCAATTTCTTAAAATCAACCGGTACAACCTCGATATGGATGTCGATTCGGTCGAACAACGGACCTGAAATGCGGTTGATGTATTTCTTCACCTCTCCTGACCCGCATTGACAATCAAGCGATGGATGGTTGTAATAGCCGCATGGACAAGGGTTCATGGCGGCGACCAGCATAAAACTCGCCGGGTATTCAAGGGTCATTTTTGTCCTGGAAATTGTCACAACCCGATCTTCCATGGGTTGCCGGAGTACCTCCAGGACAGTGCGCTTGAATTCCGGTAACTCATCGAGGAAAAGCACGCCATTGTGTGCCATCGAGATCTCCCCTGGCTGGGGTATGCTGCCTCCGCCAACCAATGCTACATTTGAAACCGTATGATGCGGAGCCCTGAAGGGCCGCCTTGACACTAAAGAACGGTTTGTTCCCAGTTTCCCGGCTACCGAATGAATCTTTGTAGTTTCCACTGCCTCCTCCAGATTCAAAGGAGGCAGGATAGATGGCAATCGTTTCGCTAACATGGTCTTCCCTGCGCCTGGCGGCCCGATCAAAATGACATTGTGGCCCCCTGCAGCTGCAATTTCCAGCGCCCTCTTGATGTTTTCCTGCCCGCGCACATCAGCAAAATCATATTCATATTCTATTCTGTTATGATCAAAACCAGATGGTTCGTTCGTACGGGCACGGGGTAATTCAGCCGTACGATTGAAAAATGCGATCACCTCTGTTATTGTTGCGATACCATAAACCTCAAGATCGCCGACAATCGATGCCTCCTGTGCATTTTGTATGGGTAACAGGATTCCTTTGAATCCGTTTTTACGTGCTTCAATGGCGATGGGTAAAGCTCCTTTGATGGGCAGGAGCCCCCCGTCCAGCGAAAGTTCACCCATGATCATATAATGCTCCAGCCGATCTGTTTTAATTTCTTCGTTGGCAGCCAGAATACCAATTGCAATGGTCAGATCGTAGGATGAGCCCTCCTTTCTTATATCAGCCGGGGCCATGTTGATGATGATCTTTTTTCCAGGAATACGATATCCATTGTTGCGCAAAGCAGATTCGATGCGCTGGTGACTTTCCTTGACTGCGTTGTCGGGCAATCCGACCATAAAAAACTGAATCCCCTGATCCATGTAAACCTCTACGGTAACCGTGATAGCCTGGATACCAAATACAGCGCTGCCAAAAGTCTTTACAAGCATAATCAAGCATTTTATTGCTTAATCAGCCAAATTTCAAAAAGTAAGATAAAAAAACGAGAAAGTTATTAACAAAAGAAAAGTTTTAAGTGTTAAGTGCAGGGTTTGAGTTTTGGTGAAGGTACTCCCTTCCCTGTTTCGGGGAGGGGCTGGGGGTGGGGTATGAAAGTGTTAAGTGTTAAGTGTTAAGTGTTAAGTGTTAAGTGTTAAGTGTTAAGTGTGAAGTTTTAAGTGTTAAGTGTTAAGTGTTAAGTGTTAAGTGGTTTTGCTATTTTTCAGGTTTATACTTTGATATGGTCAGTATCTTTTGGGCATCTTTTTCATTCATCATTTCCTGTAGGGTTACTGCCGGTTGGTTTTCCATGTATTTGCTGACAATTTGCCACCCAAGCCATTCACCCATGCGGGGAGGTGATTCCTTTGAAAATTCGGCCGTGAAAGGGCCATCAGCCATAAAAGCCCGAATCAGTTTTCCATCGGTTGTGTAAAGCATCCGGTTCTCAATGATGGCTGCCCAAACATGTGCTTCATTCTTTTTTATCCAGTCCTGCTGCACAAGGGTATATCCGATTTTGAACCGATCCTCCTTCTCAGGGATCATTGCATCGACGAAATATAGCCGCTTACCTGCTTCAATCATTTGCTCCAACAGGTTATTCCCGGGAAGCTGTGCGGGGTGAGTAATATTTGACAATACTTTCATACAATCGGGAAGAATGTTGTCGGAATTCATTCTGATAATTCTGTAATATGGAATCCCATCGGTTTCATAAGGCTTAAAATTCTTGCCTAAGTAATTATCCAATCCTATTAGCATCACACTGTCGGCAAACTGAACCGGGTAATCATAGTCCCCACCCGAAATATATGCATAAACCCGTGGGATTTTCAAACCGGGATAATAGTACAGATAGTGTTTGAAAGCATCTGTCAATTCCGTTTCCAACCAATGGATATCTTTGTACTGATCGGCAACGGCCGCATGAAAGGCAATGTTACGAGGACTTTCAAGATAAGCTTTCATGTCAGTAAGCTTATCAGGATCGCTCAGATTGGTGCCAAGAAAAAAACGGTACGCAGGTTTCAATTCCTCAAGCCCTTGCTGCAACTGTGCATTATTAACCCTGAAAAGATCGAGATCATACCTGTGTACTTGTACCAACGGCAGGTTGATCTTTGAAACATCAACCTGCAGCCGTTGCTTTTTTCCACCACAACCGGCAAAAACCATCAGGAAAACAGCAAAATAAATTCCGGAATTTCTAATAAATCGGATCATCATCTTTATGATTTGAATTTTTCATTCATTGTCAGTCAGTTTTAGCCAACTGCCGGCGGGCGGTTAAAAATCTTCAATCCCATAGATGCTGCCATCACTGTTCTTCTGGGGTTGCCAGGTACGCACATGGATGAGCGGCTCGTCGGGGTTTTTGAAGTCTAAAAGGAGAAAAAGGTAGCCCTGATCGCCGTAATTTGCCGAAAAATAGTTCTGTTTTATCTGTATGCCAAACATATCTCCCTCTTTGCCGCCCTTTCGGATATCGCTCTCTTCGAAGCTCAGGTTTATGAACTCGTTGCTCGAAAAGGTATGCTCCAGTGCCTTGAGGTACTGAGTCTTGTTATAACGGTTGTATTTCACGATGGCGTTGCCCACAAACGGATTCTCAATGTTGGGTTTCACCTTTACCAAGCTTCCGGTGATGATGATGGCATCGTCGGCAAAAATGGAACTGATGTAATCGAGGCGTTTGAGTGCGTAGGCTGTTTTATAGTGTTCCATAAAATTGATGATGGTAAGCCGTTCGGCCTCACTCCAGCTCGTACGCGAAAGTATGCTTTCCAATGCCTTCTGGTTCAGTCCGAAAGAGAGTGTTTCCACTTTGCCATCCGGGTTGAAATGAAACACCACATCTTCCACAAATTTCCGGTTATTGTTGCTAAACCCAAACGACATCCGGGGACCACGGCAAATAACCGTATTGTCCAGGCGTATTGCCCGCAGGCTGTCGTTGCTCAGCACCCGGGCTTTTCCATAGCCGATGAGCCGGGTGAATACATCATATCCTTCGGGCGTAAAAAGAGGTTTTACCTTTTCGTACTGATTGCTGTGGATAGCTTCAACAATCTGGTTCACTTTCTGCTGGTAGGTGGCCGTTTCAGCAACCTTTTTAATATGAATCGAAGCGAAGGTGGTGTTTCCCGGCTGAATGTTTGTGGCTACAGCAGGTTGTGTCGTCTTGATTGTCGGGGGTTGAATCGGTTCAGGGTGATGCTCGAACTTCAGGACGAAATAGGCATTGTGGAAAGGAATTGGATCAAGACGTTTGAGTACATCTTCCAACTCCCGGTCGATACGGGCTTCACCTTCGAAAATGTATTCGGCCCTGATCTGCGATTCGGCACGGCTGCCTGCGTTGTCACCGAAAAAATCCATAAAGCCGACACCGTCTTTTGCCCCAACTGGCGCTGACCAGTCGCGGCCATCCCAATACGAATATTCGAGATTTTCCACGGGTTGGTTGTGGTAGGAGATATCAAGCAGTACCGATCGCAGGCCTGGCTCATCTTTGACTTCAGTTACCCTGAAGTTAAGTCCTGTGAATATGGCACTGATCTGTTGCGGCAGGTAGCTCAGAAGCAGACTTTGGCTGCCATTGTTGGGAGTGTAGGCAATGGAGTTTCCTTCGGGGTGACTGCGCAGCAGGGAAAGCGCCCAGTAGTAGTATTTGAGCGCATCGGCTACCTGATTGTTACGCAGCGCTCTGTCGGCATTGGCAGTAAAATCAAGGATCTTCTGCTTTCGTTGCTGGAATATGCTGGCAATGTCGCTTCGCTTGATGTAGCGGAATACCTTTGCATCGGGTTCGTTGCCGAGTACGACGCGTTCGGTGTTGGTAAGCGTAGCGGAGGAGTAAGTTTTTACCATCAACTGACATTCCTCTTTGAAGTCCGATTTGCCTGCGGCCTTCACCTCTTCTTTCAGCAGGTCGAATTTGCTTTCCACTTCCACCGAAATCTGGGTAATGAGCATCTCGAGCGCAATCTGGTCGGCCTTGTTGATGGTTGTGCCACTCCCTTCGCCCCAGATGAACCCGGCACGGTCGGCTTTGATCTGATCAACCGATTGGGCGCCGGAAGTTAAGGCGATTAAAAAAAACAGCATGAAAATGATATAAACTCTCATCGTTGTGCAGGATTTCTTACTAGTGTAATGCAAATGTAATTTATTTTTTTATTGGTATGACCCAAAATGAGTTGTTGATTATTGTCAGACTTCTCCCGTTTTTTCTCCTCGATTCATATCCCGTTGCAGTCCACGGTGGCGCCCGGTGATGCTTTCCTTTACAAAGACAAACCGTGCATAATTGTTCTTATTCTCGCTCATTGGGAAAAGAACTGGACGGACCCAGATTGGGTTGTCGGGCAATAGCGGTGAAATATACCGTGTATTATAATACAGATCGGGAAGCGTGACCACTTCTCCGTTTTTTACCGCTTCGATACACTCTTCGAGCACCTGGTCCCTTTGCTGAAGGTAATTGGTCAGCAGCCAGATGCTCTCTCGCTCCACCTGTATCTTTTCGGCCAAAACCCGTATGATCGCATGAAATGTGGATGAGAGGTCCCTGTTGCCTGTGATGTCAATTGCCGTGACCATGCACAGCCCTCGGTTTACCCCAGAAATACAGGTTGGCTAACAATTGTAAATAAAGAAATCCGCCACCTCAATATATGGGAATCGTTATCCCGGGAAGGGTGTCAAAATCTGAAATTGTTGCAAGATGAACAATTGTATTGATTTTTTTTAATTTTGCAGCTGTAACTGCCGCGTTTCATTTCTGATATGAATCGTTTTTTAGACATTGACATACAGCGTTTTTATGAACTGTTTATAAAGACAAAATTATGAAATACCCATCCCTGATCCTGGCCTTCGTTGTGTGTTTTGTGTTTTTGCAATTACAGGCTCAAACTCCTGAAATTGAAAAACTGCTTAAAATAATTGAGGCCTCAAAAGGAAAAGAACGGCTTGCAACCTGTACCGAGTTAAGTTTCCTGTATTACAGCGTCGATCCGTCAATGGGAGTCCGATACGGACTACAGGCTATACATCTGGCCGATTCCCTGAAACTTCCCGGAGCCAAAGGCAAAGCCTGCAACAATCTAGGTGCAAATTATTTAGCCCAATCCAACCATCCCGCTGCACGAAACACTTTTCTGCAGGCTTTGCAATATGCCCGCGAAGCCGGAGATTCAATGGAGATGGCTACCGCTTACAACAGGCTGGGGCTGGTTTATGAGAAAACCGGCAGTTTTGATTCTGCCCTGCTGGTCTTTCAAACGGCATTGCGTTATTATCAGCATATTAAAAACAGTGAGCGGACCGGAGTTCTGAACGAAAATATCGGGATGATCCATCTTCATCGCGGGGAGATGAAAACCGCCTTATCCTTTTTCATGGAAGCAAAATCATCCTTTGAAAGCGCCGGAGTCAAAAACAAACTGGCTTCGGTTTACCTCAAAATAGGAAGGGTCTATTCTGAAACCGGTGATTTTGTCGCGGCAGAAAAGTGGTATCAGAAAGGAAAGCTGCTCTCGGCAGAGGCAGGAGATTTCCAGACGGCAGCTCTTGCCATCAACGCTTTGGGGATCATGTTCCTGTATCAGCAGAAGTATGAAGAGGCCCTAAAGTATTACATGGAGGTCAATGAGATAGCCGACAGGATTAAAAATAAAAGACTGTTGCTTGCAGTCTACAACAACATCGGCAATGTAAACCAGCAACTGGGCAATTACCGGAAAGCCATTGATTTTCACCAACAGGCCCTTGCTATTGCCGAAAAGTTGAACGACCCGCTTTCGGTAGCCCATGAAGAATTCGGGATAGGGGATGCCAGTAAGGCTTTATTAGATTATACCGGGGCGGTAAAGCATTTCGAAAAGGCGTTGCCGGTTTTCCAGGCATCGAAGGCCTGGTCCGACCTGCTGGTCACTTATGAAGGGCTGATTGATGCGAACAATGGCCTGAAGAAGTACGACCGCTCAGTGGCTTACTACGAAAGATACCTCTCTATCAGGGATTCATTGAACAAAAATGAACTTAATTCCGCGCTGGATTCATTAAAGGTGAAGTTCAAGACTGAACAGACCATGCAGGAGAACACAATGCTCACACAAACCAATGCA
>CAIYES010000023.1 GCA_903925275.1 uncultured Bacteroidales bacterium
ATCTAACAGATTAAAGATCTCGAAGCTACCATTAACAAGGTAAAATGCGATTCAGTGGTCATTGCCACCCCAATCGATCTCAACCGCCTGATAACGATAAAAAAACCGAATACCCGTGTTTATTATGACCTTCAGGAAATCGGAAAGCCCGATCTGGATGATATCCTGAATGGTTTTCTGAAAAAACATAAGATTAAGTAATTATTAAAATCCCGGTTTTCGCCGGGATTTTTTTTAACTTTGTTATGATGATTGCCAACTGTTAAAATAAAGATGATGAAAAATAAAAGTTTAGTTTCCATCAATGATTTTTCACGGGAAGAACATATCAGGATACTTGAGCTTGCCGGAGCATTTGAAAAGAATCCAAAACAGCGCATCCTGGAAGATTATGTAGTTGCAACTTTGTTCTTCGAGCCCTCGACCCGTACCCGGCTTAGTTTTGAGAGCGCCGCAACCAGGCTCGGGGCCAAAGTGATTGGATTTACCGATTCGTCCAGTTCCAGCGTCCAAAAGGGGGAATCATTGCGCGATACAATCCTGACGGTGAGCAACTATTGTGACATCATTGTTATGCGACATCCAAAAGAAGGCAGTTCGCGTTTTGCAAGTGAAGTTGCAACAGTTCCCGTTATCAATGCCGGAGATGGTGCCAACCAGCATCCGACGCAAACATTGCTGGATATGTATTCGATCAGAAAAACCCAGGGTTCACTTGATAATCTGAATATTGCCTTTGTTGGGGACCTCAAATACGGGCGAACCGTGCATTCGCTGGTTCATGCGCTTTGCAACTACAACACAACATTCCATTTCGTTTCTCCGCTTGAGCTGAAACTACCCAGTGCAGTCAAGATGGATATCAAGGAACGAAACTTAGTTTACCATCAATCAACCGACCTGCTTGAAGTTATTGAAAAGGTCGACATTCTCTATATGACCCGGATCCAGAAGGAACGGTTTTCCGATCCGCTGGACTATGAAAAGGTGAAGAATGCCTATGTACTGCATAACAGCATGCTTGACTTCGCAAAACCGAACCTGAAGATACTGCATCCTCTACCACGTGTTAATGAGATTACCACTGATGTGGACAACAATCCGAAGGCATATTATTTTACCCAGGCACTTAATGGGGTATATGTTCGTCAGGCACTGCTGGCGTCAATTCTTGGTGTAGTTGATTAATCGAAAAAATGAAAATCATGGAAAAAGAAGATCTCAGAAAAGAACTTAAAGTTTCGGCCATCGAAAACGGTACGGTTATCGACCATATCCCATCGAAAAGCGTATTCCAGGTTATTAAAATTTTAAACCTGACCGAATACCAGAATCAGCTGCTTATTGCCACCAACCTCGACAGCCAGAAAATGGGTAAAAAGGGAATTATCAAGGTCAGCAACAAGTTTTTTAAAAGTGATGAGATCAACAAAATTGCGCTTGTGGCTCCAACGGCAACCCTCATTATCATAAAAAACTTTGAGGTGATTGAAAAGAAGAAAGTTGAGGTTCCTGATTATGCCGAAAACATCGTTAAGTGCTTCAATCCTAATTGTATAACTAATAATGAGGAAATTGTTACAAAATTTACCGTTATTGATAAAAAGGAGTTAAAGCTTCGTTGTCATTATTGTGAAAAAATTACTGCACGCAACAATATTGCATTCCGGTAACACTGCTGTTGAATTTCATTGAAAATTTAACATATTTTTAACGATAAATCCTTCAGCAAACCTTGATGAGAATGGCTAACTTTGTCACCATAATATGAGACAGCTATCAGCATTGGTAATTTTGTTTTTCCTGGTTGATCCGGTATTTTGCCAGGTCAGTGCGACGGATTCCGTTTTCAGAAATGACGAGCGTTTTTTACAGCAAAAGAAATTTGATTACGGGGTAAACCTCGGATCTGAGTTTACCTCTGTTTCAGGATTCGGGTCAGGGCTTAGTACATATATTTCCCCTCATTTCACTTACCGTGTAAATAAACGGTTTAACATTGGCGGGGGCATCAATATTGTAACCACAAATTACTTCAACGCCAGGTCGTGGTATCAAAATGAACAATCTGCCGGCAGCAATGGAAACTATACCAATGCCAGCATTTTTGTTTGTGGACAGTACCTGGTAAATGAACGGTTGACATTATCCGGTTCTGCATTTAAATTATTTCCAATTACCAAAGATCCACTGCCTTACAACCCTTTTAATCCGGTATCACGAAACGGAGCACAGGGAGTCAACTTCAATGTTGATTATAAAATCGGGGAGCACATGCACATTCAGGCAGGTTTTCGCTATTCTCAAGGGCTGAATTCCTATAACGCCAACCCATATTACAATGATCCCTTCCACCCGGCATCGAATAGTCCGGTTTTCGGGTTTGAAAATCCAGGGAGGTAAATCAACTGGTGGCGAAATGATCAGATATATATTTTAATGCTTCGCTGATATCCATGGCATTGCTTGATGGTCCTACACGGATGTAGAATGCTTCATCAAACCCCGGCTGCCTGAGAAATACCGGCCTGTTACTCTGAAGGCATTGAACAAAACATATTGTTTTCTCGTCCAGTTTTTCGAGACGTGTCCTGATATGAAGACTAACATCCCTTCCAAGACAGGTCCGGATCAAAGTCCATAAATGAAGGAGAAATTTATCCTCATTTACAAATTTATCACTTTCAATACCTTCGATGGATCCATCATCGCGCACACCGATCAGCAAGGTCCCTCCTATTGAATTAAGAAAGGCGGCAATTGTTTTCAGGCATGCCCGTTCTACAGCCTGGTTGGTTTTCCCTGCGCGGATATCCCACCGTAAGGTTGATTTAAATTCAATGATGTCATTTTCCCCTTCTTTAATGATCAATCCTACCTGACGCCCGGCATCGGTTCTCTGTTCAAGACATTCAAGGTAATCAAGGGCATGGGTCAGATCGAGGAGTATGTCCGATATCAGATTATCCTTCCGAATCTTCAATGCAACCAATCCTTTTGCGTATTCCATGGGGCTGATCATGCCGGATATGAGCAACAAAGGCAGTACAATGCCTGAACTATGCAAGCCACTCAAGGCCTGAACAACTACTTTTTTTTCTGTGGAAAGACGGTCATAGTTTAACCGCAACAATTCCGGGAACGGGTTTAAATCTGTTTCCTCAACTATGATTTCACTCATCATGGAGTTAACAAACTCATTGACTGACCTGATCAAGGCAGAAAGGGTAACAAATGCAAATGAAAACAGCTCATCCTCAGGGCTAAAGGATTGAAAATTAAATTTTCCCATTGTTTTGATGGTGACAAACGGGTCCAATGCAAGTATTTCCTCCCACTCTTTCAGATAAGGGTCAGCCATTGGTTCAAACACATCTTTTTGAAATGCATAGAGCAATGGTGAGGAAGTCCTAATTCCTTGTTTTCCGTCCAGGAAAGCAAGGTCAGTGATTATCAACTGGGCTACCCGTTCCGATTCAAGGATAAATTCTTTTCCCTGAAATGTTAACAGCGGTTTGTCTCCCTGAAAAATCTGGTATTTCCGATCAAGGCTGATGATATCGGGGAAATCAGGTTTTTTTATTAACCAATTATTTTCCAGATAATTTACGAATGCATTCATATTCAAAGGATAAAATATGTGTGTACTGGTCTGAATCGCAACAACAACCTCCCCTCCCACTTTCTCCTTCAAAGATAGAATTCACCCTATTTTTAAGGAGAATGGGTTATAAATGAGGGTGAACTATTGCTAACAAATCTAATCAAAAAATCATCATACCGTTTTTTATTCTACCTTTGAATGATTAAAAAACAGAAACCGTCAATAAAATCAATACATTTTTTCCTGGTTGGCAACAACGCAGGAAATGTAGTAAGGATGCTTCACCAAACAACAAACATTATGAAAATTATAATGCGCCTGTTTATTATTTTAATATTTTTCAGTGTTACACTCACCGGATGTTATTACGATAAAGAGGATCTCCTCTATCCTTCGCAAACTTCCTGTGATACTTCAATCGTCACATATGGACAAACAATCGCCCCAATTATGGTGGCAAATTGCAATATTTGTCATAGTACTGCAATGGCCAGTGGTGGTGTAGTGACTGATAATTACAATGGATTAAGCATTGTGGCCCAAAACGGTCAACTGTGGAGCGGTGTTAGCTGGCAATCGGGATTTTCTCCCATGCCGAAAGGATATGACAAACTATCTGCCTGCAACCTTGCGAAAATTAAAAAGTGGGTTGATGCAGGGGCATTGAATAATTGAAATTAAAATCACGTTAAGATTGGTTTCCACTTAAAATGATAATGATGAAAATCTGGATGAAAATATTGCTGGGGTTATTAGTTATCGGCATCATTGCTGCCTTTTTGGTATATAAATATGTTTATAACAAGCAACATCCCAATTATGAAAACATTGAAGCATCCTTTACCCTGAATGCGCAGGATCTTTACCAGGCTTTTAAAATTAACAAGGATGCCGGATCAGTGAAATACAATGGTAAAGTAGTTGCACTAACCGGCAAACTTAGTAAGGTTGAGACTGTTGATACAATTGTCACTGCTGTGTTTGTATTTAGCCAGGGTGATTTTGGCGACGAAGGCATTCGTTGCACCATGTTAAAGAAATTTAATGATGCTGCAAAAAAACTTCAACCCGACGGAGAGGTCAAGATAAAGGGCTACTGCACCGGCTACAATGAAACAGACGTTATTCTTGAAAAATGTTCTATTATCAATCAATAAAAATAATCCGAAATCATGCGAACCAATTCTCTGATCCTGGTCTTCGTTGCTTTGATGACCTTTTCTGCAGGCGCTCAGAAATATATCACCAAAACAGGGCAAATTAAATTTTATTCAGAAGCTCCGCTGGAAAAGATCGAAGCACAAACCCGTCAGGTAAAAAGCGTTCTTGACGTCGCAACCGGCAGATTTGTGTTTCAGGTACTCCTGAAATCTTTTGAATTTGAAAAAGCATTGATGCAGGAGCACTTCAATGAAAATTATGTTGAATCGGATAAATATCCAAGTTCCACTTTCCGTGGAAAAGTGACCAATATCAAGGATGTCAACTTTGATAAAGATGGCCTTTACGATGTATTTGTCGAAGGAAAGCTTACACTTCATGGCGATAGCTGCAATGTTAAAGAGAAAGGGACATTTGAGATAAAACAGAAGCAGGTGACAGGAAAGGCCAAATTCATCATTAAACTGGCCGACTATAAAATTACCATTCCCGGGGCAGTTGGCAATAACATATCTAAAACTGTCGAAATCACGGTTGATGTTACGTTGGACAAAGCAAATTTATAACATGAAATGCCCATAAGAACAAGGTTCATGCAAACCGTGAATGATAATTATGGGTATTCCATGTGACCCGAAAAAATAAATATTATCAAATGAAACGCAAATTACTATTATTACTCGCATTTACAGGGATGATGTCTGTTTCATCCGTGAAAGCCCAGGACGATCTGCTGTCGATGGTCAATCAGGATGAAAAACCGGCAATTGATTATGCAACCGCCACTTTCAAATCGACGCATATTGTCATCGGTCAATCGATCGAAACAGCACCCAAAGGAAATTTGAATTTCCTGATCACCCATCATTTCGGAGCATTGAACAGTGGGTATGAAAACCTTTTTGGCCTCAAGCAGGCCAATATCAGGCTTGGACTTGAATATGGCGTTACAAGGTGGCTCGGAGTAGCTGTTGGACTTAATACGGATAAAAATACATGGGACGGGTCTTTGAAAGTCAAATTGCTCCGCCAATGCAAAGGGGGAAAGCATATGCCCGTAACGATCGATATTTTTGGCAACACGGCAATTTATACCACCAAATGGACAGATACTCAGCGTCCGAATTATTTCAGTTCACGAATCAGCTATGCCGTTCAGGTAATGATTGCACGTAAATTCGGGAATAGCCTCTCCTTGCAGATCACCCCTTCCATGGTACATAAGAATTTGGTACTCACAGCCGGAGATAAAAATGATATTTTCACGCTGGGAGGCGGAGGTCGTGTTAAACTCAGCCAGAGGGTTTCGATCAATGCGGAATATCACCATCTGTTTTCCGGTCAGGTGGTCTCTGTAAAAGCCTATGATTCTTTTTCATTGGGGGTTGATATTGAGACAGGAGGCCACGTCTTTCAGATTTTCCTGACAAATTCGTATGGTGAATATGAGGAGACATACCTCACCGACACACGCGGAAAGTGGTCGAACGGAGATATTTTTCTCGGGTTCAACATCAACAGGATGTTTACGATCGTTAACCATAAAATGCCGAAAGAATAGCTGTTGTTCCAAGAGTCGCAAATCACTGCTTGGTAGCTAAGATGAAAACGATAAAACATTGATTTTAAACTTTATGCATCATTTACCTTCACTCATTTAATCAAGTTTAAACTGATGCATTTCTGGTACAGGTGACCAGATGATCATTGACCATGCCGGCAGCCTGCATAAAGGCATAGCAAATGGTACTTCCAACGAATTTAAAACCGCGTGATTTCAGGTCTTTACTCATAGCATCAGATTCTTTTGAGGATGCAGGAAGTTCTTTCAGGCTTTTCCATTGGTTGTTGATGGTCAATCCGCCTGTAAATTGCCAGATATACGAATCAAAGGTTCCAAATTCTTTTTGTACCTCAAGAAAACACCTGGCATTCTGAATAGATCCCCTTATTTTGGCCTTGTTCCGTATAATTCCGGTATCGGCAAGAAGGCGTTCATAATCCATTTCGCCGTAATTCGCAATTTTTTTAACATCAAAACCATCAAAGGCTTTACGGAAATTTTCACGCTTGTGTAAAACAGTTTTCCAACTTAACCCTGCCTGGAAGGCATCCAGCAACATGAATTCAAAAATTTTCTGATCATCATGCAGTGGAATACCCCATTCTTCATCATGATATCTGATCATCAAAGGGTCGTTGGAGGGCCAGTCGCAAGTGGTGGTTTCGGACATAGGGATTTAGAATTACAAATTACAAATGACAAATGACAAATGACAAACCTGAAATGCAATGCATACGTTTTATCTTCAGGAGGATCAATGCCAGTATAATAAAATGATTTTTGTTTTCATTTTTATTTTATTTTCCAATTTTTCCATTGGTCTTCAATAGATTGACTTACATTAACCTCAGGATTCTGGTCTTTTTGATTCACCCTTATGGAGGTGATTTGGACCTGTTGTTTCACAGATTCAAAGAAATCATTGTAGGAAACTTCACCTTTTGTTTCCTGTAATTTTTTTAGCAGGAAATAGGTGAACATTCCATGATTTTTTTCCTTGTATGCGAGGGATGTTTGCTCTCCACTGCTTGCAGAAAATACGATCAGATTTCCATCCAATGAATTTTGTTTTGGCTTAACCCTTACTGCTCTGGCTGCCAGCAATCCAAGATTCCGTCCTCCGCCACTGAAGCAGGCATCCAGGATGACGGTAACTCTCTGTACCGGAAACTCCAGCAATTTTGTATAGAGATCACTGAGTTGTATTCCTTCAGTAACATTGATTCCAGTAACATCAACCGGCATAATGTAGCTTTGTTTGCTTTGCTCATCCGGAAATCCATGACCGGCATAATAAAAAATAAGGCGGGCCTGGCCGTTCGAATATTTCGACAGCTTACACAACTTTTCAATTTCACGCCGCATCTGGGAGCTTATGGCATCTGTCAACAGGACAATATTTTCCTTTGGGATACCTAAAGTCATTTCACAATATTGGGAAAAGACCGTTGCGTCATTTCTGGCAAATTCGACATTTACCTCACTGGTTAACCCTGTTTGAAATTTTGTATAATCCTCATTACCAATAATTAATGCATACGTGTTACCATTTTTTCCAGTATTTACCGGAATGTTGTTATCAACATCTGATTTACTGATAGTGGTCGTATTGACTTTATTAACAGAAACCTCATTTTGTACCGGAATAACAAATGGATCAAAGGTGAATCGGAATTGATTTGAAATAAATTCTGTTTTGTCATTGATATCATAGGTGTAAACTTGCTTTTTACATTTAACCTCCAAATGTGAAAGGCCAAAAAAATCATTCACTACCATAAATTTCGGGTTGATGAATTTCCATTTAGTGTTGTTCTTATCAAATTCCTGAGCTTCCTGCTGTGGTATTTTTAGCAGAACAGATCCAAAATTTTCGAAGGTGATTTTATAAATTTCATTATCAACATCATATTCGCAAGATACTAATTGATAGTTGTATTGAGATCCAAGGCTATCTATCACATGCTGTGTAAAACTGTTTATCAACTCATTCCGATTTTTTTCAGTAACCCTGTTGGTATAGTCGGTCAGTTTTTCAAATTTACCCTTGTTTTGCCATTGGTTAATTTTATTCTGCACAATGGTCTCTATTTTCTTGACAAGTGGCATCATGGTGTATTTGAATTCAAACATGGCTGTTGTGGTTCCATTTACCTCTTTGGCTCCTATCAACATGTTATTTGCACCATATTCATAGGTTGTGACAATAGAATTAGTCTGACCCTTTCTGTTTTCAGTCACTTTCAGGAGATTGCCGTTGGAAGCAAACTCTTTAACAAATCTCGACTCTATATTTTTATCCTTATCATATCGAATCTGCTCTATATCATTGCCTGCTTCATCATAGATTAATTCAAATGAATTATCATCAACATAATTTGTGGTTTGTCCAATATAGTTGATGCTACAGGATTTTGTGACGACGACATCCCCATTTTTATTGCGTACAAAAAAGCGGACATAGCATGGTGATCCTGTTCCATTATTATAACCTGACCATTTACTTATAGAACCATCCTCATCGTATTCATAAACACGCTTGTATGTAAGGTCTCCACTATAAACGTTATATTCATAAAATTCAGTCAGGAAACCTTCCTGGTTATACCTCCATTCGCAAACCAGGTTACTTTTTCCCGTACTATTTGAAAATTGCCGGCAACTGGTAATGCCCAGTTTTTTGACTGACATGCGCTGTTTTAAAAGGCCAATTTTTGAATAGGAAGTAATCCATTGTCCCCATAGGAGCGTGTTTGAAACAAAAAATGAAAATAATAAAAACAACTTCAGATGTCTCATGCGTGTTTTTTAATTGGATGAACCAGTGATTAGGCCTAAACATTATTTATCGACTTTCATTTACTCAATGCAATACGGTAAATACATGATGCTGAAATCTTTTTTGATTTCCGAGATGACGGAAAAGAATTTATTGAAATCAATATAGTTACAGTTACTGTGGTTAGCATCTGCGGCCAGTACACCGAAATTTACGGGTTTGACTGAGGCAATAACTACAAAACTGCCAAATTCAAAATCATTTTTATCCTCTTTGGCCATGGAAAGTTCAAATGACATTCCTTTTTCGGGAAATATTAGGGTATAGTTTTCGGGAACCGGTATTTTCGATTCATGCAACAAACAAAATTCATTGTTGTATGTAAGGTCCAGAAGATAAAAGAAAGCGGAATTTTTAACCGAAAGGGTAATCTCAGCCGGTTCTTCGTTTTTATAAGAAGATTTATTGCAGGAGGCAGCTAATCCCAACGAATTGTCATTTTCGGGTTTATAAAGCGTTATATCAAGGGTTATCCGGGTTTCAAGCGACAGGGTTCTATTATCATAAACTGAACTGGTATCCTTCATCACATATCGTTTCACATATCCGTTGCTGATCTGCTGGGTAAAGTCATTGAACTTTTCTGAATATTTCTTTTCGTTCTCCTGTTTCTCCAAACGTGTCAGGTTCATCACCTGTGTTCCCAGGTTTTCCTGAACACAAGCAGCCAGAGCCTCTTTTCTGGCCTGCTGAATGGCTTGTTTTGGTGATAATTCGGTTGTTATCAGGCGATAATGGTAATCTCTGATCACAATTTCCTGGGCATAAGAAAAATAAGAAAAACAAGAAAGACAAATAAACACAACCAATCCATACACCTTGTTCATGGTATCTAATCTTTTAACTTATAAACTTCTACCTGATGAAATCGTAATATATGGTAATTTGCCTATTGTTCAGTGAAACCACTTGTCTTCACTGTGAACCTCCGCGTAGGGCTTATCACTGAAAATAACAGAAACCCCGCACATTTAGCCGCAGCGTGAAAATTCATGAATAAATCAGTGAAAGCAATGAACTGAAAAACTAATTTAAAATATCTTTCCTCAAATTCATCCTGGCTTGCGAATGATCACGGTCATAATCAAATAAAAGATCGCCTGTTTTTGAGAAAACACGCACATAATTTAGCGGGTACCAGATAATCATTTTGCCGACTTTAACCCCGGTCAACGCATCAACCTGAGCATTTCCATCAGGTAATATAGATATTCTCATCTGGGAATTATTACATAGCTTCAGTTTGTCGAAAAGAACATCTCCCCCGTTTTCTGTCTGGATTGTAATTATGTTGTTGGCATTTTTCATAAAACTAACTTTGCCAATGAGCTTGTACATATTCGGACATTTTGCTTTAAATCCCGGATTATATTTGTCGAAAGCTTTTTGAACATCTTTGCCTGAAACAACCATCCCGGCATTTTTTATGATGTTCGATATGGCGAAAAGACCGGCAACGGCACGATCTGTTTGCTGGGTGACAAATTGGTCATATTCTTTCTTGAGCATATCCGGATAATCCAATTCAGCAGAGGCATTCACAGCCAGGGCGGTAGTCGCGGGAACCAGCGTGTTTTGCATAGCCCCGTTGAAAACAACGGAAGTGTCAGTCACGAAGAGTCCGTACCCGGCATAGGCGGGAGAATATTCAACGATCCTGACATCTTCTTTTTTACCTTTTTTATCAAATCCCAACGAATATATCAGCCCTGCTCCGGAAGGAATTGTGTCAAGTCCGGCATTGCTGATCCATATCTTTTCTCCGGTGAGCGTATATTTCGCTAAAAAAACATCACTGTTTTTTCCTGATTTCATATCCCCCATCTTACCATTAAAGGAACCAGCCACGAAAACATTCCCTGCATGATCCTGTTCAACTGCCAAACCCACGGCATTCTCGGAACATTTTATATGATCAGCCCAAAGCAGCTTCCCTTGCGGGCTGATTTTGGCAACGATATATGATTGGGCATCGACGAACCCTTTTGCCGTAAATGAACCCATGGTAATCGTACCGGCAAAGAAGCCCGTGACATAGAAATTGCCTGTTTTGTCGAATACCAGATTTTGTGCATTACTGGCTTTTATAATGCCTGATTTCATTGCAATTTCCCATGCATTGTCGCGGGTCAAGGCTTCCTGACCTGCGTTGTTCATGACAATGATTTTTGCATTCTGCAAACTCTGCTCAGGCATGGTTCGTCCGAATGGTGCATTGATATAGGTGGGATCGGCAACAATATATTGTTCGCCTTTATAGGTAACGTAATCGCCAAACGCCTCCGCGTTGAAATGCACAGCAGTAAACATGTGGTTTGGCGATTCAAGGCCAACGACCTTCAGTGCCAGAAGATCCCGCAGCAGATGAGAAAACAGCACGGCACGGTCTTCACAATCACATGCAGGGTAGTAAAAAACTTCCTCTGCGAAGAAAAATTTTTCACGTCCGAATTGTTCAGGATCGGTTTTATATTCAAAAGCGTGCTGAACAAAGCTGAGAAGAAGATTGACGGCATCCGTTTCGGGTAAATTTGCAAGTATCGGTTTGAAGCTTTCTGCAAGGGTTTGTTTAGTATCCATTGATACGGCAGCATTGAAGTACACTTCAGGGTCGACCTGCGGATAATTCTTAAAAAATTCAATGACCCCGGGATCATAGGCAATTTCGACGGAGTATGTTTTATCTTTGAATTTAAAAGACAATGTTTTTTTTGCAGCTTTGTCCCCGAAGTTCATCGGTGTTGCAATATTGAAATCGACGGGGGTATTGGCAAGATCATAACTTTTATCATAGGTCATGATATCGTTTCCCTCAAAGGGGCTGATAAAATAAAAATTAAGATTGTTTATGGTTAAATATTTTTTTGAATACAGCGTATTATAAGAAGGCAATAAAATGGCGATTTCGTTTTCGCTGTAAGCTATCCTTGCATCATATCCCGAACGCACCATCAGGAACCATTCAAGTAAATTGCGATAAGCCTGTTGTTCAGGCATAGGATAAATGCTGCAAGCTGCTTCCTGAATCAGCATGAAATACCCGTAATCGTTGATGTTGAATTGCAATTTGGCTGCCAAAAGCTGGTTCACGAGACTGTTGTAATTTGTCTTGCTCGCACGATCCCAAAAGTCGGTGATGGCTTGTTTTCCCTTTTTTCCGGTGACAATATTTTTTAGATCCTGATCAACATTCAGATAAACTTTGGCGCCACAAAAGATGATCGAAAACGCATCTTCGGGAAAATCGACGGGCTCCGGTTTTTGAATGACCGGCAATTTCACCAATGTTGGAATCTTAAGTTGAATTTCCAGGGGCGCTGTTAAAATCGGAATACGGGTTACAGGTACTCCTGCAAGCTGTTTAAATTCAGGAATGGCTCTGGGTTTGGGTTTTTCCGATGGTTTCTTCCCGGCAAAAACCTGGAAATTTTCCCACTCTATTTTCAGATAATCGGAATA
>CAIYES010000024.1 GCA_903925275.1 uncultured Bacteroidales bacterium
CATTTCTGAATCCATACCGGCAGTATTTTCCACGTTCAAGTCTGTCAATCATTTTTTTCCGGGCAAGGTTCTCCAGAATTTCATTGATGTGGGGGCTGGGAATGGCTGTCAGTTTGCTCAGCTGTTCCATGGTAAATACAGACAACTCCTGATCATCCAGGAATTTCAATATATCCAGATGATGATCAGGCAGACGCTCAAATATTTTGGTTCCTTTTGGCATTACAATACGAACTTATATAGACCCCTAAAAAAGGGGTCTATCGTTTGTACAAAGGTAATAAAATATTCACTTTGGCCTCTTTGGGTCTTGTTTTCTTTTCAGGTTTCATATAGGTACGTTTATGGAGGTGAGGCGCATACAATAGATCGATCAATTTTTCCGATTTTTCTCTGGCATCAATGAGCAAAGTCAGCCGGCTGGATATCGAGGTATTAAGTTATTACAAGTAAGTTAAGATGTCAATTCGAATTTATTTCCAGCCTTCATGTATATCCAAAATAAGAAAATCAACATTTTAAAACGGGAGTTCATCTTCGTCATTTACCGGAGTGACACCAGGGTGTTCTTCATCATCGGGCTGGTCTTCCCCTGCACTGCAACTGCACAATTCGCCATACGGGCAAGTTTCGGGATCACCTGTACAAAGTTCCAGGTCGTACCCTGAAGAAGCTAAATACTGAACCGGTTCATCCCAATTACTGATGAGGATGTCATAAAGTAGTTCGGGCGGGAAATCATCGGGGATATCAACGATTTCAACCCCGATACTTTCAAGCAAGTTGAGTATAGCCTGATTAACCCTGACCGCATCATCACCAGAAAGCAGATACATTTCCGGAAAAACCTTTTCGTCAATTCCGGTCCATTCAGCGATGGGTTTAAACGGAACCAGCGCCAGTTCCGCCGCAAACTGTAAATTTTCAAGATGCGGAGGAGTTTCAATAAATGGCGCGGCGGGTGGGTTTTGTGCGGCCTCTTCGAGGTCGTCGATGAGTTGTTGGATGTAACGTTTCATGAGGGCTTTATTTCATACGAGAGTTGCCATAACCATTTCGAGGGAATAAAAAGTAACGGAATAGTTTTTGCTATCGGCGGCAGTTGTAAAGTAATTCCTTACAACTGAATTGGTATCTAACTCGCTCTCTTTTAATAATTTATCTGTCTGCTTTCTGGTTCAAAACACCAGACAAAACTGTAATTCAATGTAAATTCAAAGGGTTCGGTAACGCGGTCAGCCACGGTGCTGCTGTTGGATGAATGGTATCCGGTCAATTTCACACATTTTTTATTTTCAATGGCTCTGATCATACTGATCACCTTTTCGGAATTCTCCTTTTTTACCACGGGATAGGGAACGCCTTTCAGATCGTACATCGCGTAAAGTTTCCGTGCCAGGTTTTGCTTGATATAGGTTTCATCGTCAAGCGCCAGAATGGCCCGATTTAAGATCCATGCCTCTTCACGGGTGAAATGCAATAAGTCGCTTATATCTTTCAGGTAGGGACTTTCCTTATCTACCTTGATCAAATTATCATTCCGGGTTATGATAAAACCCGCATCACGCAGGGTTTCGAGATATCTGTAAACTGTGCGTTCCGACATTTCCAATCGCAGGGCAATCTCATGAACACTGTTGCCAAAACTGCCCGAAAGCATCATTAACAGACGTAACAAACGTTCCAGTTTAGGCTGGTCAGCCATGGAGAAAGGGTTTCAAGTTAAATTTCAAAGAAGAAATCAGCAAAAATTGTTCTCGTATGTAAAGCTACGAAAGTTTTTTGCTTACATAAAAGGAAAGAACTTATTTAACGCTGTGTTTTAGCAAATACCGCTGTTAAAGCGCTATCTGCCATCTGCCATCCGTTACTTTAAAAACCCAAACAGCCAAAGCGGTATTTTGTTACCGGAGCCGTATTCCAGATCATCGGCAGCGACGTATGCGTCGGGATGGTCCTGCAACTGCTTTTTTCCTTTGGTCTTACCGCCGATCTCAAAAAGCCATATGTTATCTACAAGGAAATCACCTGATTCGGGATAGGTAACGCTGTGCCTGCAGGAAACCTGATTCAGGAAAAACGTCTCGCGCAGGTTGCCTGTACCGGTGTTGGCTGTGGTAAGTGCAAACATATGGTTAGGGTGGTCCAGGTATATTTTTTGAGGTTTCTGCATCCGGCTGATCCCTTTTGCTGCAGTATAAAGCTGCTTGATGACTCTTGCATCTTCAAGCAGATGCAGATAGTAAATGATAGTGTTCCTGCTGATTCCTGTTCTTTCACTCAGCTTCTGAATATTGGGTTTAAAAGGGACACCTTCAGAAATAATAGAAAGGAGAAGCCTTATGTTATCAACACTCGACATAGGAATGTCGATGAGGTTAGGGATATCCGATATCCGATATCCGGTTAAGCTTTCCTC
>CAIYES010000025.1 GCA_903925275.1 uncultured Bacteroidales bacterium
AGCAAACTCCAAAAGAAAATTTTAGATTCTTACTGGAAAGCAAAGTTTGGCGACCGGTTTAACGAGAAAGAAATTGCGAATAACGAACAGCATAAGTTATTTTAATCTGAATATCTCTCATTTGCAACAGTAAAATGTTTATCTCCTTCTTGTTTATCATCTCTCAAAGGCCGACAAAATGTATCAACTACCTGAGGATTAAATTTCGCCTGACGATATTCACACCAGGCAATCATTTTCTTTTTGAACCGCTTACAGTCATGAATTTACACTGTGTGGGTGTTTTCTGCAAGAATCCGTGTATTCAGCCCGCGGAATCTGTTCCTCTTGATTCCATTAGTTCCACTTAATTTGACCATTTTCACCACGAGGGTAATCGGGATCTATCTTTTCGTAAAGTGGTTTATCAATATTCTGTTTATAGACTTTAATGGCAGTTCTCCATTGTCCCTTTATAAAAGCTGCTCGATATAATTGAGTGAACTCCCCCCCTCTAGAAGTAAATGTAATATTGTAGTTTCGACTTTTTTTCTTGAAAAAAGGCCATTCAGCCGGGAACATTGTTCCTCTTTTTGGAGGAATTATCCCTAAAGAAACTGTAAAATCATTTTGAAGGGCCTTGAAGGTTTCTTCGGAATTTTTAAATAATTTTCCTCCCCCCGGAGCATGTAAGTTTTCATCGAGTTCATTGATTGTCATTGACAATTCGTATAAAGGATTGTTCCCTTCATTTGTTACAGTTATGACCACATTATCTAATCCTTCATTAAACTTGTCGAAGACAGCAACACAATAACTATCTCCAGCTATGTACCCTGCGGTTTCCTTATTAAATTGGGCGATTTCTCGGTTTAATTGCATATTGTCCTTAGATAGTTTTTCAACCTTCCCAGATTTATCCAATAGTTCTTTGTTTAAACGCATATTGTCTTCAGATAGCTTCTCAACTTTTTCTGATTTAGCTATGAGTTCTTTATTTCCTTTATCCGCAATTATTTGTTGACCAATAAAGGTACATAGCGTTCCTGCCGCTATTAAAACTATCCCCAAAATTGTTATCCAATGCATATTCATGTCAATCATTAGTTATTTTATAACTATATATAAGCTTCATCAAACTAAGCTACTTGTAAAGATATAGTAATTGAATCAAATTGGAAAATATCGATAAAAAGTTTTAAATTTACTTATGATGGATAAGTCCTTCATTCAGAATGGAATATTAGATTAATTATGGTCTATAATTTATTGTGAGAATATTTCATTCGCAATCGTAAAATACTCCACTCCTCCCCTTTTATCATCTGCTGAAGGTCTCCCAAATTTATCAAACACCTGAGGATTAAATTGAGCCTTGTGATATTCGCACCAGGAGAGCATTTTTTTCTTGAACCGATGCGGGGTCATAAATTTACTCTGGTTCTTGTTCTTCTCCAGGAAGCCGTTATACAATTCAGCCCTGGGGATGGGTACATTCATATTTTGTACCGATGATGAATTGATGCTCTCCGGGTCTTCCACATTGAAATATTCCCCAGCCCAGGAGAGGAAATCCTCACCGATGAACTGGCGTAGCCGGCGCAGATCGAGGCGCTCGGTGGGCGGCTGGATCAGTCCGGAGTGATTGTACCCCCATCCGTTATTGGCTGCCTGGAAGTACAATCTCAGACAATCGGCCATGAAGTTGTAGAACAGGTTCCACTGGCGGTCGTCCCACTCATCGAAAAAGTTGATTCCGAAATCATCCACCGGCTTGAACTCCTCGTTGTAATAATCGCTGAAGGCGATTAGTGCCTGGCGATCCTTGAAGGAAGAGCTGCTGCCATTGATGGCGTGGTTGGTGGTGATGAAAATCTTGGGAGTGTCGCGTTCTGAAATGGTAAACCGCTTCACCCCCTTGGTGTTGACCATCAGCTTGCCGGTAATGATCGGAAAAAAGAACTCGAAATCAATGTTGGCTCGAACGTCGTCCAGAAAAATATTGTCTGTTTTTTCCGTCACTTCCTCAAACAGGAATGGGTCATGCTCCAAATCCTTCGACTTGGCGCCGATGTAAACCTGCGGAACCACCTCCCCGATGGCAAAACCAACGATTGATTTCCCAGTCCGGCCATTACTCTCCCCTACCTCGCTCAGCCGGCCATCCATGGCAATCACCGCTTTCTCACACGATTTATCGCGATACTTGTGCAACAAATAGCCAATGGCCGTCATCTTTGAGGCCATGTGCAGGTTGGTTTCATATTTCTCTTCCAGCGTGCGCCGATCATGATCAAGCGGTTTGCGGCTCTTCTGGTGTTGTATCTTGTTCCAGAAGAATTCACCGGTGTTGAAAATAAACCGGGCAAAGTGACATTCTTTGGCTTCCAGGGTGAATTGAACATCGAACTGGCCCATCACGCGTTCGTATTCCATGGGGTCAAGGTTATTGGCCAGGATGTAATCCAGGTCGATCCGGTTTACCCTGATCATCTCGTTGCCAACCAGGGTGGCATCGAAATCATTTACCCGGTCGCGCCAAACGTAATTTTGTAAATCGTTGAGCGGTTTCTGGTCAATGTCTTCGGCGGTGACCTTCCAGTAATTGTTTTTAAAAAACAGGTATTGATGCCGTTTGTCGGCACACTCAAACCTGGGTCTGACAAAATCAACATTTCCCAGCGACTCTTCACCAAAATACATTTTGCCACCACGGTAAAGCATATCCATCACGTCAACGAAATCTTCACGGCTGTTGGTAGCCAGAATGGCCTTGCTGAACTCCATGATATAATCGCGTACCTGGTATGGTTCAACGGTCTGCACAATTTTATCGGTGATATGGATGAGGGCATATTTGCGGCCATCCAGGGCAAAGCGCCCGAAGCCGCGCCGGTGCAGGAAATTATAGGCATACACGTACCGGAAGCGGAACTGGGTATATTCATTTCCTTTGCGGTCTTCTCTTGAAGTCTTCTCCCAAAACTGCTCATCCTCCTGCAGGGGCTGCGCCGGAACAAGTTTCCCGGCTTCATCGAATTTCCATTTATGTTTGCCGATGAAAAATTCCGGGATGTTCTGCAAGGTATCCTTGTACTTCAGCGCAAAAGCATTGGCATCCTGAAGGCACCAGTACTCCTTCAGCTTCAAATCGGAGACCGCAGAGATTTTGTTGAGCTGGATGTATTTTCCCTGCCCGTCCTTTTCATTGATGGCAGTCTTGATATCGTTGAACAGGTCGTTTTCCTTATCCTTCAGGGTGCCGGCCAGCAGATCATCAATCCCCTTTTCATATTCGGGGATGGTTTGATCACGGCGGATATAGGCAAAGTAGATTTCAAGGTAAATCCCCAGGTTGATAAATGTTTTAAAGTACTCCCGGAAGTTGGTTACAGCCCAGTAGAATGCCGAGGGCCGCTGATCAACCCGGGATCCCGGTTTGAGATCATTACTCAGGGCATCCCAGTCGGCATCGAGCAGGAACACAACTTCTTCGACTTTACAGGCCTGGATGATGAGCTGGAATTCATAGGGTAGTTTGTTGTTATGGCCGATATTCTGGATGCCCATTACCCCCACCGACAACAAACCATGCTTACAGGCTTTGATAGCCTTCTTTTCTCCCTCCTGTATGAAGAGCCGGGAGATCACCCTGCGGTTGCGATAAGCTTCGCGGATGGGTTCCGGAAAAAACAGGTGGGATCCCGATCCGGCAGGCGATGTATATTTCATCGGGTGGCCGAGCTTGTCGTGATGCAGGTCGGGGTTTTGCCACCGGATCCGGAACAGGTGCTCCTGGCGGTTGCCCTTGGGTTTTGTGAACATCACCGGTTTGCCTTCCAGGTCATAGTACCAGATGATCATATCGTCGCCCGGTGCGATCTTGCCATACTGATCGCGGGTACCGGCCTCAAAGACATCGACCACCTTCCTGGTATGCTCATCAACATTCACGGTTGCTTTCTGGTCTGCATCCATCAGGCCGCTGGATGAAAGCTGCCGGTCGCGGAAGGTTGGTTCCTTTTTCCCGTTTTTCTTTTGAGGTCCCCTGGGCTTTTCTTCATAATCCAGGATCACATGGTATTTATCAGCCAGGTATTTGATGGCATCTGGATAAGGAATATTCTTCATCTCCATAATGAAGTTGACCGGAGACTTCCCTCCATAATCGCATGAAAAACATTTGTAAATCCCCTGAGCCGGAGTAACGATCAAACCTTTACCCTTACCCGATTTATCGCATTTCGGGCACTTGGTATAGAGGCTGGCGCCTGTTCGTTCAAGCTTGCAGAAATCTGCAATAACCTCTTCGACTTTGGAAACTGATAAGATTTTCTGGATGCAATCCTGGGTTATCTTCATAAGGTACCCCGCGAAACGGGTTTTGAATCTGTAACAGTTGCAATGCCCGATTCCCTTTTACAGAAGATAACCATATCCAGGATTTTGCTTTCGCAAGCCCCGGCAATGGCATTTGAGGGTGAAGGAAGGATCCTGCGCATATCGGCCTGCAGGGACAGGATAACCTTGCATATCTCTTCGAGTGTTTTATCAACAAGCCATTGAGCATATTTTGAGCAGCGCTCCAGTGCCTGAAGTTTTTCATCCTTGCGGTAAAAATCATGATGCCCGCTTTCAAGCAGGGTCCGGATATTGTGTACATAGTCGGAGAACATGATCAGGATAAAGCTTGTCTTGCTTGAGCGGATGTAGTGTTCGGCGTCACGACGATCGATAAAACTCCCCCGGTCGGTTCTTAGTCCTCGACCAAGATCCCATTGGATTTCAAAAGAGGTGATACCGGTTTGCGGGCACACCTCAAGGGATTTTACTTCAAACATCTGCGTTGGATCATTTGGTTTACCGGAGCATGAACTTCCGGGTCATTTCTGAATTTGTACCTGGCGAGGTCGATTTCATTTTTTTGCCGGAAGATGGATTTTAACACAGATCATCCGGAATCTCTGTGAGGATGAAAATTTTCAGGAGCGGAAAATCCGGGCTTTCAAAGCAACTTTCCATGCTTCAAGCTCATCACGGTAGGCAATAGCTTCGTCGATTATCATCGGGTTATTCCTGGGATTATCCGGATTGAGAACAGACCTGATATAAGTTGTGGTTTTATCTCCCTTGTCACCATATTTTTCAATGAGACGAGTACGAATAATGGTAAAACTTCCATGGGGTAAACCTTCATTGAGCTTAATAAGTAACTCCCTGTCTATGGGTATTTTGTTTTGAAAATTCTTACTTTTTGTTTCTTTTATGTTTCTTTTATGTGCTATCTTTGTCATACTTTAGAGAATTAGTGTTTGGAAACCGTTTTTTTTGCGGGGTGCAAATATATAACAGATTTCGTTTGTCAATTTAATATTTTACGTTTTTATATAATTTAGTTGCGTTTTAAATGTATTATGCTGGAATACAACAAAATAAAATTCGAAATAGAAAAAAGGTATTTTAACCTTAAGCATTTTATCCCAAAGTACACGGACATGAAACCGGATGGTTTCAGACTAGCCTGTGAGAATAAAACACTTAAAGTAAGGACGTTGCAACTGATCAGCAACACATTGAAGCTTCCGATGTCGTACTGGTTTGAAGAAGAAGACAAATTGCTGATGGCCGAAGGGGAGATACAATACGGGGAAACCTTCCCCGAAATTATCAAGCGGCTCAATGCATTGCTGGAGGACAGCATGGATGACAAGAAACGGATGAAAATGGAGATTGATGAGTTAAAAGATAGGCTGGGAATTCGGAAAGTGGGCACTTAAGAATTTTAAGATAGCAGCCCTAACTTTAAAACACAGGAAGTATATAATTATTGCAAAATTTAAAGAAGATTAAATCATGAAAAACCGGGGGTTTTCGTCCGAATTTTGGGAATATTTTGACCAAAATAAAAAAACATTCAAAATTTGAGCGTTAGCAGCAGTGATGGAAACTGCGATAAAGGTTATATAAACCGAGTTAAAAACTGAAACAAAAACTGAAACAAACTGAC
>CAIYES010000026.1 GCA_903925275.1 uncultured Bacteroidales bacterium
AACGATTTTTCGTTTCATCAGTAGCAGACTTTCTTGTTATTGAATTCGATGATCAGCCGGATATGCAATTTTCGTTTTTGTCCATTGGGCAATAGGCAATTCCTTGTTGAATTGACCCAATGATTGGGATCTTTCGTAACCCGGTCATTGGTTGGAAAGTTCTGTTTTGCCGAGAAAATTTCCTTTCCCTGTTTTGTTCTTACTGAGCATTTGCAGGCGTCTTTCAGCTCAATGATCTCTCCGCCGGTGCCTTTCGTTTTGTCGGCGGTAACATATTTTAGCTGAAATCTGACAGGCTTTCCCTGGCCATCCATAGATTCCATGATCTCTAAAACATCCCACAATCGTATTAAGCTTGAATTCATGAAGCAATACTACAATGGCGCACATGAATAATAAAGGACACTATTTTCTTCCTGGCTTTACGACTATAAAAAAAGGTGTTCAGTCTTTCGACTGAACACCCAGATCGCTGAATGAAACCGAAGGCTTTAGAAAGTGATCTTGTTTTCTACATCGGTGATGCTTGCATCGAATGATGACTTGAGAAAATCAATGACTTTCTTGATTCCGGGAGTGAAGCTGGTGGTGAAGACGTTTCCGTCTGAGTCATTCAGCCTCATGGAACAATTGAAATCATTGGAGGAAATCTGGAAGCGTTCCAGCTCTGAGCGGGTCTGGACCAGTTTCGCCCTTTTTTCAACGACCAACTGGAGATTTTCGACCTTGAGGATTTTTTCCAGCATGGTCATTTCCTTCTTTGGCTCCGGAGAGGGAATGACAGGCTTTTCCGGTTCAATCTGCAAAACCGGCTTTTTTTCTTCGGTTTTGTTCTGTTCAGGGTTAAGAACCGTTTTGACGGCTGCAAGAACTGCGGTTTCTTCCTTGGATGCTCCGCCATTGGTTGGCTTCTGTACTGGTGCGGTGATCTTTGTCATTGTGTTATGCTCTTGCCCTAGAGACTTTTTTAGGCATCTGGCTCGCCTGGGTTTAAGAAAAAATTTATGCCAACGGGAACAAACGGAATGAAAATTTTAAGCAAGAGTTCAGGTCTGATTTTACCTTCAAAATCTGAATGAACCCGAAGGGTGACGGTGCCTTCAGGCGGTCACTCTTAGCGAAAAAGATTTTCATGAGTTTAACTTTGCTGCGAATTTTGAGTAACTGTGCGTGGGGTTTTGCTTGCTTTTCCTTCAAAAGCTGCCCGGAAGGGATTTCTTTTTTGCTGAGCTTTCTTCTTTGTCCAGGAATCAAAGAAAAAAGCGTCTTTGCCCCAACGAGTACAGAAAAAGCCGATCCGGTTTCCCGGATCGGCCTGCGTTTTCAAGATTAACAGTATTGACCGTTATACCTCTCTTCGTCTTCAAAGGAAGCTAACGAATTGCGGTAATCAGCTTCATCACAAGCCAAATGACCGGCATGTTTGCCGTTTGGCCAGTAGATGATTGATTCACCTTTTTTTATTGGTTTGCCGCAGGTATGGCATTTACTGGGGAACCGGGCTGTGATCTGTCTTGGATCACCGGCATACTTTGCATAATTTCTCATTTGTTTAGGTTTTAAAATGAATGAAAAAAGCCACCCAGGTTTCCCTGGATGGCTCTGTTGAATAATTTTTCAGTTAAAAGGGCAAATCTTCCATGGCAGGTTCCAGTACCGGAACCTCGCTGGTCACTTCTGCGGTGGTTTTTTCTTCTGAAGCGAAAGCGGGAACATTGCCCAGGATATGGTCGGCAGCCTTTTCAGCTCTTGCAGCAGCCCACATGACCCATTTCTGGTTGTCACGGAGCGCCGATGCCCATCCCTTGATGTAAGCGGCTGAGTTGCGGATATCCAGGTCAAGGTGTGCAATACCGGCAAGGAATGATGAACAAAGTTCGGCTACCAGTTCTTCTTTAGAATATGGGATATCGCCGAAGCTGTTCGACATTCCGTCAAAACGGTTGAGTCGTTTGGGGTGTCCACTGGCATGCCCATATTCATGGAAAATCACCCGATAAAAAGCTGAAGAATTTTTGAAATACTTCTTGTCCGGTACTGAGATCAGATCGGCAACCGGAGAATAGTAGGCACGATCATCTTTATCGGAATAATGGATGTCAGGACCGTTTTCAAAGCCTTCAATGATGGCTTCAGCCTCCAGGTGTTCGGAGTTAACCTTTTCGGTAACAAGGTTTTGGAGCTCGGCAACCTTCTTTATGCCCTGCTCATCAAAATCGGCCTGTTCGGAGTTGAATACATGGTAAAATTTCAGAAGGAACATCTTCTTTGTCTCGCTGGTGGTTTCGTCCTTCTCGATCGAACTCTTCCAGAATATCACGATGGTGGATTTTTCGCCCTTGCGAACCTGTCCGCCATTGGCACGGATCTGTTGAAACGTGCCATATACACGGCTCTTGTAAGGATCTGAAGAAAGTACCAGGCGATTGATGCCCCGGTAGTAGTGGCCATTCATGCTTACCGGTGACGGAACCTGCCAGAGTTTCATCCAGCTTCCGGCTGTTTCAAGGTTAGCGATGATCTTTTCGGTGATGGCTGCATAGATTTGTGAATTATTCATAAATGTTGCTACTGCCCTGTAGTCTTATATAGGTTTCTGGCCCACCTGGTTAAAATGAAATTTTTGCCCAAGTGAATACCGAGAAAAATAAATAATGTCAAGGGTATAGGTCAGATTGACTGCCAATCTGAATATACTCGAAGAGCGACAGTTCCATATGGAGGTCGCCCTTTACAGTTTTACAGCTTTTATAGCGGATTTTTCGCAGGTAACTTTGCGATAATTTCGAGTTTAATAAAGTGCGCTGGCCAACGCCCTTCTTTTTTGCAACTTTCTTCTTTGGCGGGATTGAAAAGAAAAAAGTTGCCAAAATACATGAAATAAGAACAATTTTCGTTATCTTTGTGATATGAAAAGCAGACCTGTTAATAAACCATCCTTCGACATAATTTTCAGCAATGCCATAGCTTCAGCGAAAATTGAAGGAATCCGGTTTGATAAAAAGACGGAAGCCCACATTAAAAAGGAAGCTCTTAAGAAGCTGGAAACAAATTCCCGATAATTTCTACCATTCCCGAATAATCCTTATCATCTCCTTTATTCAAGGCTTCAATATATTGAGAATAATTCTCTTTTCTGAATTTATCCAATTCAAGGGATGGATATCCTGCTCTATTTGCCATTAAATCGGCAAAAATCCTGGAAGTTCTTCCATTTCCTTCCCTGAAAGGATGGATATGAATGAGTTCACAATGGACGATGGCAATATCTTCAATCAGCTTCTTTTCATCTTCATAATCAGCAGGTAATTTTAATAAAAATTCCTGCTCCAGATAATTCATTCCCCTTGCAATAAAAGCACATGGCAGGAAATGATGGCCTGCCTTTGAAAGGTTCACATTTCGATAGATTCCCGCAAATGGATAAATGTGACTCAGAGCAGTCTTGTGAATGTCCTGAATATATTTTTCATTGAACTTTGTTTTCTTCGACAATTTCTCTGTGAAAATCACCTGGGCTTTGATGAACCCAATGGTTTCTTCTTCGGCTGCCATATTAGGATCCGTTATTCCCTGTTTGTTTTTCAGAACGGAACTTCCCATCTCATAAAAGAGGGGATCTTTTGCCTTCTTTCCTTCAGGAAGCTCGTATGGTCTTTGGTAGGACATTAAAAAAAATTGTTTGATTAATCATAATTTCCTATTCATTCATAAATAAGGCTAATCAATATGGAGGTCAAAACTAAGAATTTCCAAGTTACCAGCAGCATCTGAAAGCTTTGATCAATAAAAAAGTTAATTCTAAAGACAGAAAATGAACAATCTGATATTGAACAGTTTATCGTATGCTTTGAACACTATATCGAATTGTTCAGTCCAAATATAAAATGCCGTTTTAAGTAATTACTTGAGAAGATGCTAGTCATGCAAACACCTCAAAGGAAAAGCATTTGCCCTTGAGGAAGGATACAAGGAAACAGAGAAGTTGTAGATGTTCATTCCGTGTGAAAGGGCTTTGGTGGATCCCCAAGGAGTCGATGTCCAGAACAGCACAGCAAAGTCGGCATAGCTCCAGTTTGAGTTGAGATAAAAAACCCCGCCGGTCAATGCCCTGAACCCTGAGATGATCGTGTCCTGGAGCGGTTTGCCGGCAAATCCGTTGCCGTTGTAAAAATTGAACAGGACTGTCCAGTCGTTATCCGTGGGAACATGCCATCCGGGAGGGC
Source organism: uncultured Bacteroidales bacterium (assembly GCA_903925275.1). GTDB lineage: Bacteria > Bacteroidota > Bacteroidia > Bacteroidales > FEN-979 > CAIVAT01. Next base: position 4,227 of record CAIYES010000026.1, read on the forward strand.
AAATCCCTTGCACTGCCGGTGTGTTATCGTATCTCATCATCTCGTCCCACTGATACAAACCTCCGTACTTCGAACATTTCACCGAGTTGTTGCTGTAACAGTACTTTTCATCGACACAGTTGTCGAACTGAACCTGTGAAGAGGTGATCTGCATCCCCCGGTTCAGATTGGCCGCCATCCAGCATTGGGTACCGATATGAACGGTCGGATAAATCTTGGTGTCCCGGATGTCGGTCAGGGTGTTACCGCAGGAAAATACAGCAATGGGTTGAACCACGATCGTCTTCGACTTGCCTGCGCTGCATAGGTAAACATTGGTGTAGGTATAAACGATCGTCTTCATCCCGGTTCCAGCTGCAGCCGGATTGAATATCCCGGTCAGGGAATTGACCCCGGGACCGGACCATGTTCCTCCGAGGGGAAGACCGCCCTTCAGTTTGAACGGCTTTGCGCCAACGGTCGTTACGCTGTCGAAACACAGGCTCAAGGATACCGGTGGCACCAGGGATCCGCTCATGATGATCTTGTTTGAGACGGCAGGGTTCCATGACACGCAGACCAGGTTGGAGGTCATTACGCAGCGGATACTGTCATTGTCTGACGGATTGTAGGTGAATGACGGAGAATTGGTCCCGGCATTGACCCCGTTCACTTTCCATTGATAGGCAGGCGACGATCCTCCGTTTCCAGGAGCCGCAGTAAAAATAACCGGAGATCCCGGGCAAAACGGGTTGGGATTGGCTGCAATGGTAACCGAAGCAGGCAAACCGGGATTGCCGGTCATAGTAACGACATTCGATACAGCCGGGTTGCCCGAAACGCATTGAAGCGACGAGGTCAGAAGGCAGGTAACGACATCGCCTGAAACCGGGTTATAGGTATAGACCGGGGCATTGACGCCGGCATTTACCCCATTTATTTTCCACTGGTAGAAGGGAGGCGTGCCGCCGTTGCCAGGGGTGGCGGTAAATGTAACTGAAGTACCGATGCAGAAAGGATTTGACGAGGGCGATATCGATACGCTCACCGGAAGATTGGGACTGACCGCAATGGTAACCGGGGGAGCGGTAGCAGGATTGCCAGCCGTGCAGGTCTCGGACGAGGTAAGCACACAGGTAACAACATCGTTGTTCAGAGGAACATAAGTATAAACCGGGCTGTTGGTTCCTGCCGGAATCCCGTTCACCTTCCATTGATATACAGGAGCAGAACCCCCGTTAAAGGGAGCGGCAGTAAAAGCGACGGAGGTGCCTGCACAAACCGGATTGGCAGACGCCAATACGGAAACAGAGACAGGAAGCAACGGCAGTACTGTCATCGTAATCGTGTTCGATGACGCAGGATTATTCGAAATGCAGACTGATATCGAAGAGGTAAGGATGCATTGTACCTGGTCTCCGTTGGCGGGAACATAACTGAACACAGGACTGTTGCTTCCGGTATTAAGTCCGTTTACCCTCCACTGGTAAACAGGTGTTGTTCCAGGGTTGGTCGGAGTTGCCGTATATGTCACCGGAGTTCCGGAGCAAACGACATTGGCAGATGACGTTATGGATACCTTAGCTGAGTCTCCCGGGTTCACCGTTACGACAAAATCGACTGGAGTACCGGAACAGTTACCTACCTTGGGAGTAACGGAGTAAATTACAACACCCGATGTGGGCAAAGTATTGGAGAGAACCTGGTTGATCACCAGACCGGAGTCCGTGCTGAAGCCGGTGATATTCCCAGAAGAAAGTGAAGCGATCCAGTGGAACATGGTACCCGGCACATTCGAAGTCAGCGAAATATTGGTGCTTTCTCCCGAACAGATGGATTTTGTTAAAGGGGTATTGGTGACTTGGGGAACCGGGGTCGTGATGAGCTGAACTGTGTCTTGTCCGGTGCATCCATTGCCGTTTGTGACATTCACGCAATAGGTGCCTGCTATTCCGGTTGTGAATGTCTGGTTGGTGCTAACAATCAGGCCTGAACCGACATTTTTCCACTCATACCCGCATCCGGAACAGAACCCAGCGTCGAACGTAACCGAATTGCCGGTGCATATGGTCTCATCGGGACCTAGAGATGGCGCAGGACTTGAGTATATGGTGATGGTTCGCCATGTCGTATCGGTGCGGTTGTCATTATGCCGCACGTAAAGTGCCACCGTGTAGGTACCGGGACCGGTATAAAGATGAGCAGGAGATGCAAGATAAGAAATATTCGACACTCCCGATGCCGGATCACCGAAATTCCAGCGAATCGTATCCCCAGGTGGCCAAATATCACCGGAAAAATGAAGGGAATCTCCTGTACAGCTAGAACCTGAAAAATCTAAATAGGCTTTATATTTTTGTAGGAATTGAGGAAAGACATGAGGGCTTGCTCCATTCAGTTGGATAATATTTTTTTGAAAATAACATGAGGGGCCTTGTAACCCGGGGAAGTTGATTACCGAAATTGAATCAATACTTATATTTCTGGTTACATAAATCTTATCATCCCCGGCTAACTGTAGAGAACCACGAATAAAACTTAGAGAATCTATGATTGTTGAGGTAAGGATGAATGTTGCAGAATCATTAATACCTGGATTAAACTGTACTAATAAGGGCGGATATGGAAGATTTTCCTCATGATGAAGTACACAGTATAGGAAATTAGCTTTCTTCGAAAATTCAGCATCGTAAAAGATATATGGAAAATTATTGTATCTGTATTTGATTTTGAATTTTGGAGTCACCAAGCCTGATTGATCATTAAAATTACAAACCTCCAGAAGGGAGTCCCATCTGTAGGTTGTAACCAAATATTTCCCATCCTGAGAAATTTTAGTGACTCCTGCGGCATTATATTTTCCAGTCGTGGATTGGGGGTTAGGAGTAACTAAAGAGGTACTCACTACCGGATTAGGATCAATGCCGGTTTCAGTAATTTTGTATGACAGATATGAATTGGGAGAAATGTTGCGTACAACAAGCCAAACATCTTTGTTATTGTGATGTCTTGTTCCGGTAATCCAATTACACGTGTTTTGTGCGTTTGGGACGGCTATATTTTTCATTCCGGAAACTACACTTCCCAATCCACCACTCAGACTCATATCAATTATTGAATAATATAACCCTGGAGGATAGAGAAACTGATTATAAGTCCCTAAAGTAAAAAGAAAATATTTTAAGGGTTCTGTTAAATTTTGTACAGAAAAACATTCTTGCGAATTGCCGCTATAATTATTTAATAATGTCCCGTTTGTCATAACTACATTATTTTTATTCCAAACGACATTCCCGTTAGAATAAAATAATAATGAACCAACTGAATCTGAAACGGAAGCAGGAGCATTCGAAACTACCATCGCACAATTTGATACAGGGATTGGTGGAAGAGAATTAAAATCAAGTCCAGTGAAGTTCGCAAATCGCCATTGGTTCCATTCTCCTTGTGGGAATAATGAGCATGGCAAAATCAGAAACAGAAAGATTATTCCTTTCATCAAAGAATCTAAACCAAGACAAAATTAAAGTGCTGGAGGGAAGTTCACAAATAAAGGGGCAAAATATCGATATTCGTCGATATTTTGCCCCTTTAAATTTAGTTAGAAAGAACAAGTTTTGGAGAAATCATTGGCAAACCAATATGCTGTATTGAACAGCCCGGGACTAACATATCCTTGATATGCCCATGAACCATTTTTATACACGACAACTTGATAAGCATATAGATTGGCACTTATATCATTAGGCACTCCGTAAAGATTTATATCCTGATTCGGATAAGATACAGTTGCACCAGTGATCGAATAAGGTGTACCTAATGGGCTGCCCTGATAATATAAAATGACATCCACTGTGTATGTGTCAGTTGACACATGATATTGATCCTGGAGCCTAAGATGTAAGGTCCCTGATGCCTGGGTAAAACCCGCAGTTAAAAGAAATAATGCTAGAATTATTGCGTATTTTTTCATAATGATAATTTTAAAAGTTAAAAATACTTGAACTCTTCCTTAGTCGGGTCACCTAAAAGGCGGAATTTTTTTAGGTTGGGATAGAATCATAAAAACCCATCCCTGACCCAATCTAGCCAAATTTATTCTTCCCCAATGCTTGAATTATATATGAAGTTCGAAGTCGTTTCACGTAAGAGCTAAATAGATGTTTCGGTCTTCTTTATTTTAATTTATTAACTTTTAATTTTGAAAACACCAAATATAATAAAAAATTTGGCTGTTATAACGACACATTCTAAAATTCTGACGGTATAATTAAATATCAATGCCCCGGTTTCCCGGGGCAAAATTGCTATAAAGTACCTTCATCAGCAAAGGAATAAAACCGGTCATCACCGACAATTATGTGATCCAGGACAGCAACATCCAGCAGTAAGCCACAATCTTTAATCTTTTTGGTGATTTTATTGTCGGCTTCACTTGGTGTGACTGCCCCAGAGGGGTGGTTGTGCCCGAGAATTATTGAGGTTGCATGCTGTTCCAGGCAAATCTGAAAGATTTTTTTCGGATCAACGACAGTCCCGGAAATCCCGCCTTCGGATATCTTGACTTTCCTGACAACCCTGTTTGCCCTGTTCAGCAAAAGGAGCCAGAATTCTTCATAAGGAAGGTCGCCCATCAGGGAATGAAAGATTTCAAAGGCATCTTGGCTCTTTGAAATTTTGTTCTTGCAGATAACTTCTGATTCATTCCGGCGACGGGCCAGAGCAAACATGGCAGCAATCTTCACGGCACGTTTCTCACCGATGCCTTTTATTTTCTGAAGGTCTGAAACGCTGAACTTCCAGAATTCGCATAGGTTATTTCCGCAGATTGACAGGGTTTTCATGGCAATATCAAGGGAGTTTTCCCCGGAAACACCTGAGCCAATGATGATACTTAAGAGTTCTGCGTCTGACAAGCTGCCATTGCCTTTAAGCAGTAGTTTCTGGCTTGGCAGGTCATCTTCTGCCCAGAAGCGCATCGGGATTCTGTTTTCGTAATTTTTGCCGTCTTCCTGGGCAAGTTCCGGATTCATGATCGGTTTTTTCATAGTTGATTAGTTTTAAGCAGCGCTGTTGGCCGCAGTGAGTAAATGAAATTTGCCGGTAGGGATCATGCGGAGTAGAAAATTTTAAGCAAACATTCAGGTCAGATTGTTGCAAGAATCTGAATGAACCTGAAAGGCGATGAGTTCCATCAGGAGATCG
>CAIYES010000027.1 GCA_903925275.1 uncultured Bacteroidales bacterium
AAAACCTTTTAGAATCATATTTTTAACATACCTCTTTCATATTCAAATACAATTGATCGCTTGAGGTCTTCTGAGAAAACCCTCTTTACCCGTAAAACTATTTTATTTCGTTGTATTTTTCGGTTGATTTATGGTCAACCTATCTCAGGGCAAGACACCAAATGATCTACGCGTTCAATTGCCTCCTCCTCACATAGACTGTTCCCACTGCAAGCAAAAGAACGGTAAAAATGATCATTCCCCATTGGGAGAGAGTGGGGACAGGCGAAGATTGTGACACAATAAAGGTCCGGACAGCCCGTACATTGTAGGTATAATTCTTTGGCCAGCCAGAAATATTATAGGAAGGAAAAAATAGACTTTCAACCATGGTCGCATTCGTTTCAGAAGAGGACCAATAGAAATCAGGTGCAAAACCACCAATTGCTGCCCTATTTAAATATAGTTTCGATAACTCATCGATGGAGGGTAAATACCAGTCATCATAACCACCTAACACCAGGTTATCACACAATTTTGCAGCATAACTGCCTGCTCCCTGGACCGCAACAATGAGGTCAGTGTTTGCTTTTCCAGTACCTAAGTGTTGTCCAAGTGCACCGGTGGAAACATTAGTTCCATTATTCCATCGAATGCCTGAGCTTTGGTCACTTGGGGCGGCTATTAACCCGCGGATTTGACCAAGCACATAACCCGGGTCGCCGGGCTGCAAAATATACGCTACTTTACCGCCCTGGTAGTTGTCGCCGATGGCCGGGGTTTGTGCAAATACACTGCTCAATCCAAATAAGGAGAGTAAAATGGATAATGTAATTAGTTTTTTCATTAAAAGTAGTTTTAAGTAGTCCTAGTCATCAGGTTTTTCGGATCCGCCCCTGTTTTCGAGTGGTTTCAGGTTCACCTGTTAAAAAATTATTTATCACATCGGGTGGTCGGCCCTGGTTTTGACAACAATGTTTCTTTGGCTTTATTTTAATAGTTCAGGAATTTTATACTTTAATATATCCCATTATTCAAAAAAAAAACTATACATTTTCATGGCTCAAATATAATAATTTTCCAATTGAGAATTAATGTCATTTTTTTAATTGACCACAACCGTACCATGGGATAGAATTGTCCTGCAATATGCTGATATTTTGGCCGTGCAGTTCCTGTTTCCCACATCTGATTTACCTGAGGATCAACTTAATTATGGGAATACAGGACTTCCTGAATTTAATTAATCAGGCAGGATTCCTAATCCTTGATAATACGGACAACTCCATGTCTGTTGAAAACAATTATGCCAGTTATGCATGAACCTGTGATTCACACCTGTTTATTATGGCTCGATAATCACAGAAAACAAAGTTGTAATGGGCTACAAAATATGTTGCCCGTAGGGACATGCCATGGCAAGTCCCCACACCAGGCCTTTCTCCGATTAATACGCTATCGTTACCGGTCGGGAACGATGTCCAATCGGACATTATCATCGGATTCCCCCCACCTTACAGCAATTCCAAATACGAAATCCGAAATTCGAAATAAAGGCGTATCTTTGCCGCTTAATAATCAGTGTTTGAGGTCACCTAAATACAATTAACATTTCCCACCCGCACAATCAACAGGCATTTTGCCTATGGCAGGCCTTTCTATCAGGTTTCACCTGGTTTGAGCACATCCCGGAAATCCCGAAAGCACACAATAAAAACAGAACATGAGTACATTTGAAGAATTGGGTATCGGCAAGGATATTATTCTTGGCCTGACTGACCTTGGTTTTGAAATCCCGATGCCCGTGCAGGAAAAGGTGATCCCCCTGCTGCTTGGAGACAAAACTGACATCGTGGCACTGGCACAAACCGGAACCGGGAAAACGCTTGCGTTTGGTATCCCTATGCTTCAACAGCTTACCCAGCACCGTAATGGTATTGGTTTAGTACTTGTTCCAACCAGAGAACTTGCAATCCAGGTTAATGACCACCTCGAACCATTTGT
>CAIYES010000028.1 GCA_903925275.1 uncultured Bacteroidales bacterium
AAGCTTTCAACCCTAAAGCATTGGAAGATTATCAGCAAAAATACAAAGAAATGAAAATCAATCAACTAAAGAAGAAGATTGCACAACTTGAAGCTGCTTAAAAAAAGAGTTACATAAGAGAGACTGGGTTCTTATCTTTGTATTCTTGTTGTCTCAAGGGTAACAGTTGAAGAAGTGAGATACGCTATCAGTAACAATAAAAGAGTTGAAGCACGGAAGGGTATTGAACATGCATTTTGTGAGTGTTGCAATAATCCTGTTATTCCTGCATGTGGCAATTTTAATGTTCATCATTTTAGGCATATTTCAAAAAAAGATTGTGACAGTTGGTACGAGCCGATTTCGGATTGGCATATAGGCTGGCAAAATCAATTTCCAGAAGAATGCAGAGAAGTTAAGATGGTTGACGAAAGCACAGGGATTTCGCACCGAGCGGATATCAAATTACATAACGGAGTGGTCATTGAAGTTCAAAATTCAGCCATAGAAGTAAATGAGGTTGAGCAAAGAGAAGCGTTCTATGGTAAAGATGGCTTAGTGTGGATCATTAATGGCTGCACTCTTATTGGGCATTGTAGCATTTCTTACAAGTACTTTCCACGGAGGATGAATCTATTTCTCAATGTGAATCCTGGATCTCCGTTTGGGTACCGCCATATAAATCATTTCTTTCATCATTTTAGTCGGAGTAGGTTATCCGACAAAATTCGTCACCATTCAAAATTTGAATCAATTCTTCAAGAAAATGGTAATACTCTGACAATCAATTTTTCTGAGGCTATTAATTTTGAGAACCTTGTGTTAAATCTTGAAAATGAGATAGACAGGATATTGAAAATCCCTTATAAGGGATTTACTTTTGAGCCATCAAGAAAATATTTTGAGATTAAAACGACTTGCACGTACGAACTCTATCGTGATGTTTATTTTACCAAAAAATATTTTCGCAAATTCATTGACAAAATGAAATGTGCTGTCTTTATTGATAAAATCGATGGGTTACCTGATGATATGTTATACTGCTACCATAGTAATTCGGTTTTGAAAAAGAGTGAGTTGATATTAAACCCAAGGGAATTTGCAATCAGCCTTTAACTTAGAAATTAAACTACTACCTGGCTCTCCCTCTGAGTCATTACCCCCACATAAGAATAAAGCAATAATCAGAGTAGGGACGTTAGTTTCTTCTTTGGATAATCCACAACTCTGTGAGTCCTCATTCCCTTTTCTACCCTAAAGTAGTATTCCTGGATGGGGTGGCGTATCAAATTATTTCCAGAACAATACAGGCGAAAATATTACTCAAGTTTCGCACTAATTTAAGCATTGATATTCAGGAGTATGCATAGACATTTCCAAGTTTTGGTGTTGAGACCAACTTTTCATCTCCATAAGTATCCCGATCATTTTTTCTTCAACCTGTTCATTACAGAGCATCATCTGGATCAGGTCATCAAAACTAATCCCCATGACTTGTAGAATAGAGTTTTGCAATTCGACGAAAAGGCCCCAGAGTCTTTCTGTCAGGGTAGTTTCCAATATCTCTGTTTCTATTTTCCGAAATAAATCGCCCATGCTTTCGTATGCGCTGAATCGGCGCCGGAGGCTGACCATGATGTAAACCAGAAATACACTGGACAAGCCGGACACTTTGACCAGACTTCGCCGGAGTAATCTGACCACCTCTCTTTGTTGACTGACAAGAAGATATGGTGGTCAACGAAAATCGGCAGAGGGTGATCAGGAACTCCGATTTTTCCAGTCAACAGGAGCATTTTCCCCGTTTACAGAACTAGCTGAGTTGGTTATTTCCCCGCAGCATTGCTCCGCTGGAGCCTGACAAGTATTACATCGTGGGGCTCTAGGATTCCCTTCAGGTTTTCTTTTGTGGTTCCGATCACCAGGTGTTTCCAGAGATCCCTTACGATAAATGAATCATCAATGGTATAGACCTTTTTGATGGTTGTCTTCAAATCCTGGTCAAACGGCACAGTCTCTTTGCCACGGTTGATCAGGCAGAAGGCAAAATCACCACCGTCAAGGGGCTTGAACCAGATCTCCAGGTCGCCGTACTTCATCCACCGGATGGCGGAGATCCCCAGTTTATCCTGGTCAACTGAGATCACCTCCGGGTTGGTCAGGATGGAAATGGTCTCCTTCGACATGTTCCTTATATCGTTACCTGCCATCAGGGGCGAGGAGAACATGGCCCACATGCTTAGGTGCAGGCGCTCTTCTGGGAATGTAAGCACGCCGTTGCCCACCTCGAGCATATCGGCATCATTCCAGTGACCCGGCCCGGCATAATTGCCGAGATCGGCCATCAGGTCGATGATCTGCAAAACACCAAGCCCGCCCCAGTAATTTTTACAGTCGAAACAGTTGATGATGTCTTCGGTTGCTCGCCACAGGTGACCGATGTCTTTTCCCCACTCCCACGGCTTATTGGTACCCCATTCACATATGCTGTAAACCATTGGTCTTCCTGCCTTGTACAGTGCATCCCGCATGATAGTGTAAGAGGCTTCGGCATTCTGCTTCCCGTGGGCACACCAGTCATATTTCAGGTAATCTGCTCCCCAGGAAGCATATGTTCTGGCATCCTGGAACTCATAGCCCCTGCTTCCGGGTCTTCCCTGGCAGGTTGCGGTTCCCGCGTCGGAATAAATGCCGAATTTCAGACCCTTTGAATGGATATATTCTCCGAGTTTCTTCATTCCCGAGGGAAAACGCTTCGGATCAGCCAGGACGGTTCCGTTCGAATCCCTGCCTGTCTGCCAGCAATCATCGATCACCAGGAAGTTGTACCCGGCATCCCTGAGCCCGCTGCTGGCCATTGCATCTGCCACCTCCCGGATGATCGTTTCATTGATCTCGCATCCGAATTTATTCCAGCTGTTCCAGCCCATCGGCGGAATTGCTGCAAGGTCCCCGAATTTCTGGCCGTAGATGGAATGGAGGGACATCATCACCAGGACCGTGCCTGTTATCAGTACTTTTTTCATGGAGTGTTGTTTTTTCTAAAAAATGACCGTTGCAGATTCATCGTCCCTGAGCACTTTATCAAGAATGATTTTACCTGTCTTTTTAACGAGGATCCTTCTTTTACCACTATGGGAAGTCACCTCAAGATCGAATTTCCTTCCAAATCCTGAAACATTCCTGATTTGCATAAATTTCCATCCTTCCGGAAGGTGTGGATCAAGTGTGAAGGAATTGAGTCCTGTCGGGCGGATCCCGAACAGGCCTTCCAGGTATACCCGGCAGTAAAGACCGCTTTCGGCAGACAGGTGACGCTGGTTGCCCTCGGGATAGGCTTCAACAGGATAGGGAACGTGTTCTCCAAGCAGCCTTCGGTTTGAATAATAGTGGAGGTATTCGAGGCCGCGTTTAGTATCCCCGGCCGCGAATACGCCCCTGAGGGCATAGAGCGTGGAGCGGTCCCAGAATGTCTTGTCCCCGGCCTGGGAGGCCAAACCGTCGGCAGTCCACAATTCGGGGGAAAAAAGTGCATCGATGGTCCCTCGCTTGCGATCGAAAATATTGACGGTAAGCGGGATGCATATCCAGGCCCTCAGCTTATCATTGCCTTCATAGTAACGGTATGTGTGAAATCCCATGAGATCGGCCCCAAAGTATCCTTCGATGTTTTCCCTGAGTGTTTCCGCCTCTTTCTTATACGATTGAAGCTTTTTAGGTTCTTTCCCCAGGGATTTGCCGAGATACACGGCAGAGATCAGTGCGTCATAATACAGGGATGCGGTGCAGAGGTTGGCATCCCCGGAAAGAAACCTCCCTTCCAGTTCATCCGAGTTGGATGTGACCACCCCCCCCGCATTCAGATGCCGCCGGTTATATTCCAGGCACCAAACTATAAGGGGCCAGAGTTCTTCAGCGATATCAACGTCTCCCTGTGAAAGTGCAAACCGGGCAGCTCCATAGGCGATCATGGCCGCATCACCCCTGTCTCCGGCCCCGTTCCAGATGTCGGTCCCTTCAGCAATGATCGAACTGGGAATGGGGGTGTAAGCGTCATTCATGAATCGCGCGAAGTGCCGGTATGCATTCAATGCGGATTCGATTCCGTATGTATATCCCAGGTATGGGAAGAATGGATTGATGTATTCAGCCTGATCATTGGCCCAGATCGCAGCATAATACCTTAGTCCCCCCGGCCCGTGCATGGGTCCGCCTTTGGTCTGGAAAATACTTTCGGCCGCACGGATCTTGGCGAAGGAAAAAGCAGTGTTTAAAACCGGGTCGGGGGTTTCAAGCACAAGGTTGTCCGAAAATTCTGAAATCAGTGCATTTCGCTTTACCAACTCGTTTTCAACATCGGCCGCGATGATATCCTGGCCTTCTTTCAATGCGGTGAACCAGAGGTAAAACCGGGCTGTTTCTCCTGGCTTAAGCTGGAACACCCCATGGTTGACCAACCCGGTAACAACACGATAGCTTCCGTCGATCCCTGTAAAAGGATCGGTTGTGCTCAGTACCTTAACGTCCGGGATCTCCAATGTCACCATTTTTTGCCCGGTATTTTTCAGTTCATATTTTTCACAGAAAGCCGGGAGGGTGGTCGATGGAAAGAGTGTCCTGGCAAGGTCTATATTTCCGTCAAATTTGCTTTTTACAGTGATTTTTCCATCCAGGATAATTTCATAAACCTTCTCGTGCAGCAGCAATTTGTTATTGACAACCAGCAGGGTGGCCGGGTCAAGGTTAAATGAACGGATTAAACTGGCATGCGTATTATTTGGTATGGTCCGCAGCAATGGCCATACGATTTCCCTGCCAAGGGATAAAGAGCTGTCGGCATTTACACCATACCTGATCACGGCAGAGATCTGCCGGCCGCTCAATTCAATGTGGTCGGTGTGCGGGAGGCGGTCATCAATCGTCCATTTTATGGCATGGGTGTCTGACGGAACCCATCGGTTCTGCTGCCCTGACAAGCAAAGGGACAAAAGCACCGGTAAAAAAACAATGATATTTTTCAATGGTATCGTATGATAGAAAGTGTATGCTTTGAATGAACGACGTAAAAATATGCAGTTCATTTGACAGTTCACCTGCAAACTTAATTAAAAGCATTCCCAAATTTTCAAATGATCTTATCTTCCCCACAAAAAAGTTGGACATTTTTATCTGAATGTCCGGTCGGTTGTCGTTACCAATAACGGAAAGCTCAAAAAACGAACACGTTAGCACTGCAGTACAAACGCCATCCAGTTGCAACTTTGTACAGGAAGGAGAGCCTGATAAAGAGCCACTTACGATGAAAATTGTGAGTGGCTTTTATCGTTTGTAGTATCTTTTGTAGTAACTAACGGGTTATTTTGCAAAGCATGGCTTTGCTGGAAGCTGCTTTGATAAGCAGGTAGTTCTTGATTTAAATCAAGTATATCCCACCAACACTATTACGGGTTTCAGCGTTTCGAGACAGAGACCCTTGTTCAATTAGCATTCCAGTTGTCTGAAAACACTCTCCGGTCACTAACAAATGTTTTACTTTTGTATTTGGAGAAGCGATAATTGTTTCCTTATTGGAAGCATAAATAGGATTTTGCGGACGGGTTATGCAAGAATGTTAACCGAAAAAAACAGGGGGAAACCATCAAATGAAAGTAGATGTAGAATATCTGGAATTTATGTGGTCGATGCGCCACTTCTTAATAACGTGCGGTGACATAGAAGGGAAATCAAATATAATTGCAGTCAGTTTTTGTATGCCCATATCAAAGAAACCCCCACTTATTGCTTGTGCCATCGGGAAAAATTCTTGTTCATCTGAACTGATTAAGAACAGCAAAGAATTTATCATCAATGTTCCGCTTGCTGAGCTAAAACCGCAAATATATTATTGCGGGTTCCATTCGGGGTATCAAGTGGATAAATTTAAAGAAACGGGATTAACTGCCCAATCAGCACATCAGGTAAAGGCTCCTATTATTGACGAGTGTGTGGCTCATATGGAATGTAAGGTCACTCAAATAATTGAAACAGGCGATAAAAATCTGTTCATAGGTGAGGTGGTAGAAGCGTATGCAGACGAAACTCTTGCAAAGGGGGAAAGAAAAACCGAATATGCACAAGGTGATTTCCCACGGAAAGTGTATGGTACAAGATTTAAAACGCAATAGTCCACAATGGTTACGAAGTGTTTGCGGGTATCCTTATTAACAATCAACCGCAATGGCAGGGCAGAATCGAAAAATTCACCATAATTGAAATAATATGAAAATCTCAATTCCCTTGATACATATTGCTGATGCGACTGCATCAAAGATCAAAGAAAATAATTTTCAAAAAGTTGGTCTTCTCGGCACCAAACCTACCATGGAAATGCCTTTTTATAAGAACCGCCTGAAAGAAAAACACGGAATTGATGTTATCGTTCCTTCCGAAACAGAACGTGAATATATTCAGAAAACATTCTTTGATGAACTTTTTCAGGGAAAATTTACCACCGAAGCCAAAAAGCAATTCCTTGGAATCATGGACAGACTTGCATCACAGGGAGTTGAAGGCATCATTCTCGGTTGCACTGAGATTCCTTTGCTTATCAATCAAAGAGATACTGCCATACCATTGTTTGATACCCTTGAAATTCATGCAAAAGCCGCTGTTGCTTTCGCCCTTTCTACAGAAAAAAGTAAATGAAAATTCAACGGACAAAACTGAGGATCAAAAAATGAGTAACAAAAACATTCCATTTCAAACCATAAATTGGTCAGACATTCCTAAGACAGAACACAAAGGCGAAACAGGAATTGCGTATTGGCAGACCACTCAATTTGATGGATTACGGATTAGAATAGTGGAGTATTCAAAAGGTTATATAGCTGACCATTGGTGTCAGAAAGGTCATATTGTGCATTGTTTGGAAGGAGATTTAGTGAGCGAACTCAAAGATGGAAGCAAATTTATTTTACAAAAAGGGATGACCTATGTGGTTTCCGATGAATTAAGTTCGCATCGTTCAATTGCAGAAAACAGAGTACAATTGTTGATTATTGATGGTGATTTTTTGCGACAGATAATTGAATAAAGGACGAAAATAGAAATGTACACTATCTTATCCTATAAGTGGACAGGCCGGTCGTCCTGACTACCTTGCGCCGATTTGTCCTGCCCCTTATAACCGGCTAACAATCAAATTATTAGATGGGCACACATGGGTCGGCCTCAGATGGTCAAATCCATCGGCATATCCAATAAGATCATCGACACCATTCGCGAGAAGATGAGCGCAATTTTTGGAGGTGGATGCAATGGAGCGATAGCAAAATACCCGAGGGAAGAGTTTACGATCCAGTCGCAATTCCCATGCAGCCCCGATAACATTGAGAAGGTACATACTGCATTTCTGAGATTGATCGAAAGCACCAAAGTTGACGGTGGAATCACCGCCGATGACCTGAAGCGTGTCCGCGAACCGGCTCTCGAACATTACAAAGAGAACATCAAAACCAACAATTACTGGCTCACAGGACTTCAGAATGCCTTCCTGAACGGGACCGACCCGGTGAGGATCACGACCTATCCTCAGCGCCTGAAGGATCTGACACCGGAAATCCTCGTTCAAACCGCCCGAAAGTTCTATACCAATCAAAACGTTTTCAAGGCGGAGTGGCTTCCTGATATCAAATAAAGGAAGAATAATTCGGTGTTCCGCTGGTGAAGGCCGTGCAGGCCCATTTTCTCTTCTTTACTGGATTGGTTTTTTATCACCTACCTGTTGTTTTTTGTTCAGGTTTGCCAGTACCAAAGCCCGGTTATTTAAAAAAACCGGGTTTTTTGTTAATTTGATCGCATGATCAATGCATTCCAGTGCCCTGGTATTCTGGTTCATCCTCAGGTAGGAAATCCCGATGGCATTCCAAACATCTCCGGTTTTATCAGGTGTGATCTTCATATGACGGTTAAAATCTTCAATCGCAGCCTGATGTTGATTTAATGTTTGTTCCAGCAATGCGCGATTGGCATATCCGTACGTTGAATTTGGATTCAGTTTCAGGGACAGGCTCATATCGGCCAGTGCCAGTTCATATTTCCCGATAGCAGCATAAGCGGCGCCTCTGTTTTGGATGGCCAGTTGTTCATCCGGTTTAAGGGCAAGACATTGCGTGTAATCGGCTATCGCCAGGTCGTATTTTTTATCATAAAAATAGATTTCCCCCCGATTTATCAGGGCATCATTTTCAGCCTTGTTCAAGTTTATCGCTTGCGTGAACATTTCAAGTGCTTTATCATTCCTGCCTGCACTTTTATAAATAACACCGCGTTTGGAATACGCTTTGCTGCTTGGCGCTGCTGAAATGGCTTTATCCCACAATGAAGTGTCATCAATCCATGCCGACGATTGATGGTAAGTCAAAATTGTAAGTGTGAGGGATACTAATATTAACAATGCTATAGCTGTAGGAGTAGGCTTGCCAAAATTTGAATCAGCCCATTTCTGAAAATAGTAACCGGCTGCCATGAATACGCCGATCAAGGGGATGTAAGTATAGCGATCGGCTACAATTGCACTGCCTACAGGATAAAACTGCAATACAAGTGCAAGGTTAACAAGGTAGAATAACAATGCAAACTTGATCAAGCGGTTCCTTCGGAATACGGTAAAGAACAGAATGACAAGCAAAAAGGTCACCAATGGTGATAAATAATATATGACAGGTAGCGTTTCGTTGAGGGCAGGGTATGGATAAAATGCACACAGGTTTAACGGGGCTATAGCCTTCACCAGATACAACATGATCCCGTAAAAGCCGAAAAAGAACTTGAAATTCGCGTGTATCATCGATGTATACCTGACGGCTCCCACCTCCGATTGTCCATATAAAGTAAGCAACCCGAAGATTACTGAAAACAACAGAAACGGGATTTTTTCCGCATAGGTTCGCAGGTCGTTTAACCTGTTGTAGTAATAGTCAACCGCCAGAAGAACGACCGGGAATATGATTGCCGCAGGTTTTGATAAAAGCGACAGGATGAACAGTCCCAGCACCGCAGACAGCCGAAGCAAAGTGCGCTTCTCTATGTACCGGAGGTAGGTGAACAGGCCAGCCAGGAAAAAGAAAGAATAGAGAACATCCTTACGTTCAGCTACCCACGCAACAGATTCAACATGAAGGGGATGAATCGCAAACAGCAACGCTGTTACGAAGGCGATCCACGGTTTTTTCCCGGTCAGCCGGAAAATAAAGAAATATACGAGGATCACATTCAACAGATGCAGGAAAAGATTAACAACATGGTATGATGTGGCAT
The DNA here is from genome assembly GCA_903925275.1 of uncultured Bacteroidales bacterium. Classification (GTDB taxonomy): domain Bacteria; phylum Bacteroidota; class Bacteroidia; order Bacteroidales; family FEN-979; genus CAIVAT01. Next base: position 9,277 of record CAIYES010000028.1, read on the forward strand.
CCATCCCGGTTGCAGCATAATTGGCTGCAAGTGAAAGCATGGTAAGTGGATGGTAATTCCCCTGAACCGGCGTTTTAACAATTTCAACAAAATTGCCTAGCGAATGTATTGTTTGGTTGTTGATAACATAATCGGGATCGTCCCAATTTACAAAACCGGCTTTAAACACCGGAATGAATCCAGTGAATGCAAGGATTACACACACAACGGGCATCCAGTAAAACTTCTTTGGTTCAGGCATGGAAGCTTTGCCTGCGGGATTTTTTTTCGTTTTGACCTCTTGTTTTTTCAACATAGCCGGCCTGAGTGAAAAAATCGATCAGATTGACCAGTCTTCGCCAGAGCAACCTGACCAAATCATTTAATTGATTAGTAATAGTATAAGGTGGTCAACCAAAACTGGCAGAAGGTGGTTAGGTGCTCAGTATTGTCCAACCAATCGGAGGAGTCGGTTTCTTCTGTAAAAGAATAAAGATCTGATAAGGAACTAATTTTAATTGGCTCCCCCAAACCTGTATTTCACCCCGATACTTATACCCACATTCGTCATTACGGCAGTTTCTTTTAAAAACTGATCCGGGCTGGAATCAGGAATGGTTGCTTTATTATCAAACGATTTAACGTATTCCCACTGTAATTGTTTCGTTGACGAAATCGGAATCTGGTCAACCCCATCTTTCGTCCATTCAACAACCTTTCCTTTTTTTGGTGAATAGTTGACTCCATTTAAATTGATCTCTGCATAGAGGCCGAATTTTCCATTGATGTGATAATCAACACCCAAAGCTGTGGCGAATCCGAGAGCAACTCCTCCGAAATCTTTGTCTTTATAATTTTCAACAGTAGTAACCCCAGCTTTTAAAGTCGACCCGGTACGTGTATTTGTATAACTGTAATTTGTACTGCTAATGCCGATGATAAGGCCAAACCGTCCATAAGGATTAATTTTCTCAAACCCGGGAGTGATGACAATTGAAGGAATGATCTGGAACATTTTACCTACATATTTATCATCATATTGTTGTGAATAATTGGTCTGAGTCAAATAGTATTTGGTTTTTACACCAAATCCGATAAATTCGTTAAAGCCCAAATCCGCGCCAATGTATTTTGAAAACATAAATCCGGCACCCAGGTTTATGTTCAATCCGGTTCCCAGACTTCCGGATTTCATCTCAGAAACATCAGAAGTGTTCCCATTAATTGTTCTGTCAGTCGATGGCCCGTAAAAGGCTAATCCGAAACCGACTCCAACACCCAGCCGGGCATAATACTTTTGCGCGTTTATGGTTCCTGCCATCACGAGGATTACACAAGTCAACAGAAAAGTTTTTTTCATACGTTTTGTTTTAAGGAATAGTTATTACTGATTATTTATTTTTTAATAAATTTTGAAATATATTTTTCACCATTCTTCAGTTGAGCGATAACAAGATAGTTTCCAGGAGCAAGACCAGATAAATTAACAGTAGTAGTTTTGCAAGGTGCCGATAAGATGATCTTTCCGTTAAGATCGGTGATTTGAATATTGGCAACCGGCAGTTTCAGATTCAAAGTTAAATGGTCATCACAAGGATTTGGATAAACGGTAAATGTTTTTACCATTGACTCCGGGATCCCAGATGGGGAATCGATAAACTTGCAGAGCTGGTAATCGAAGGGGCTTTGATAACTTGCATTAAAATAGAGTGCTCCGGCAAAGGGCACAAACCCCTGAAAATAATAAAAATCAACGCCATATTCACCCTCGATAGGACATGTTTTTGTTCCAGCCAATGTACCATCACTTGCACATACGGCTCCATTCTGCATTACAAGCGTATTATTGAGCACGGTCAGGTACCGGGGGCTAAATACGGTATCTGTGACACGGCTTGTGCCCGCTGTAGTCCCATCACTTACCCATAACTGCAGCTGGTTGACCGAATCAAAAGCCGACATGTATAGCTTGTTTTTGAACACTGTAATGTCACCGGGTTGAAACCCTCTTACACCATTTACTATAGAATGATCTGCTTTTATCAGCGTTGTTCCGGTCGCAGTGCCATCGGTTGCCCACAATTGATAAAAGGCATTCGTGTCTGCTCCCTGAAAGTAAATTTTGCCATTGAAGGGCGTAAAATCATATGGACTTAATCCATAGCCAAGGCTTACATTAATAGTGGTTACCCGAGTGGTGCCGGAAGCAGTACCGTCGGATGTCCAGATTTGAGCACCATTCACACCGTCATTGGCAGAGAAAAAAAGTTTGTTGTTGAATGAGATAAAATTCGAGGGATATGAACTCCCGTTCGGATATATCTGCTTGAGCATTTTTGTGCCCGCGACGGTACCATCGGTAGTCCACAATTGCGATGAATTGGCATTATCATACGCTCCGAAATAGAGCAAATTATTAAAAACAAAGAAATTAACAGGATTACTGTTGCCAGCAGGATTGATTGTATTAAGCAACTTTGTACCTGTGGTAGTTCCGTCGGAAACCCAAAGCTGGAAATTTGGATTCGCTTGAATTGTATCGGCGCCGGAAAAGTATAATTTACCATTATACTCCACCGGTTTCGCCCCCACGCGCACTCCGGCAAACGGTTGAGTTCCCGCAGTCGTTCCATCGCTCGACCACAATTTTTTATAAGAGGCATCCCAGAAAATCAGTTTGTTGTTATAAACAACAAAGTACCCCAGTGAAGTTGCCCAACCTGTATTATGGTCTTCATTTATTCTTTTTACCATGATTGTTCCAGCCTCTGTACCATCACTCATGCAAAGGGAATTTTGGTAAGATCCTTCGTAGGTTGCAGAGAAATAGAGCTTTTCGTTGAAAGGGGTAATGTTTCTGGGATCTAAACCCAGTGAACCATAGTAGTTAATCTGGGTGATCCGCTGAACCTGCTGTGCCGAAAGGCCCAGAAAAAATATGCTGAGAATGCAGCTAATTAAAATGTTTTTCATTTTTCAGTGTTATATAAGGTGTTTTTATGGCTGGCCTATTAATTAATTCATGCAAAAACGAATTTGAAGGTAAATCAATGTTTGACAATTTTCTGAAAGGAATTTCCATCGTTCAATAAGAAAATTCCAGATGGAAGTCCTGACAGATCAATCACCTCATTCTCATTTGATATTACTTTTTGATAGACGGTTTCTCCAAGACTATTGCAAATCCGGATATTGAAAGGTAAAATTTCCGGATTTATATCAGCGATGTAAAGCAGATCCTTAAAGGGATTAGGATAAATCCTGAGACCGGGATTCCTATGGTTTTCCCTGATCGCGAGAGGAGACCCGGCATTGCAGCTTGCAAGGTCTGAATAGGAGGTTGTTCCTGGCATAGCGATCGGAGTTCCGGCTAATGCCGTATTATTTGTAATAGTAACAGGAATCAATGTGTTGGGATGGTCCGGGTTACTATTCCCAAGTCCGATATAAAGAATACCGTTCTGCATAAAGACCCCATAAGCATTGTCAGTATTGTAAGAGAAAGGAAATTGATGCAATAATTGCCCGGCCGGAGATACCACGTTCAATGTATCGGTTGAAAGATCAGTGTGCCTGCCGATAAAAAACCACACGTTTCCCGCATCATCCGCTGCAAGATCTGCCACCGTTATCGCTCTGCTGGTATCCGAAAGGGTATAGATGGCGGAATAGGATGATCCATTGTACCTGACAATCCCGATTTCATCATGAGTCACCGAATCGTGGGCTGTAAAATAGAGGAAATTGCCATTTCCTCCTGTGTTCACGATCCACGCTACAGGAGGAGCTGTAGATTTGGTCCATCCTGTCCCGTTATAATATCCGGCCCTGGTGAAATTCGAATTTGTATAAAAGGTTGGAGAGAATGATCCTCCATCTATGTTGTTGCAAAATGCAAGGCTGCCTCCTCCTGCTGTTGCTACAGAACCATTGTTTGTTACCGTACCTCCATTAAGGGTAAAACTGACAATGTTACCACCTCCGACTGCAAAAAACGTGTTTTGACCGCAAGGAACCCCTGCCAGGTTTGACAAGACTGCATCAGTCTCTTTCTGTCCCGGAGTTGCAATGATATTTTCCAGGCTTCCAATGCTGTTGGTAGCAGGATTGAACTGGCCAAAGACCGCCACGCTCATGATAAGTAAAATCGATAGTGGAATCGCAGACAATATTTTCATGTTTCTATTTTGTTGACGGTTCAAATTTTTTCATCGAAAAACCACTGTTAAACAATTAACAAGCTTTAATTAAGACTAATTAAACACAAAAGTATTTTTTTTGGTTAATAATAAAATTTTTTTAACAAAATTTAACATAACTATAGTCTGCATAAAGCGATCATCTGACCACCTGCTGCCGATTTTTATTGGCCAACTTACCATCTTAAATACCAAGGTGGTAAGTTGGTTAAGTTACACCAGCGAAGACTGGTCAAGGCAAGCGTTTTTTCCATGCATTAACTGAATAAAAGTTGTTTTACCATTTATTTATTAAATGACCACGTCACGCTTTGGCGTAGTCCCTTTTTACCTTTGCCATAAATAATGACGAATATGGCAACAATTGATGAAGACTCGGCAAATACTGTTAACCAACAGTTCATTCTGGCGGGGAAAATGTCTGATCATATTTTATACAATAATCCTGATAATCTTTTAATTGCACTAATAAAATAATCAAAATTATGGTACTACTAACGATTTATAAAGACGGCTCAATTAATAACAGAAGTCGTAAAGGAATTGCCGAATCAAAAGTTAAAACATTGGATGAAGCTATACGGATTGGTCAGAACAGCGGTCAATATTATGAAGTGTTTGATACGAAATCCGGTCGGATCATTGACTGGAACGAGGTCAATATCAAGACAGAAGATGATTGGTACTACGATGAAGTTGAAATGATTTGGATGAAACGGTCAAAGGATGAATCATACGAAGAAACACCGAACTCCTTTTTTAACCGTCTGTTTAATTTTAATGATGATAATCAATTGTGCCAACTATCTTATTGATTCAAAATCATTAATTTCACCAAATCAATAATTGGTAATGGCAAAGCAAGACTATTTGTTCAGACATCTCAACATCATCAAGAAACTGCGAAGGAGCAAAGAGGCGACCTTCAACGAGATTATTGAATATTTGAAGGGAGAATCGGATTTCCAGGACCGATATTTCAAAATATCCAACCGAACATTTCAGCGTGATTTGAATGAGATCCGCTCTCTTTTTAAGATAGATATTCAATACAACTTCTCAACCAAGGTTTATTATATTGCTGATGATCAACAAAGTGATTTGAACAACCGAATGCTTGAATCCATTGATACCATCAATTCATTGAAGATTATCAGCGATGTAAATAATTACATGTTTTTTGAGAAACGAAAAGCCAATGGGACTCACCATTTTCATGGATTATTACATGCTATCAAGAATCGTATCATAATAAACCTGATACATCAGAAATTTGATGATGATGAACCATTGAAAAGATTGGTCGAACCTTACGCGCTGAAGGAATCGAAAGGAAGATGGTATCTGTTCGCCAAAGACACAAAGGATAAAAGATTAAAAACATTCGGGCTCGACAGGGTTATTGATTTTGAAAACACTTCAAGCCGATTTGATTATCCAAGAAATCTTGATGTCAATGAAATCTTTCGTCATTGTTTTGGGGTAATAAATCCAGACACCGGGAATCCTGAAGAAATCATTTTATCGTCTCAGCCGGAACAGGGTAAATATATAAAGAGTTATCCAATTCATGAATCCCAGACTATTATTAAGGATGATGGAGAAGAGCTACTTATCAAATTGTATCTTTACATTACCTACGATTTGATTATGGAAATTCTTTCTTATGGGGAGTCTGTTAAAATTGTATCGCCCAAGAAATTAAAGGACGAGATTACTGGAAAGTACAGGAACGCACTAAAACTATATGAGAAACACTGAGGTTCTGGGTATGCCGATGGCCCTGACCATCTCATGCCGATTTAAATTGACCACTCTTATGGATTGATTGTTAATCGGTTACTGGAGTCAGTTAAAATCGGCGGAAGTGGTCATGATGACCGTCCTTTCCACCTCCAGGAGAGGGTGGATTAATTCTGCTGCTTAGCAAATTTTTCGATTGTAATTTGTGGTTTTCCTAATTCATCCCAAGTGTTTTGGGCTTCAAAAGTTTCGATGTTGTTATTCAAAATAGGACTAAATTTGGCAATAAACTTTAGCGGACTCATAAAAATTGACAGAAATTTTACTATTCCCATTGGTAAGTTTCCAACGTTAAGTTTTTCTTTGGTGTAATTTTTAACATAAATAGCCGCAGCTTCTTTCATCGTAAATGGTTCATTCCCTTGAACTACATATTCTTTGTTTAACGATTTTTCGGTTTTGAAAGCATTGGCAACTTGTCGTCCAAAGTCTTCAGCAGCTATCCACCACAATTTGTGAATGGGATTGCCTATGGTCATTATTTTTTTGCCTTGTTTCATTCCACCTGTAAAGTTTTCCATGAAATTCGACGGATAAAAAACAGTGTAAGACAGCCCCGATTTCTGAATTTTTATAACGCACTCTTTTTTTGCTTTCATTACCCACCAGTCGCCAGTGTAATTGCGCGCCAAAACAGAGGCTAAATAGATCACTTGCTTTACTGAAGATTTTTTTGCAACTTCAAGAATATTGTCTAAGCCGGTGGTTTCCGGGCTAAACTCATTTTCTTTATCAGTAGGTCCGGTAGAAATGTTGATATACAATCCGTCTGCATTTTTTAATGCTTCTTCAATTGAAGTTTTATCTTTTAAATCACCTTTTACAAATTTAATTTCATTTGGTAATATTTGTTTGGCTTTGTTTATATCTCTAACCAGTGCAGTTACTTCAAAACCGGCTTTTACTAATTCTTTTACCACAGGTATTCCTATCATTCCTGTTGCTCCGATAACGGCTATTTTTTTCATTTTTACTATTTTTTATAATTACATTCAATAATTTCTATTTTCCTGAGTCATTTTTGAAAACATTTATCAAATGTACAACCTTTCAGCGGAAAAGAATTATTACAGCAAAGTAAAATTTTGCTTTTTGTCTCTAAACCGGAATACAAGACTTATTCTACGGAATATTCTGTTTCATTTTTTCATTCGTTGAAATTTCAATTACTTGAATTTTTACAATGACAGAAAATGGTTGCAACGTTGTCCACTAAGGGGAGCAACTGGAAAGACAATGGTTTCAGACGATTTTTTCTGAGACCTGGTTGCGGAAATTGATGGAAAAAGCAGCGTTTCAGAGATACTTACGGATATGCCGGGCACTTTGACCAGTCTACACCGAAGCAATCTAACCGTCTTCCCTCACTGATTGTTGGAAAGATATGATGGTCAACAAAAATCGGCAGAGGGTGGTCAAGAACTCCGATTTTTCCACCCAACTCGGCTGACAAACATAGAAGTATAAAACTGATAAGGATGATTTTGATTTCACCAAAGACGGGGTTTCAAGAAAAGTTGACTAATTTTGTCTAATCCCTTTGGATTCAATGGAGGACCACTTTCCATACGAGTTCGGGTGAGTCTCTGGAGGTGAAGTGCCCTCATAATATTGTAACTGCATGAATACGAGAATGATCGTTTGTTTCTGCCTTCTCCTGGCCGCGCCGGCAGGTTCCCTTTTTGCCCAAAAAGGTTCCTGGGGTGCCGGGATCGAAGGTGGCCCCGGCCTGTCGTTCATCTATGGCAGCCAAAGCATCTACAGCCAGTCCAAATTCTCGCTGGCGGGAACGACGGGGATCTTCGGCGAATATGGATTCGCCGGCAACTTTTCGGTCAAACTGGCCCTGCATTACGAGAGGATCAGCACCCGGACCGACAATTACTCGGCCATGCTTCCCCCAAGCGGGATGTTGCAATACAACCTCGACTACCTCTCCCTGCCGGTGCTGGTGAAGTGGAGCATTGGCAGCAGGATCAGGTTCTTTGTCAATGCCGGCCCCTGCCTCTCCCTCCTGCTGCAGGAGTCGCTCTGGCATCTGCCCGAAAACGGAAACAAAGCGAAGGTGGCAAACGAGACGGATGCCTATCTTCCTGTCAACCTGGCTGTAACAGCCGGTTGCGGGATAGCCATTCCCGTCGGAAAGAGCTTCCTTGTCACACTGGAGGTGCGCGACAACCTTGGAGTGATCAATATCCGCTCGTCCGTCTCCGACTTTGAGCGCAACAGCTATTTTTCAGGGGCAGAGATAAAGGGGTATACCAATTCAACCTTGCTGCTGGCAGGAGTCTGTTACCGGTTCGGCGGTAGCAAGGGCTTGTCCTGCCCGTCGAACGATCCGGAGTTTCAGTATATCAGGAAGTAGGTGGCAGACCCTTCAGACTTCCCCACTCCACCCTGTCCGGTACGCATCGAAATTCCGGCTTTGTCTTCGATTATCAGGTTATACCACAGCTGCAACTTTTAATAGTAATTGGTGCCTTACTGGACTCTCCGGCAGAAATACCAGCTTTTTCTTTTATTACCAGGAGATTCGGTGGTTGCAACTTTCTATTCTAACAAGTTTTTTAGTGCGATGATCAGCACGAATGAACGAAGCCGACGACCTATAAGCTTGGATTAATCATCGATACACCAATTCTTTCTCCTTCTTTGATCACAGTTTCATAACCCTTTAAAGTATTTATCAATAAATCTTCATCGATGCGAATTTTGTTTTTTTCAAACAGTAGCACTACCGTGGAACCTCCAAATTTGAAATACCCTTTCTCTTCCCCTTTTTTTACAAAATTCCCTGTATAAGTCTGTACGATACTTCCTACCATGGTTGCACCTACTTCAGTCATCACAACATCTCCGAACAAGTGGTTTGAAATGATGGTAAATTCCCTTTTGTTGAGGCAGAATATTTCAGTCATTTTGCGCAAAGCAAGGGGGTTAACTGAATAATAATCACCGTCGATCCGGGTGATGGGTGATACACTTCCGCTAATGGGAAAATGGAAACGGTGGTAATCGAAAGGGGCAAGCCGGATGATCACCAGGGTGCCATTAAGGTAATTTTGAGCAAGGCGGGCATTATTCAAAAACGAAAAAATATCGAAGCGGTATCCTTTGATGATAAAATCGCTGTTGCTGATATTGGCATATGCCAGTATTTTTCCATCGGCAGGCGACACTGTAACGGTTGAGTTGGTATCCACCGGTCTGGCATTATTCTTTAGTTTCCGGGTAAAGAAATCGTTGAAAGAGTTGAACTCCTGTTTTTGGGAGGTTCTCATATCGATATCAAATTCTTCAACAAAGGGTTGTATTTTTTTGGTTGATGAAGGACGATCCATTCTATGGCCATAAACAGACGAAACAACCTTTCTTTTGGCCATCGCCCACAATGTTGCTTCGCCAACCGGATTGTTATACAGCCACACCAGCCACTTTTCGCCAGCCACTTTTTCCGTTTTTAACAAGCCACTTTGCCTGTCGTAGTATTTGATGGGAGCTTGTGACGGCAACGGATACAATGCCAGTATGGCAATGCCAGCAAGCAATAACAAAATGAGGCCCCACCTCTTTTTATTTTTTGAAATGTTCATCTGTTATTATTTGTTTTCATGTTTGCTTTGTTTGCTGTGTTTGCCTTGAATAGCAAATATAGTGCAAAGTCCAATAAATCATAGCACTGATCAGATGGGGTTATCCTGTGACACGATGGAAGAAGTTCATTAAACGCCAGTAATTATCCGGATAAATACTTATACGGGGAAATTGACATGTTCGCACAAAAACAATAATTTTCATCAAACAACAATGGTTTTATATCATTAAATTATTCTGTTAATTTGTTTTGTGCGTTTTATGTAAACGGCACATAAGACCGGGGTAACGACCAGCATCTTCCGGTCGGATTAGAATCCAATCTCCAATGATCTAAAAATTGTTACTCGCCCTGACCACAATATAATATGAAATACCCATAAGAAAAAAGTTCATGCAAACCGTGAATGATAATTATGGGTATTCCATGTGACCCGAAAAAAATAAATATTATCACATATAAAACATTGCTTGCTTTTTGCCCGATATTTTCGTAGATTTATATGCAAATTAGGGGATTGCTTTTCATCGCTGTTCTAAAAGTAATATTTAATTGTATAGGGTCAGCTTTACAAAAACTGCTGGTGTGAAAAAACATTTCATTTTCCTTCTTGCCGGGCTGTGTTGTAATTTCGCACTGACAGCCCAAAGAGATTCCATTTTCCCGGAAATGAAATTCCGAACATGGGTAATGCCATATAAAACCTTACATAGACAATTGCTATTTGAACTGAAAGATTCTTCGGTTTTAGTATCAAATTCGTCCCGGAAAAGAGATTACAACACCGGGAATTACAGCGTTTCAACACTGGATGTGAAGAATATCACCGGGATCAAATACGAGAAGAAAGGACGGGGTCTTGGAATTTGGATCGGTTGTATTTCAGGACTCGTTGTTGGGGTCGCTTGTGATGCAATAATATATCATAACTACAATGCGCACAATAAATGGGATGAAGCAATCGGTAATTTTTTTATAGCAGCGTTTATCCCTATCGCCTCCACAGGGATCGGATTAGGGATCGGTGCGCTGATATCCGGTCCTAAAATAACCATTTCGATCGATGGGAGCCAGAAGAAATATGACCTTAATAAAGCCAGGTTGAGTGAAACCGTGCTGTATAAAAATCCGTCACTGACAATCCTCGATATCGATAACAACAAATACAATGCGGTTACATACAATAGCAAAATATGGATGACGGAGAACCTTAGGGTGACCCGATACCGCAACGGTGACAGCATACCGGAAGTGAAAGAAGATTCAGCATGGAAAGATGCCCGCGGAGGAGCCAGGTGCTGGTACAACAACAATCCACAGCAAAATAAAAACCGGGGACTGCTGTACAACTGGAATGCAGTCGCCGACAAGCGCGGATTGTGCCCTGCAGGGTGGCATGTGGCGACAAATTCAGAATGGTCGGCACTGATCTTATGTGTGAAAGAGATTGATCGAGGGGAGATGCCTGCTTCAGGTGCCAATTCCATTGATTTTGCCATTAGAAACCTGTTTCTCAATCCGGATTACTCCTTTTCCATTCCTTCCGGTTACCGGGATATAACAAAAAATTTCTATACTTACCCATTAAACACTCAGTTCTGGACATCGACTTCGGTGGATTCTGCAACATCAAAAGCGCTCTTCCTGCGAAAACAGGAAAACAGAATCTTTTTTCTCGACACAGCCTGGGAAACAGGTTTATCGGTCAGGTGCGTAAGAGATTGACGACAATCTTACCTCCGTTTATTTCCATGTGTGTCCAGTTGCAACTTTGAACAGTAATGGGAGCCTGATAAAGAGCCACTTACGCTGAAAATTGTGAGTGGTTCTTTTCATTTGCCACAAAAAATGCCCTCATAGGCGTAAGAATAGAACCCATCCACCTAAGTCAATGATATAGAACACTGCCTGTTTTCTTCTGGTCACAGGAAATGAATCATGATTTTTGTTGCGTTTTATTTAATTGTTCCGTCCTGTTTAATTCAGCAAGCGAAGTAATGCCGCTGATCCCACCCAGGTTCATACCATCGAGCGCAGAGCTGGGTACAATGATCATTGAACCTATTTTTAAGCCTTCGCCTATGAGGTTCATGGCTCTTAACTGCAGTGCTACCGGGTTGCTTATGTATGATTCGCTGGCTTTGGCAAACTTTTCAGCTATTTCGGTTTCGGCTGTTCCCAGGATGACCCTCGCTTTGCGCTCCCTTTCAGCCTGGGCTTGTTTACTCATGGCATCAGACAAGCCCTGGGGAATGGTGATATCTTTTATTCCCACGGTCTGACAAGTAATTCCCCATGGATTTGTATTATCGTCCAGCAATTTTTGAAGGTCCTCGGCAATTTTTACTCTGTCCTGTAACAAATCAGCCAGTTCATGTCGCCCGATAATATCTCTCAAACCGGTTTGAGCAATGTATTGAACCGCTGTCTGGTAATCCTCCACCTCGAGCGCCGCTTTTTCCACATCCCAAACAGTCCAATACAGGGTAGCAACCACATTCACCGGTACTGTATCCTTTGTTAATGTTTGATCTGCATTAAAATCTGTTACTCTGACCCGTTGATCGATATAATCGATAACATTATCTATGATCGGCACAATAAAGAATAACCCCGGTCCTTTTAATCCGATATACTTACCCATCCGCAACAGTACCGCTTTTTCCCATTGATCGGCAATCTTTATTGAACTGGATATGAGAATTGTCAGAATTATCAGCACAACGAAGGGTTTGATGTCAAGATACTTCAGGTAGAACAAAGCTGTTAACAGCGCTGAAACAATGATCAGTACAGATACCGAAATTGAGTTGAAAAGATTTTTCGTTTTCATGATTACTTGTTATTAAGGTTATTATTAAGATTGTTGTTTTGAAGCTCCGCTATCACATCCTCTTTTGAAAATCCGTAGGTGTAAGCAACCGTTAAAAATTCCTTACAGATATCCTGAAGTTTTCTTTGTTTTTCTTCGTCGCTCAGGACAATCCCGTTGGCATTGATAAATGTGCCTGATCCTTGCTGGGTATCAAGAATACTCAGGATTTCGAGTTCTTTGTATGCTTTGGCGATGGTATTCAGATTTACCTTAAGTTGTACAGCCAAAGACCTGACAGTAGGAAGCTGCTCCCCGGTTTTTAAATTGCCGGAGGCAATGCCAAATTTAATCTGGTCTATAATCTGCCTGTAGAAAGGTGTTCCACCACTTGGGTCTAAAATAAATTTTATCATTGTGCAGTTGTATTAATGATATAATGTATTATATATATAGTACAAACATACAACAACTTTTTTAAAATCCAACAAAAATCAAAAAAAATTTTTCAGAGGAAGTTTACTTAATGATCATTTTTACTAAAATCTAATTTTAGAAAAGCGAAGGATATTAATTAAGCGTCATAAAATGAACACTTTATGTCTGGAAAAAGAAAGTTGTGGATCAAGAGGAATTTCTGTGGGGGGGGATTTCAGATTTCGGATTTCAGATTTCGGATTTCAGATTTCAGATTTCGGATTTCAGATTTCGGATTTCGGATTTCAGATTTCGGATTTCAGATTTCGGATTTCGGATTTCAGATTTCGGATTTCAGATTTCAGATTTCAGATTTCAGATTTCAGATTTCAAACTTATCAACACACACCTTACTTTTATGCCACAA
>CAIYES010000029.1 GCA_903925275.1 uncultured Bacteroidales bacterium
ACCCTCAAGGTTTCAAAAACCTTGAGGGTTTCTTTTTTTTTTACAATGGCACTGTAAAGCAAAATGTTGAACCTTCCCCTTTTACCGATTCCACACTGACTTTCCCACCAAGCAATTCAACAGTGCCCTTAACAATCGCAAGGCCAAGCCCGCAACCATCGTAATCCCGCGTGTTGCCAACTGTCTCCTGCATGAAATTCTTAAATAGGGTCTTTTGCGATTCCTCGGATATTCCGATCCCGGTATCTTTCACAAAAAAGGACAATTCGTTGTTCAGCTGTTCATATCCAATGGTAACCGAACCTTGATGCGTAAATTTCGTTGCATTATCAAGCAAATGGTTTAACCCAAGTTGCATTTTGTCAGGTAAAATATTTGGATTTTTGGCATTTATAATTACCTTATAGACAGGCATATGTAATTTATAGATTTTACAAGTCTGATTCACAGCGGGTTAGTTGATTAGATTAACTAATTGATAATCAGACATCAGTATATATTGGGATGTTTTTTTCGTTTGTAGTCCCCTGAATAAACATGTTATATAACATGTTGTTGATTTTGCAGTGTAGATATTCCGTAATTTTACAGGTATAAATTTTCGGCATGTTTATAAAGAAGGTTACGAACAACAAAAAGGGCACGGCTTACCTTACCTATAGGTTGGTAAAGAGCCAGCGGGTAGAAGGCATTCCAAAGCATATCAACATTTTAGAACTAGGAAGCCTTCCAGAAATCCCACCCGAGAAGCATAAGGCACTGGCTGACAGGATAGAGCAGTTGATTTCTGGGGATGCGCTTCTGTTCTCCGACCAAGATTTGCGGGTCGAAGAGTGGGCACATTTTTATTATCTGAAATTGATCAAGAACAGTTTCAACAAGCCCAAAACATCTGTCAATAATATTGACAATAAGCATTTTGGCGGATTGTTTCCTGACAACGTTTGCCGTATGCCACAAATTGACAATATACAGCAGGTAAAACTTGACACTTTTGAATCAATCAGTTCGCACGAAATTGGCGGGGAATGGCTATGCACACAGGCAATCAGAGAATTAGGGCTCGACCATTACCTTGAGCAGCAACCCGACTGGAACCTGAACGAAACATCGGTAGGTATGTTGGGGCTTCTGGGACGGTTGTTATACCCCGACTCTGAAAAGAAAACAGCGGAATGGCTAAACGAAAATTCGGCGGCGATGGAATTATACTGCCCAGAAAGTGGGACGGTTGACCGTAACCGGTTAATGCAGTGCACAAAGAAACTATATCAGGACAAGGATAAAATAGAGAGGCATTTGTCAGGCCAGATCGACAGCATTTATAAAATTGAGAACAGCCTGATACTCTACGACCTGACCAACACGCATTTTGAGGGCATAATGAAAGAGTGCCCAAAAGCAAAATACGGCCATAACAAGCAAAAAAGATCGGACTGCCGGCAAATAACACTCGGACTGCTGGCTGACCAGGATGGGTTTGTCAAGCACAGCCACTATTACGCCGGCAATATCAGCGAGCCAAAAACATTCGCCGATGTGCT
>CAIYES010000030.1 GCA_903925275.1 uncultured Bacteroidales bacterium
CCTCCTCCTGAATGCCATTGCGGGTGGGCATTGAATAGGCAAATTCTAACAAAGCAGGGTCGTCTTCCTGATTTATTGAAACCTGGTCGAGGTGTGCTCCCAGTTTCACCCACAGATGAAACATCTTCCCCACGATCACACCGTTTTCGGCTATGAGGGCTTTGGTTTCCGAATGTCGCAGTTTCCGGTACCTCATGCGTGGAACCAGAAAGGCAGGAATGGCTGTAATAGCGAAAATACCGGCAACAACTATCAATATTACCGGTGATTGAAGAACAACCGTCATCAATATGCCAATGATCAGTCCGATAACCACCAGCATGATGTACAAATTCTTCTTTTCTTTCTTTTCATCAAGATAATCGGCTGCTACAAAACGCATCCATTCTTCCGGTGTATAACTCCATAATGCGATTCTCCCATCGCCTTTCAGGATTTTATCCATCTGTTTTGCCCTTGCCCGGTAAACAACAATCACGATGAGCCCGACAACGACCATGAACCCGGCCAGGAAGCTGATGCCATAGCCGCCATCCATGCCATCCATATCAATCATGGAAGGGACGAAAACAGCAATAAGAAATACCAGGGTAATGATGTACCACTGGTTTACGATACGGCTTTGGGTGTTGTGGATCATGGCTTTATACATTTAGATTTGGCAAAGATTGTTTCCCTCATCGAAAAACACACTATATCATGCTCAATAATGCCTGCAGATGCGGGACAATCCATGTGTTTTTCGAACCAGGGTTTTATGCTAAAATTACGCTACTTTATTTTCAAATATATTTGAATGACCCCTTTGGCAGATGAGCAGTAAATTTTTTCTATGGATTCCGGACCATGCTCTTCTTTTTTAATATCGGTAACATAGCGTCCAACAATATAATCCTCCGCGTTCTCGTTGGCGAAAATGGCATCGTTGTAATAGATTACAGTAAAAGGAATATTTACAAAATTAAGACTTTCAATTGTTTTATATCCTTCAATAGTGGTAAGGATCTTCGTCGCATTTCCACTCATTTTATGGGGACTCTCATAACCCATCAATCCATTCGGGTCTTTCGACGGAACTTCTTTTTCAGAACCTGTTTTTTTAGTCAGGGGCATGGCTGTGACTTCCCCATTGATCGTAGTTTCACAAAGGAATGCTCCATCAGGGTAGACTGCGTTCACCTGGAAATGGTTCCCAACCCATTTGATCGGTATCAAAATGCTCGATTTGTCACTCCCACCATTGGCAAAAGACATCATCACAGAACCGTCTTCATCCGTTTTTTCAACTATGTTTTCTGGTTCTTTGAGTTTCTGCCAGACGGATCTTACGTTTCCATGATCTAGCAGACAGGTAATTTCTATTTTATTATACACATTCCAGTTGATTTCACTGCAGGGATATTCCAGAATGCTGCCATCTTTACAAACAATTTTCAAAGTCAGATCTCTTCTTGATGCATATTTTTTATCCAGTTTATACGTACCTGAAAATTCCCCTTTTGAACTTGTAACAGTAAAATCAGAAGATTGATTGACGCTTTTTTTTAACTCAGGATCATAAATGGCCACGGTAATTTTATCAATCCGCTCTCCCGGTTTAGGGTCGCTTGGCAAAACAAGGGTAGCATCAACTTTATCTTTATCAGTTTTAAGATCGGAAAGAGTCGGGCAATCACAGTTAGAAATATCCTTCATCACTTCAAAGGTTTTCGACGCCGTCTCCTCACCGTCATCCTCATAAAACTGCTGGTGGTCGACATCTCCCATACTTATGGATTTCGGATTGGGCGTAAGCCCCATGCCGCTTTGGCTGTATACCGGGCTGGCTCCATCATTTGGCTTGTAGGCAGGATTGTCTGCGAATATGGAGAGCAGGGTGGCACCTTGATTGATGGGCGGGGAATTCTTAAAATAATATACCCATGTGAATTTATAGGTACATTTCTCAACCCCTGCTGTTTTACTGGTACTTCCTGTTAAAAAGGTGTATTTCCCGGCATATTGTTCACGTTCATTAAACGTTTTCAGGTTGTCATTGTAAAATTTTGATCCTGATCGAAGATCCCACTCCGGACCTTCACACTGTTCGACAGTTCTTTCCCTGAAAAACGAATCAAATTTGAAAAAGTTTTTTTCTCCATGCGAACCATTCGTCCATCGCAGATCACGCGTTCCAGGTGTATCCATTGCAAAACCTTCCATGGCATCTGCCGGAGCATTGCCAAAATTAAAGAACGGCATATCATCCAGTTTGACATCAAAACCTGCTGCGGCAATATATCTCAGTGTAGTAAGGGGACTTCCCTGGTGCGGGGTTCCCCAGGTGATCAGTTGTCTGAAATTACCAATGATCCTGTTGTCGAGGAAACGGATTCCGGCCCGCGCAACCAGCCCGCCCATTGAGTGAGCAACAATGAACAGGTTGAACGGGATATTATTCTTGATCATTGCAGCCGTCTGGGGATTGTTCTTGATAAGCTCATCGTTCAAGGCCTCCCCCAGATCCTGCCCCAGTGTACGGTATGGCCGGATGCTATTAAAAGGTACTGGTGTATACGCCGGCCTGTAGCTGGGATAAATAAATTCATAAAACACGGTACAACTATCATTTTTGTTCGGATCTGCAGTGGCAGTTTTCAATGACTGGTCAAGATAGTATTTGTACATGTAGTTCCATACATCACGCTTGTAGTCAAACTCCCACAAATCTTTGGTCGATGATTCAACATTGCCGCCTTTTTCTTCTTCGTTATGTCCATGGACCAGCACAACAACATTGATGACCGGCGCTGTTCGTTTAAACCGCTCAGGCTGCGTTGCCGGATGCCTGAAATGACCGGTTCGCTGATCGGGTATCATTTGAACCAGCCGTGGGTTTTTATACCAATTTACATCTCCCTGGAAAGTCATGATTGAATACTTCACATTACTAATCCAACCCATGCTTTCATGATATTTCTCCTCTGCACATGCGGCAGGTATCAGTACCCGCATAATCCTGGTGAGGATATCTTCTGCCTGAGCCGTTGTATTCAAGGTGGCTGCCGTATTTGGAAACATATAATCAATCGCCATATAATTACCTGATTTATCATTGGTAACCGGCAAACACCGCGATTGGTTCCGGATGATGCTTCCATCTGGACAGAGAATATCACTCACCCTGACGATATTGATGGTTATCGGGTTGACATCACCCACCTGTGAACGTGGTATCGTTATAACAGGCCTTAAGGTATTAAGACTATCATTGCCCCGGAAAGATAGCGACAACATGTAGCCACTGGTTTTAAGACCGGGTTTGTTCATAACGATATTGTTGTTCTCTTTTTTCAATTCAATGCCGGCATTGCTTTTCAAGCCCGGAATAAACACACTGCTGCTGTCGGAAAGGACGATCCGTGCATCGCTTCCTGCAAGCATGTTAATTTTTTTCGATTCTGTAGTTGTTTCACCAGTCACAACCAGATGAGAGGTGTATTCAGGATAAACGACATCAGCGCTGGTACTGCTTTTAAAAATAAAAAACCACGCTACAGCACCAAGTCCGGCAATAAGTATAAGGCTTGCAGCAATCTTCAGTAAGCCGGCTACGCTTTTCTTTCGCGGTTTCTTATCCTCTTTCCGTAGCTTTTTGGCAATTTTCTGCTTCACCGGTGGTGCCGGCTTTACAGGTTTGACAGGTTGGGGTGGAACATTCTCACTTGAGCCCGACATGCGGCCTGTTACAATTGCACCACAGGAAGTACAGAACTTTACACCGGGAATGATTGCTAATCCACAGGAACTGCAAACAGGAGCTGCAACGGGCTCTGGTTGTACAGGCTGGTCAACCTGCGTTAATATTTCGCCGCATTTGCCGCAAAACCGGGCAGTGGGTTTAAGCGGATTCCCGCATTTGATGCAAAAGTTCATGGCAGCATTTTTTTTATGAATTAATCTATACTGATTTAAAACCGCATTTCCCGCAGAACTTTGCTCCAGGTTTAAAATGTACTCCGCACTGGGGGCAAAATTTTGGTGTAACCCTATGAGAAGATTGAACCGATGGTGGTGTTTCGGTTTGTGGGGGATTGTGAATTGATGTTTTTTGGGCCTGCGGAGGTGATGTAAATTGATTAGTTGCAGTATGTAAAACCTGAGTCTTCTTTCCTTTTTGTAACTTGCTCTTTTGATGGTTGCGCCGGCGTAATACAAAAACGGTGACAATAACTATAACCAGGAAAATCAGCAATCCTATCCCCGATTTAATATACAGCGGATTCCTCCAAAGTTGAAGTTCGCCATGGTCAGGAGCTTCAGGCAATTCGATTTTGACATTTTCAGGCAAGCTTTTAATTTCTTCCTGTGCTTTACCAATTGAAACAGATAAGGAGGAGGCTGTTTTCTGCAATTGCACTGCTGTCTGAAGGTAATCCTGCATACACTCGTCAGTGTTTTCAACGCTGTATGCCAGTGCACTTGCCAATAAAAACGTTAGCTTATTTTCAAATGCATTTCCATTTGTATAAACATCACCTGCAAGAGCCGGTTTATAACCAATTAGTCTGACGTCTTGCTGAACATTGATTTCAATCCATTGATAATACGCATCCAGTGTATACATTGCTTTATTGATGCTTTCAACCGGAACCTGCCCACCCTGAATTGAAAAATCAACTCCTGTCAGATTTCCTGTTCCTGCAGCAGGCAATGAAGGAGGGGCTGATGCCGCCATGGCGGTGCTGAACAAACTGAATCCCTGCATATCTGGCAATAATGAAGTGGTAACTACCCCATTCGTGATACAATTATTAGCAACCGTGAAACCTGCTTTTGCTTCGCACCACAAGTAGTTGTATCTCCTTAATTCGAGCAGAAGTCCGGTTCCTTCGTAAGCAGCATCTGTCAATTTATTAATTTCATCCAAAGCCTGCAAATGAGCTTTAATCTTGAGCCAATTGCATGTTTGAATATCATACACCATGACACCTCCTTTTATTACAACTTCCCTTAAAAGATCCCATTCCGCTTTTCGCATCTCCATGTTGAAGCGATGCGATGCAATTGAAAGGTAGTGGGATCTGATGTCGGTACTGTAATCGCGTAGCTGAGGTTGCAACCTACTGTAAACAACATGAACTTTCTCCGGGCTTTGGCTGATCAGTAAATCAACTTCAGCCCTCAGATCTGCATAGTAATATCCTTTTAAAACTGCTACTAATTCATCAGGCACAGGATTAACTTTGGAACATGCTTCAGAAATAGCATCTATTATACGGTTGAGAACACCTCCTTTCACGGTCTCTTTCAGATTCCCGATAATCCTGTAATAACCTGCAGATGCCTTCACTTTTTCAGCACCCGGTGTATTGGTCAGCAATGTTGATATTTTTTTACGGATTAATCTTTTTACCCCTGTTTTACGGTCTGTACCGGAAATGGCACTGGCTAATTTCAGATCGAGTTTATCCCAACGATCTCCTCCCAATTTAAATAATTTATCAGTTACTTTATATTCCTCGTAGGCCATCTCCAAGGTCATGTATAGTATGCTCCATGCATGACCAATTAATTCCTTACCTGTATCTTCCATCAGTTGCGAAGTCGATTTGGCATTGGTCATAAGCATCCCGATGAGGTGCATCTTCTCATCCACACCCATGGCATCATGGTAACTTCTGGAACAAAGCATGGCTTCCATATCTGATATCTGGTTGAGCACCATTTGTTTGTAATCAAGAATTCCAGTCATCTGCCCCGAAAATGTATTGTTTTGCTGAGGTATATTTCCCGAAGCGTCATTACCACCCGAAAGCATGCTGAGTGCCTCGACCAATGTCCCGGCCCGACGTCCGGTTAAGTCAGATATTTTTACCTCAATCGGTTCCATCTTAAACAATTGTGTTTCCCTGGTATCGTTTGCAATGGAAAAATTACCTTGTGGATCAGTAAATGCAAAAAACACCCCGCACCTTTGCAACCTAGAAATTAAATCTTTGCGGCTCAGATTCCTGTCTTGAATGGCTGAAGTAAAAGAACCCTGCTCAAACTTGGTACGTTCCACAGCAATAACTGCATCATTTACAGAATATTTATCGGTTTTTTCCAATAGCCCATAAGTTTTGATTATTGTATATATACTTCCCTGTAGTTTGTAAAATTCAACGTTTGGAAGAAATACTGTAAATGGTCCTTCCTCAAAACCAGGCTTGACAATATGCACTTTGGCTTCTCTGGTTTTATACACTGTAATTTGTGTGGAGGTTGATTGCTTCTGTTTTTTGGGAGTATCAAAATAAGCTGTAATCAAAAAAGTTGACGTATTGTCAGATATAAAATCCCAATTCGTTATATCACTTGTTTTCCATTCGCCTCCTTTAATAACCGGTGCCTGTAATTCGGCATTTGCAATGCCGTCAGCATTTGTAACCGTTTCCTGCGAAAGCACTGTAAATTCTTTCGGGAAAGACCATTGAAGGTTTTTTCCAGCCAAGGGAACACCTTTTTCATCCTTATACTCAAACTTGACCTTAACCTTCGAACGGCCATCACCAATAACCGGAAGGGGTTCACAAGTAATACCGACTGTTTCTTTCGGTTCCTGTTTAGCCGGCTCATAGGCTGATGAAGTGGTGGGTGCATTTGTAGCAGTATTTGAAGCAGTATTTGAGAGAGTCGTCCTTCCACCATACTCGAATAAGATCGGAGGTACATACAGAAAAATTCCATTATCAGGCATCGGCAAGTAACATGTGCCTATTCCCATTTTTTTTATATTATAATCAGGCAAATATTTAAGTTCGCTTGCTCCAAGGCCTAAGTATGCATTCATGAAGCCACCGCCACCAAGCATTTTTACCATGGCATTGTTGAATTCAGTTGCTTGTTCATTGGTAAACAAAATAGTATTGGCTTCGGTGCCCCCTTGTTTCATACGGCCAAAACCGCCACCCGAAACTTCAAGGGTAAATTCCGCTTGTCCGGTAATATCATAACCATGGTAAATACCCGGAAGTATTGATACATTGCCCCCCTCTGCAGCTTTCAGAATGTGAATTTTCGCTTTTCCTTTCACACCATTCATTTCACATACAAAATACGCAAAAGCATTTTTTTCATCTTTTACGGTCAGTACGAAAGGATTTATCCCTTCTTTTATTGTTTCGGAAGAGGCATCAGCAGCATTTTTTTTATTCGCTTCAAAATCAGTCGAACCGGAGGACTTACCTATTAATTTTTGCACGATTTTTACCAAAAACAGCATCATTCGTTGTGATGCTTTAACCGGCTGTCCCAAAATGGGCGCGGTATACTTTACCATGGCAACACCGTTTTGCATTTTCAGTGTAGATACGTCTAAAAGGCCTGCATTGGTGCGAACAGCAATATCGCCATTGATATTTTGCATGATCTCGCCATCAACTCCGCGGGCCGTCATAACAAGCGTGGTATAATCGTCGCCATCGCCAATGAGTTCTGATCTGCCGGCTGCCATGTATAACCTGAAAGGTTGTTGCGCAAATACAGGCATCATAAGGCAACTGAAAAACATAATGATTAAGTGCTTTTTCATGATCGCTGTATTTATGGTTGGAAGTAGTCAGGGATTTTTTCGTATTCTTTCTCTACCGCCGATTTTTTGGGAAAACTCTCGTACACAGAATACCCAATGACCCAAAGGATAAAGGCTAAGAGTAGAACCAGAATTATGCTGCACCCGAAGCAGCATCCGCGTTTTTTCTTTTTCTTAGGAGAATTTTTTTTCTGAACAGGATAATTTGGTGGTGGATTCTTCATGGCGATAGTTGAAAAAAATGCTGAAACACCTGGCGTTTTAATTACAACTGAAGGGAATTAATTACAAACCACTAATATAACTCAGTATTCGGCTGAAAAGATAAAATCGAAATAATTTTTCCTTCGCCAAAAGCAATAAAAACTCCGCCGCATACGCACAAACAGTTATGCGAATGGTCAGCCTATACCATCATAGAAAAAAAGAAACTATCGAAAACGCTTAAGAAGTGCTGATCATTTAAGCAACGCTTTAACCGCCTCCTCGATCTGTTGATCACGCCCCGATGACAGAATACCGGGATCATTGGGAACCCTTATATCGGGCTCCATCTGGTTGTTTTCGCAAAACTTGCCATCGGAAGTACGCCACCCACCCATCGGAATACCGAATACCAGCGTCGGATCGATCTGGGTTTCCCACCATACAAAGGTTCCGGTACCGGGAACTGGCATCCCAAGGGTTTTACCGGTATTTTTCAGTTTGTAGGCCACAGGGAAGAGATGAGCATCCGAATAATTACTCTCACCGATGAGCACGATAGAAGGCTTAACCCATTTGTCATATGGCTCAGAACCTATATATTGTCCGTGGGGAACAATATCAATGTACTTCTTACCGCTGAGAAAATCGGAAAGTTGTTCATGGATGTTTCCACCCCCGTTGAAACGGGTATCAACGATGATAGCCTTCTTGTCAAAATTACGACCGAGTGCCTCCTCAAAAACGGTTCGCATGCTGGCATCATCCATTGAACGGACATGCACATATCCAACCTTTCCATCCGACAGCCGGTCGGTTTCGTTACGGCGGTTCTTCACCCACCTCTGGTAAAGCAGTTCATTGGCCTCTCCGATACTGATGGGTTTCAGGCTCTCCTCCCAACGTTTTCCTGTAGCCGGATTAAATACGGATAGTAGGGTTAACTTTCCGGTTTTGCGGTTCAACATTGCAACGAAATCCAGGGAGTCGGTAATGGGCTCCCCGTCGATTTTCTCAAGAATACACCCTGCAGTGACTTTAGAAGAAGCTTTATCCAGCGGCCCGCCTTCAACAACCTCCGCTATCTTCAATCCTGGCCCGCTGAAATCATAATCATAGAAAAGCCCCAGGTCAGCCGTCTGATCCACGTTTGACCGGCTTGCACGATATCCGCAGCCGGTGTGGGAAGCGTTCATCTCCCCAAGCATCTCACTCAGCATTTCAGCAAAATCATAATTGTTATTGATAAAAGGCAGGAACTTCTTATACGCTGTATAGTAAAAATCCCAGTCAACACCTTGCATATCCTCCACATAGAACTTCTCCTTGAACTGCCGCCATGAGTGATCGAAGATATAATTGCGTTCTTCCTCCGGTTTCAGCAGCATTTCACCGCTGGTCTTCAGTGATTCTGTTTTACCACCCTCAACCTCAACTTTCATGGGTTTCCCGTCGGCAAACAGGAGGATAAACTTTCCATCTGTGGATAATTCCATTCCCGACCTTTTCAGTCCAAGTTTGGCGAGCATTTTTGTTTCGTGGGCACGAAGATCGGTTACCCAGAGATCGTTGTCCTTTTCAAAACTGGTAAGATAGAACAACTTCTCGCCATCTTTTGAGAGCAGCCAATCCCTCACCTCCGAGGTATGCAGTGTGAGTTTGCTCTTGCGTTCGGTAAGATTTTCCCAGTCAATGACAACCTTTGCTGAATCCTGCTTCGCAATGGAAGCAGTATCACCCTTACCGTGCTTATCGCTGCCTGATTTACTTTTCTCATCCTTCTTTTTCTTCTCCTTTTCGGCCTTTTCCTCCTGGTCTTTTACCAGTGCAAGCTCTTCCTTCGAAAGTCTGAACCGGTCGAATGCCGCTTTGGTAAAAAACATTGCGTATACATCAGCGCTGGCGAGGCCGCCTCCCTGATCGCGGTTTCCATTACGGTCGCAGCCCCATATCATCATCTTCCCTCCCATCGACCATTTAGGAACGTAATCATCGTAACCACTGAGGGTTAGGTTCACGATTTCCCCTTTCCCGTCAGATGATACGATTCCGACCTCCGGAGAAAAGATCCTGTCGGGATAAGCATAGTTAACCAGAAACCATTTGCCATCGGGCGACCATTGGTAATACTGATCGCCGTCGGCATAGGAATAATTGACATTGGCTGGCATGATGGTACGGATATTTTTATCAGCCAGGTTAATCACCTTCAGAACAACCCTGTTTTCGAGGTAGGCTACATCTTTGCCATCGGGGGAATATTCAGGTTGGAATTCCTCTGCTGCGGTGGCAACAACCGGTTCGGTCTTGAGCACAGTCGAGGCATAGAAGTAGGGTTCTTCACTGCGCACGATAGATGTAGTATAGACATTCCAATTGTTATTGACTTCAGCGGCATAAACCAGCGAACGTCCATCGGGACTAAAACTCACACTGCGCTCCTGCCATGGGGTATTTGTAATGCGCTTGGTATAGCCTCCGTCGATGCTGCTTACAAAAACCTCCCCGCGGAAGATATAGGCGTACTCTTTCCCATTGGATGAAAGCCTCATCTCGGTAAACCCATCATTGACGGGAACAATCTTTTCCTGAACTGAACGGCCATCTGCGAAAATCTTTACGCCGGTTTTTACAGGTTCTCCGCCAGGATGGAGGGTGTAAATTTCTCCGTCAAATGTAAAACAGAGCGTATTGTCGTTCGAGCGGCTGAGGAAACGGACAGGATGTTTGGTAAACCGGGTCATTGCGATTGAAGTTGACGGATCGGTGATAGAACTTTTAAAAACGTTGAACGACCCGTTTTGCTCACTCAGGTAATAAAAATCCTGGTTGTTGACATCAAAGAGCGGATTCCTGTCCTCCCCTTTAAAATGTGTGAGTTGTGTATATTTCTTCGAATTGAAATCATATAGCCAGATATCACGTGCAATGGCTGAAGTGTGATGCTTTCTCCACTCATTTTCATATCCTTTGATGTCCTCAAAGATGATTTTGTCCCCTGTAGTGGTGGGACAGGCCTCCAGTGCTGGTGTAGGAAGAAGCATCGAAACCCTTCCGCCTGCAACCGGCACGGTATAAAGTTCACTCATCAGGGAAATCGGGAACTGGGCATTGGTGACCACATCCTGGCGATAAGCCGAAAAGATGACATCCTTATTGTTGGCTGTAAAACTGCACGGAATCTCCCGGTTCGAACAGAAAGTAAGTCTACGGGCAGCTCCGCCTTCGGCTGCCATCACGAAAACATCGAAATTTCCGTTGCGATCGGAGGCAAAGGCAATGCTTTTGCCGTCATGACTCCATACCGGTGAATACTCATACGATTCAGTAAGGGTAACCGGTATTGCTGTCCCCCCTGTGGCCGGAACCGACCAGATATCTCCTTTATAACAAAAAAGAATTGTTTTTCCATCAGGTGAAATAGCGGTATACCTCATCCACAGTGGGTTTTCCTGGCACAAGGCCGGGATTGTAAAAAACAATAACCATGAAAAAGCAAGTAGTTTTCTCATATCGAATGGAGTTTAAATTGCAACGAAATACAAGTAAAAATCTAAGTATTAGCGCCTTCGCTTCGCGGTGAAAAAGAGTTTTCGGCGTGGGCTCAAAATTCGGTCATTATAACCTTACAGCAACAAATACCTGCAACGAATACAGCCAGTCTGCCGTTTTTCCGAAGTTCAGTACCTTGAATTCGCCACCAATCTGCCATGACTTTGAAAGCGGGTAAATATAGGAAGCAGAAAACTGGTAATTCGAATAAGACACGATGGTGCTGCTGATCGTCTTATCAATTCCTGAGACCTTATTGAACATGGCCGCAAGGCCTGCTCCCACACTAAGGTAAAAGCGGTCAACAACCCGCATCCTTACAGCCAGAAGCAATGGAATAGCCGACATGGTGGCCTGGCCGGTAATATCAGTATACGTTTTACTCTTCACCTTGAACAACCGGTAGAATCCGGTTTCTAATCCAAGGCTCAGGCGATGTTCAGGCTCCCAGAAAAAACGCATTGAAAGACCCGGAGAATTAATGGTGGCATTGTCAGCTCCTATTTCAAGGGTATTGATGTAATGCACCCAACCCAGGCCGATCGCCAGGGAATAGTGGTTGAGTTTTACATTAAGGCTGTCATGCTTCTGAGAGAACACTGCCAATGCAGGAAAAACTACCAGCAACCCGATGATAAACAGTTTTTTTGACATGATGAATTATTGGATATAATGATAATATGCAAGTACATATGGATAATTGGTAAGCATCCCGTCAAAGTGACCGGTATTGACATATTCCTTGATCCAGGAAATAACGTCGATGGTCCAGCACACCGATAACCGCCCCTCCTTGTGCATTTGTTCCACCAGGTCATTCTGGGTTCCCAATGTCCACCTGGGACCCCAAACCATTGAGTTTGCCTTTCTTGCATCATCAACAGTTAGTTCACACAACGAAGGAATATTTTGGTAATCAGGATAGGTCATCAGTTCGTTAAGTACATCCGTTGAAGGAATTCCTATGACGATCATCAGTTCGCGCCCTTTTTGCTTAGCCCTCTCCAGAATTCGTTGCTGGATGGGAACCACTTTGGCCATGGTATTGTTGCTCTCCTTCATATCGAGGTATACGAATCGCAACAGCGTACTGTCAACAACGAAGGTCAATGCATCCTCAAGTGTGGGAATTTTTTCTCCGTGAATCAGCCGAACAAACGTTGACAACTGCGCCCAGGTGAAATTCTCAATTGGTCCTGCCAGCGGACCCTTTTTAGTCAGCCGGATGTTTATATCCGGGTCATGGTAGATAAACGCGACGCCATCACTGGTTAACCTTACATCAACTTCAATCCCGGTTGAACCTAATTTTTCTGTATAGTTGATCATTTCGATGCTGTTCTCCGAATACGGTAACCGGTCCGATGTTCTCCCGCCTGACCGGTGAGCCAGAATATAAAATTTGCTGTTTTTCACGGTGTCGGAAAAGGGCCGCATGTACTTCAGCACCAATGCCTGATCAGGAAGGCCGGTTTGAATTCCGTAAGCTCCCCGCATGATGATTTTCTGGCTGCCATTGCCTGTCACGATGCTGCCCCCTCCTTCATCCCTCGAAATAAAAAGTGATGCCAACCCTGTACCATCAGTGTATCCGTTGCGCCAATACCCCTGTAAAAAAATGACCGAATCAAGATGGCCAACCTGAAGCACAACATACTTTCCGTTGCTGCATGCAAGGGAAAGACTGGTACGATTCCACTTCACAACAAGATCGTCCCCAAAAAAATCAGATCCGGAAGTGACCCGGTAAACCCCCTCCATCAGCAATTTTGAAGCAGCCTGCAAAGGCAGGGTCTCCTTTATGATTGAATTTGGTCCTGCCGAAGGGATGGGAATATTTGTATCCTTATTACAACTATACAGAGCCAGTGCTAGCAACACCAATGTGAATATTTTGGTTTTCATAATATCCAGATAAATGAAAGTTCAGGAATGTGATAAAAACGGTTAAATGTTGTGAAAAGCATCCAGGTGGGCCAGTACAATTTTTCGTAGTTATCCTTGATTCCGACCATGAACACATGATCTTTCCATAACCGTTGTTCGACGTAAATGGCTCCGGTAAATCCGTTAAAAAAATTTCTAGACTGAACTACCTCGTTTTCACCGGTCGTCTGTGAAACCCTGGAAACTCCGATCAGTTCTGCCTTAAATGTAAAGGCCATTGTTTTCAGTTTATACCCCAATGAAATGCTGGGATAGTGGATCCAGACTTTTGATTTATTGTCAAACCCGAACTGTCGCAATTGACCATAGGAGAAAGCAACATCCCACCCTAACTTTATACCGAAATTCCTGATGAGAAAACTGAGCCGTGGTCCTAATGAAAACTGGTTTGATATCAGTATCGATGAAATATCCCCTTCAAGAGAAAATTTCCAGGGCAAGCCAAAAGTCGCATGGATGTTGACCAATGGCCCCTGGTAATTATTTTCCATCAGGTCGAATGGTGGTTTTACCAGCAACAAACCTGCGGATACCTGAAATCCCCATTTTTTATACTGATGCGGAAATTGCATGCTGTGCCGGGTGATATCAAATGTATCACGTGGCACAGGCTTCTGTGCCTGCAAGGAATAACAACCAGGCAGGAAAAGCAATGTTAAAATGACGTGTCGAAAAAACATTTTCATAATACAGAAAATATATGAAAGTTACTGGTTAACCGGTATTGTCAGAAATCAAAAAGAAATTACAGATTTCGCGTAAAAATAATAAATTTTACTATTGAATCCACTCCGAAATTTTTTTTCACCGCGAAGACGCTAAGACGCTAAAATTTATATACTTGAGTACACTCCGAAAAGTGGTTTTAGGTGAATCTACCCACCCCCGACCCCTCCTTGCCCGCATAGAGGGGAGGACTTTGCACAGGCAAAATACTGTATATCTTGCTATTGGCATAATAGCGCCGCCCCCCTCCCTTTTCAAGGGGTCGGGGGTGGGTAGATTGACTGTGAACATTTTTTACAGACTTTTCGGAGCAGGCTCAATTAATAATCGAATGACTTTCCTGAGTTTATTCATATTTTATTTAATTTGGCTACCTGTTTGGAACTTCAGATACTATGAAACAAAACACACGATTTTATTTTCTGCTCAGTATTTTGTTGCTAACCATCCCTATTACAACCCGTGCGACAAATGACACCCTGGGCAAGAATGGTCAGCAGAAGAAGGATTCGCTAAGCAAACATGTTAATGGAGCCGTCGTGGCGCCTTTCGGGGCACCAATATTTAATATTTATACCAAAATCGGCCCTTTCACCCCCCAGGAGCGGGCCAAAGCCATTGAGCAAAAGGTAAAAATCATTGCCCGTGATCCTTTCTTCCGCAGCGATTCAATCAAACTATTCAAAGGGGATATCACCTTTGACATCATGCATGGTGAATCGGTAATCACATCTGTGGCTGAGGCTGATGCCAAAGCTGAAGGAACCTCCATGGAACTGCTGGCCAAGGTCCGCAGGACAAAGATTATCTATGCCATTCAACATTACAGGACGGTGACAAGTTCCGGGGAAATTCTTAAGAATATTGTAATTTCACTGGGAATAATGCTGTTCCTGATTATCCTGATTACGCTGATCAACAGACTTTTCAAAATGGCAAGTGGAAAAGCTGACAAATGGCAGGATAAGATTATGAAGGGCATGCACTTGAAAGACTACGCATTTTTCAACCGGCAACGGCAGTTAGCTATCCTGCTGGTTCTTCTAAAGGTACTAAAATGGATGGTAATCCTGTTCCTGCTAATCATCTCCCTCCTGACAATTTTCTACCTGTTGCCATGGACAAAGGCAATCAGCATCAGTGTCCTTGGTTTTATCATCACGCCGTTAAAAGACATTTTCATCAGTTTCTGGGGTTATATTCCCAAACTGATCACCATCATCGTCATTTTGATTGTTACCCGTTTAATTATCCGCTTGTTTAAATTTCTCAAAAGTGAAGTCGAGAAGGAAACCGTTAAAATTCCCGGATTCTATCCCGATTGGGCGCTGCCTACTTTTAACATCTTCAGGGTCCTGATAATTATTTTCACCATTGTGGCCATCTGGCCATTTCTGCCGGGTTCCGGCTCACAGGTATTTCAGGGTGTTTCGGTTTTTTTCGGGCTGGTCTTTTCATTAACATCAGCCAGTGCGTTGTCGAATTTCATGGCAGGCCTCACCATTACCTATACCCGGGCCTTTAAGCTGGGCGATCGGGTTAAGATTGGCGAAGTGACCGGCGATATCATTGAGAAATCGATGCTTGTCACCAAAATCAGGACCATAAAAAATGAAGAGATCACTGTTCCGAATACTAAAATCATGAATTCAGAGGTGATCAATTACAGCACCTGTGCTCCCGGTCATGGGCTGATCATGCACACGACCGTCACGATCGGATATGATGCCCCCTGGCGCCAGATCCACCAATTACTTATCGATGCTGCCCTCAGTACTGACCTTATCCTCAAAAATCCCGCCCCGTTTGTGCTGCAAACAGCACTGAATGATTTTTACATCAGCTACCAGATTAATGCCTACACACGATCACCGAATGAGATGGCGGTTATCTTTTCGCAACTTCACCAGAATATCCAGGATTCATTCAACAAAGCCGGGGTGGAGATTATGTCGCCACACTATAAAGCAATTCGCGATGGGAATACCATTGCCATTCCGGAAGCGTACAGGGAAGAAAATTATGCTCCGCCTGCATTCAGGGTAAAAAACCCTTAATTTTGCTGTGAAAGTACTTTATGTGCTTTGCGACGGCGCTGCGACTTTTTCGTGTAATCATGTGAAAGGACGCTGATATTGCCGTCAACTTCAAATACAGCGAGGTCAACTTCACTTACTGCAGCAACTCCATGCTCACGAATGGCTTGTATCACCTCTTCCTCCGAAATGCCCGCCATACGCAAATGCGATGGTATTATTTTACCGTGATAAACCAACATGATGGCATCGCCCTGAACAAGCTTGCCGAATTTTGGAAATCTTAATTGAAGGCGTTTAAGAAGATAGTTCGCTGTAAATAGCGACAATGCTGCTGCCAGGCCGCCGTACAGGGTTTCATTACCTAAAACCATGGCATTTTGTACAGCATTGCTGATGAGCAGGATAAAAACAAGATCAAAAACTGAAAGTTGCGATAACTCCTTTTTACCAAAGAAACGTATGGCAACGATGATGAAAATATATACCGCAATTGAACTCAGAACGATCAGCAAGTAGGGATTTTGAATAAATTTCATATTTGTAAATTTTGCTAAAGATAGCAAAACTACATATTCAACGCCTGCTTTAAAATTTTATAACCTGAGGTGCTTGCCCTGAGTTTGGCGCCATTTTTAGTCAGTACCGCATAATTTTCTTTGTCGTAATATTCGATGCGGTCAATAAACTTGGCATTGACGATGTACGAGCGATGGATGCGGATAAATTGCCCGGGATCAAGGTGGGTTTCAAAATACTTCATGGTCTTCTCCTTGAGATGTTTGGCATCCTTGGTATAGATCATCACATAGTCACCCTCTGCTTCCAGGTAAATGATTTCGTCAATGGGCACCACACTTACCTTATGCCTTGATTTTACAGCAATCCGTTGAAGGAATTCCGGATTCTCCTCCAGGGTTTTGACCAGATTCTGAACCGGGGCAGATAACCGGTCCCCGCTGCCAGCCTGTGCAAGCGCTTTCAGTACTGCCTGCGTAAAACGCTCTTTCGAATATGGTTTCAACAGGTAATCGATGGCATTCATCTCAAAAGCCTTGATGGCATATTGGTCATAGGCCGTGCTGAAAATGATCAATGGCGGCTGATCCAGCAGGTCAAGCAATTCCAGCCCTGTAAGTTTAGGCATTTGAACATCAAGGAAAACCAGATCGGGCTTCATTTCCTGTATGGCCTTCAGACCGCTGAAACCATCGGTAAATTCACCCAAAATCTCAATTTCGGAAAAATCCTTCAGATAATGTTTCACAATGTCCCTCGCGGGCTGTTCATCATCTATTAAAATGGTACGAAGTGGCATGGTTGATTCAAATTACAAGTTACAAGTGACAAATGACAAATGACTCAGTGATTTTGTGGCTGATTTACAGTCAGACCTTTTTATTTTCAGTATTTGGCAGACTCAAAAATACGGAGAATCTGTTTCCCTCCACCACAGTGCGGATAAGTTTATCGTTTTTATAGAGCAGACGCAAACGTTCCCGGATGTTGTTTAACCCGATGCCGGTACCCTTGCGCGCATGGGCATTAGGATCGAAATCGTTTACGATGCTGATTTCAAGGTATCCCTCCTTGTATTCACAATCCATTGCAATGCTAACCGGCTCGGTACTTTCATATACTCCGTGTTTGATGGCGTTTTCGAACAAGGGTTGCAGCAACATTACCGGAATCTGATGGCTGCGGCATGTACCTTCGAAGTTGAAACTAAAAATAAGTTTATCACCAAACCTGACCTTTTCAATTTCGAGATAACGGCTAATGTTGGCCATCTCTTTTTCCAGGGTTGTAAAACTGGTTGCATTGTGCGAAACGGAATACCGCAGAAAATCGGATAATTTGATGACCATATCGCGTGCCTTATCCGGATTGGTGATGGTTAGGGAACTGATTGAATTGAGGCTGTTGAACAGGAAGTGCGGGTTGATCTGTGATTTCAGCATATTGAGTTCTGTTTCTTTCAGCACTTCGCGCAAACGCGATTCAACCTTCACCTTTTCCTGAAGGTTGATATAATAGATAAACAGGTAATAAGTCAGGGCAATCACGGCATAAAAAATGATCCCGACAATGATTTTAAACGGTATGGATATTACCAGCAGATCAATGTAAACTTTATTGGATCTGAAAACCGTACTGAGTATCGTGTAGGATAAACCAATCCATACCACCTGAGCGAGGGTTAAAAAAGCGATGTGATTAAACACGACATTCCAGATGTTTTTCTGATCAGGAATCGTGTATCGGACAATATACCACATTGAAATACCGACACCGCAAAACAAGAAGTTGAATACGAGACTGTCGGCCATTGAAACCTCAATGGGAATAAAATAAAAAAAATAATAAATGGAAAAGTGGACTCCCGCAATGAGAGCCCACAAACCAAAATAAACGGAAACGGATCGTGTGTTGAGAAAAACAGGGTGTTGCATATTACTCAGTTTGTTTCTCAGTAACTTTTAATCTCGCCACCCCCGAAAATGGTACTTCCCTTGATAATCAAGGTGCGGGATGGGTCAGTATTCTCTTTGATATAGGATCTTTTATCAGAAAAACCACCCATAATCGAAGTCATCTTCAGCTGTATCTTCCAGTCGGCAGGAACGATGAGCGTTACACCTCCAAATATCGTATTGATCTCCAGTTCGCTAATCCCATCGGCAAGGGTTGCGTGGGTAAGATCCACTTCCGAGCCACCAAATACGCAATTGATATGGCCGCCACGAAAAACCTGGTGCATCACACGTTGTTTGCCACCACTGAAAATGTTTTCTTCATGGATAAACCCTTCATCAAGATTTTGATTATTCAGGTGCTGAAAACGCCATTGCATAATATTTTTCGATGACCGTTTAAAAAGAATCATAACACCTATTCCGATCAGGATCAAGGGCCAGAAAAGATGCCAGACATTGAATGACAGATCAAAAATGCGGGGAAAGATAAAAATCCCACCAATCAGGATGAGGATGGTTCCCGGTGTTTGACTTTCACTGCTAAACAAACTGATCACCCCAATGGCGATAAGCAGCATGGGCCATGAAATGATAACATGTTGAATTTGGTAGGGTAAAAATCCGGTATTGACAAGAAGCAAAAGAATTCCTGCAATAATAACAATAACTCCGAGGACATATTTTTTCCTTTGCTGACCATCGTAGTGTTTTACTTCGTTCGGTTCCATGGCTTTGAGGTTTATTAAGTGATTTTTATTTGAAGGAGGTGAATTATTTTTTCTGTGAAGCAAAAGTATTCTTAATTAACAGGCTGCCAAACAATAAATCGACAGAGTCCGGGAAAATCCCGATAAACGGGTGAAGGAAGATAGCTCATTAAAACACTTCCTGAGCCTGCAAATAAAATCCATGGGACAACTGCCCAAGTCCAAAGTCAATCAGGAGATTGGTACGGTCATGTTTTCCGACCATGATCCGTATGCCGAAGCCGCATCCGGGTTTTATAAAGCCAAACAGCGGAACGTGCATATCGCGTCCTGATGCAGTGGTAAAATTGGCAAAAAGCACTCCTCCTAAAATCCGTGTACAGCGTGAAATCGGAAAGCGATACTCAGTCTCTCCATATACAAAATCTTCACCACGCCAGCGCCCCTGTGCATATCCGCGACCAGAGGAATTAAGCGGGTCAAACCCGTTTGACATCAGGTTGAGGTAAGGCATTGTTCCACTGACCTGGAAGTTACCAAAGACCCGGAAGGCCAGCAAATGGCGCGGGACACGTTTTGACAGGCCGACGTAGGTACGAAATTCAGTCCAGAGATGCGATCCTGCCTGATCGCTTCCAAGAAAGGTAAAATTGGCGAGATAGTTGATATTTACATAAATACCTTTATAGGCATTGATAATGTTGTCGCGGGAATCAAAAACAAAATTGATACTCATCCCTGAAGTGGTGTAAGTTTTCGGGTTGAACTTGTGCAACAATGAATACGCATAATGTGGAGTCATATTAAAACTGGCTGAATCCAGGTTCAACGCATCATCGTGAATGTCGTAGTAATAATCAAGGTGATAGCCTAAACCAACGTAAAAATTTCCGGAAACTTTCCCTAAAAGAACATTGTGCAGCCTGACCCAATTGTATCGCATCGGGAACTTGCTGTTGTTATCAAAACCATCCTCACTTCCAGGATCAACAGAGGCGTTCGTATTATCAGCTTTTGGGCCGGTACCCAAGCCATATGTTGGCATTCTGAATATATACCATCGCCAGTCGGTTTGCAGGAACCACTTGTTTTCATTGAAGAACATGCTGGTTCTGATATAAGAGATCAATTGCCGTTCAGTGGTCCATAGCAGTTGAACCGAACCGGCTGAAAGGTTGGTCAGCGGATTGCGGCCAATGGTCCAGGATAAGGAGGAACCTGCGCCAAGCTGCAGACCGGTAACTGGTGAATAAGCAATCAGTGGCAGGATGATGGCCCTCACTTTTCGCGAAGGGATCTCCGGTGCCAGAAGTTTTTGTTTCGTGAGAATGTCGAAGATATCTTTTTGCGGGCAATCTGCGATGGTAGTCAATGAATCATGGATCAAACGGGTACCTGTATCCTGCCCGCAGGAAAAATTTACAAATCCTAACGAAATGAAAATGAAAATATAGCGGAAAATCGTCTGGGTCATCGGGGGTCAAAAGTAATAAATTAATTGCTTTTCGTTAGCTTTGTAAGCGCAAGAAAGATGAAAATTCAATTTTCCAAATATCAGGGAACGGGCAATGACTTTGTTATCATTGACAACCGGATGATGCATTGGGTACCAACAGTACTCCAGGTATCAATGCTTTGCGACCGTCATTTCGGGATCGGGGCTGATGGATTAATGCTGCTCGACAATAAAAACGGGTTCAATTTTGCCATGACTTACTACAACTCCGATGGGCATGAAAGTACCATGTGCGGCAACGGAGGGCGGTGTATGACTGCATTTGCCAAATCGCTGGGGTTGGTAAGCCAACGGGCTCACTTTTGGGCTGTTGACGGGGACCATGAGGCTGAAATAGAGAACAGTTCACCGGATTGTATTTACAAAATTAAAATGAAGGATACCCGGATCGAAATGATATATGATGACGGTTTTTTTATCAATACCGGATCACCCCATTTTGTGAAATTCGTTGATGATGTTATGAATACTGATGTCTTCAACTCCGGCAGGGCATTGCGCCAGGATATGCGGTTTGCCCCGGATGGAACAAATGTTGATTTTGTTGAGTTGCAGAATGTCAATCTGTTCGTGCGGTCGTACGAACGGGGAGTAGAAAATGAAACACTTTCATGCGGCACAGGTGTTACGGCCTCAGCCATTGTTGCAGCCTTCAGGAATCCTGCTGATCCTGGCTTTTATAACATCCGCACTCTGGGCGGAAACCTGAAGGTCAGTTTTAATCAAACCGGCGAATTGTTTTCGGAAATATGGCTGGAAGGGCCGGCAACCTTTGTATTTGCAGGGGAGATAACTATCTGAATAGCGAAACTGCGAAATCCGGAACGTTAAAAAATTTATAAAAAGGTAATCATTCGTAATTATTGAAGAAATAACAGCCTGATTCCATGACTATATAAATTGTGACTCTGTGGCTCTGTGACAAATAAATAATTTCCAATTCATGCAAAATAACATTTTGACTGGTCCTAATTTACGACTTCGTGCGCTCGAGCCCGGCGATGTTGATTTGCTTTATGCCTGGGAAAATGACACTGCTATCTGGAATGTCAGTAACACCCTGACACCATTTTCAAAATTTCAACTGGAAGAGTATGTTTTAAATTCACAAAATGATATTTTCACAGCCCGGCAATTGCGTCTGATTGTCGTTCTTAAGAAGTCAGTTGAAGAGGAAATACCGGTAGGTACCATCGACCTGTTTGATTTCGATCCCTTCCATCTGCGGGCCGGCGTCGGAATACTGGTGCGGGAGCCTTATCGTAAAAAAGGATTTGCCCTTGAAGCTTTGCAGATACTGACCCGTTATGCCTTTACCTCCCTCCGGCTTCACCAGATTTACTGCAATATCTCACCGGAAAATTCTTCAAGTATCCGTTTATTTAAAAAAATTGGGTTCGAAAGAAGTGGTATCAAACGGGAATGGAACAATTATAGCGGGAAATGGCAAGATGAGTGGATGTTTCAATTGATCAACCATGATGCGTAACTATTTTTCGCAGCAAAAAACCTTTTCCCGCCGTTCACTTTCCGGTGACATGATGCCTGTAATCCTTGTGGGTGCAACGGTAATCATCCTGGTTTTTGCATTGTTGCGGTTTTACTGGCGCACCACCGTGCCCATGATCGATCTCCATGGCCGCCAGCAATGCTATTTTTATATTCATACAGGTTCGGGATTTGAAGCGGTGAAAGATTCATTGGTAAAAAAAGGATACCTTTTACATCCACTCGAATTTGAGTGGCTATCGCAACGAAAGCATTATACGCAAAAAATCAAAGCGGGTCGATATCTCCTGAAAAACGGAATGCACAACAATACCCTTGTGAATTTGTTCCGATCAGGAAAACAAGAGCCTTTAAGAATTACCATTCAGAATATCCGGACACGTGCAGAGCTTGCCGGAACATTTGGAAAACATCTGGAAGTAGATTCCCTGCAGTTGATCAGGTTATTCAACGATTCATCCTGTCTTGCTAAATTCGGTGCTTCCCCATCTACGCTGTTCGTGTTGTTTATACCAAACACGTATGAATTTTTCTGGAACACTTCAGGGATTCAGTTGTTGAAACGGATGAACAACGAATTCAATCGGTTTTGGACACCCCAACGAAGACATCTGGCGGATTCACTGAACATGACCATTCCCGAAATTGTAACCCTGGCTTCGATCGTTGAAAAAGAGAGTAATAAAAATGATGAGAAGCCGGATATTGCGGGTGTGTATTTAAACCGAATGAAAAAGCATATCCCGTTACAGGCGGATCCGACGGTAATTTTTGCCTTGAATGATTACAGTATCAGACGGGTACTTAAAATTCACACGCAAATTAAATCGCCCTACAATACCTATTTCCATACCGGTCTTCCGCCGGGACCGATCTGCCTCCCGTCAATTGCATCGGTTGATGCCGTGCTGCATACAAGAGATCATCGCTATTTTTATTTCTGCGCAAAAGAAGATTTTTCGGGATATCATAATTTTGCAGCCAACCTTACCGAGCATAACCGGAATGCCAGAAGGTACCAGCAGGCACTCAATGCTAGGAAAATAAAGTAAATCCCATGGCAGCCGACTCAAAAACCAGATTGATCCTGCTGTTGTTCCTGCTTTTATTTATCAGTGCCCGCGTTCTTTATGGTCAGACGCCGGATTCCATCAAACAGGATACTTCAGGCATCAAAACAGGCCGCCTCACCGGAGTCCTTGTTGCCCAGGGAACCCTGTATGTTGCTTCGCTCTCCGGCTTGTACTTCGCCTGGTATAAAGATTATCCCCAATCGACATTTCATCTTTTCAATGATAACAGCGAATGGATGCAGGTTGACAAATGCGGCCATGCAATTACTTCCTATTACATCAGCCAAATCGGGTATTCCACCTATCGCTGGTCGGGAATGAAAGAGAAGCCATCGGCCTGGTTTGGAGGGCTGCTTGGATTTGCTTACATGCTGAACATTGAAATCCTCGATGGTTTTTCCTCCGAATGGGGTTTTTCGCTGGGTGATTTCACCGCCAATACCATGGGGAGTGTCATTTTTATCGGGCAGCAATTGGCATGGCATGAACAACGGTTCTCACTGAAATACTCCTTTCACCAAACAAAGTACGCCCGGTACAGGCCTGATTTGATAGGTGATAACCTGATCCAACAGATGATCAAAGATTACAATGGCCATTCATACTGGATCTCAGGGAATATCTCCTCATTCCTGCCCGAAGGATCTAAGTTCCCGAAATGGCTGAACGTTGCGGTGGGTTATGGCGCTGAAGGGATGACAGGAGCTTTCAACAACCCGGTGGATCAAAACGGTCAACCCATTCCTCAATTTCCCCGGTACCGGAAATTTTTCCTTTCAATAGATATAGACCTGACCCGGATTCCTACAAAATCGAAAGTGCTTAAAGGCATTTTCACCGTACTGAGTTTTATCAAAATCCCTGCACCGGCCATAGAATACAATACACTGGGACAATTTAAGGTACATGCCCTTTATTTTTAGAAATTTCACGTACCTTTACTTTTTTATTATAAAAAATGGAAAAGCCATCTGACCATCCAGGCTCAGCACATCCGGGAAATTATCCGGATCAACCAGTGCCACAAAACCTGCCAAATGCCAATATAATCCTGATCCTGGGTATTTTATCCATTTTTTTGTGCTGGTGGCACTTCGTTTCTGTTGCTGGAATCGTCCTCGGCATCGTTGCCCTTTTAATGGCAAGAAAAGAGACTGCACTATACCACTCAAATCCGGCACGATACACCATGAGTTCATTAAATAATGTAAAAACCGGACGCATTTGTGCCATGATCGGTCTTACAATAGCTATCATCGTATTTGTATTTGTTATATTATTGATAATCGGAGTTTTAGCTACATTACCCTTTTGGGGGATGATCCACTGACATGAAAATTTTACCCATTCCACTTATCCGGAAAGCAGATGCGTACACTATTGAAAATGAGCCGATAGCTGAAATTGACTTAATGGAGCGGGCCGCGTCTTCGTGTTTTCACTGGATAGAAAAAAACATCTCCCCTGACCGGAAAATTAAAGTTTTTTGCGGGTCTGGAAACAATGGCGGCGATGGACTGGCCATTGCCAGGATGATGCTTGGAGCAGGGTTTATGGCAGATGTTTTTACGGTTTCTCCCCCGGAAAAAATGTCGGAGTGTTGCAGGGTCAACTTTGAGACAATGCAGACAATGCAGACAATGCAGACAATGCAGACAATGCAGGCAATGCAGACAATGCAGACAATGCAGGAAATGCAGGAATGCAGAAAAATGGAGAATTACAGTGATTTTCCGGCGATTGGTGAGATGGATGTTGTGATCGATGCCCTTTTTGGCAGCGGATTGACAAGACCGGCGGAGGGGTTTATGGCAGAAGTCATCGAACACATCAATTCGAGTGGTGCACTGGTAGTGGCCATTGATGTTCCATCGGGGTTGTTCATCGATGAAACCACCCCGACCGGTAAAAACCATTCGGTTATCCGGGCAGATTATACCCTTACTTTTTCGCCTCCCAAACTGGCTTTTTTCTTTCCTGAAAACGATAAATTTATTGGCGAATGGAAGCTGCTCGATATTGGCCTCATGCAGGAATTCGTTGATTCGGCAATAGTCCGGAATTTTCTGCTGGAAAAGGGCGACGTCAGTCAAATCCTCAGAAAAAGAAACAAATTTGCGCACAAGGGCAACTTTGGCCATGCCTTGCTCATTTGTGGATCTACTGGAAAAATGGGTGCCGCGGTTCTTGCTGCAAGGGCTTGTTTACGTTCGGGGCCCGGACTTGTCACCATCCATGTTCCAAAATCAGGGATCACCATCCTTCAAACTGCAGTTCCGGAGGCTATGCTTGGCATTGATGCCGGCATGGATTGTTTCACCAGTGTGCCGGAACTTACTGCTTTTTCTTCCATTGCTGTTGGGCCGGGAATAGGAAAATCCTCCCAAACGGCTTCTGCGCTGAAAATTTTGATCCAGGAAACGAAGATTCCAATGATTTTTGATGCAGATGCCATTAATTTGCTTTCAGAAAATAAGACATGGCTCGGGTTTATACCTAAGGACTCTATCTTTACGCCTCATCCCAAAGAATTCGAACGGTTGGTTGGAAAAAGCAGCAACGATTTCGAACGAAACCAGATTCAGCGGGATTTCTCTCATAAATATCAGTGTTACATGGTGTTAAAAGGAGCTCACAGCGCCATTACCACACCTGATGGCCGTTGTTTCTTCAATTCCACTGGAAATCCAGGCATGGCCACGGGTGGCAGCGGCGATGTGCTTACCGGAATCATTGCAGGCTTAAGGGCTCAGGCATACACGCCGCTTGAATGTTGCCTGCTGGGTGTATACATTCATGGATTAGCCGGCGATTTTGCTGCATCCACCCAGGGCTTTGAGGCACTCATTGCCAACGATATAACAGAAAACATGGGAAAATCATTTCAATTTCTATATGGAAAACTTTGAAAAAGACCTTCTTGCCGACATGGTCATTGCACCATATCTTCAGAAAGCTACGGCGTTACGTGGTGTTAAACGTTATGTGGGCGGAAACCAGTTCCGTCACGCATTTGCAACATTGGCCATACTAATTGATTATCACTATGTTGACATTGTTTTACTGAAGGCCTCGGTGATTCATGATTTAATCGAGGATGTAAAATGTACCTCCTATGATGAGATCAGGGCTATTGACAAGGATGGCCAGAAAGTATTGGAGCTTGTATTGGAGGTTACACGGCGCAAACCCGAATCGAAGGAAGAGTTCCTGAAGCGTATTTTAAATGAAGGGTCGCCAATGGCAAAAGTGCTGAAATGTGCGGATCGCATCAGTAACTTAACCGATCTGCATCCCGACATTTTTGAAAAGGAATACATTAAAAATACCATTGCCGAGACTAAAAAATGGGTAGTACCCATGGCAGAGGAGGTCAATAAAAATATGTTGTTTGAGCTGCTGGATTTGATAAAACGCAGGGAAAACAACCTGAAGTTTTCCACCATGATCTGGCCTATGAAGCGAAAGGACTGAGGTCAGGCGACTTCAGCCTCCTCAATGATGTCGGCTTCAACCCTCAGGTTATCAATGATAAAATTCTGACGTTCGGGCGTATTTTTTCCCATATAAAATGTTAGCACATCCAGTACCGCCGATTCACGGGTCAGGATGACCGGATCGAGACGAATGTCTTTGGCAATGAAGTATTTGAATTCATCAGGCGAAATTTCACCAAGTCCTTTAAATCGTGTAATTTCAGGATTTGCTCCCAACTTAGCCATTGCTGCCAATTTTTCCT
Organism: uncultured Bacteroidales bacterium; assembly: GCA_903925275.1. Classification (GTDB taxonomy): domain Bacteria; phylum Bacteroidota; class Bacteroidia; order Bacteroidales; family FEN-979; genus CAIVAT01. The sequence continues at coordinate 27,042 of CAIYES010000030.1, forward strand.
GCTGTGAATAGCAATAGATGGTTTTAAGTTTGTTACGCACCCGGAACAAAGGGGTTTGCAGAATATAGAGATGACCATTCCGAACCAGGTCGGGATAGAACTGAAGGAAAAAAGTCAGCAACAACAACCGGATATGCATGCCATCCACGTCGGCATCGGTTGCGACGACAACATAATTATAACGTAAATTTTCGAGACCTTCTTCCAGATTCAATGCAGCCTGCAGCAGGTTGAATTCTTCGTTTTCATAAACAACCCGCTTGCTCAGTCCATAACAGTTGAGTGGTTTGCCCTTGAGACTGAAAACCGCCTGGGTATTAACATCTCTGGCTTTGGTAATCGAGCCGCTTGCAGAATCACCTTCGGTGATGAAAATTGTCGATTCATAACGGCGGTCGTCGTGGTTGTTGTAATGGATGCGGCAATCACGTAATTTTTTATTATGCAGGCTTACTTTTTTGACACTCTCCTTGGCGATTTTTTTTATGTTAGCCCATTCCTTACGTTCTTTCTCACTTTGCATGATTTTTCGCAGCAATGCTTCGGCCGTATCCTGGTTCATGTGCAGAAAATTATCAAGGTGTTTCTTGACAATATCCATGATGTAATTCCGGATTGTTATTCCATCCGGTTCAATATGGATTGAACCCAGCTTTGTTTTGGTTTGCGACTCAAAAACCGGATCCTGCACCTTGATGCTCAATGCGGCGATGAGCGATGCTTTGATATCGTTGGTGTCGAAGTCCTTTTTATAAAATTCCCGGATCGTTTTTACCAATGCTTCACGAAAAGCGGCCTGATGCGTTCCGCCCTGTGTGGTATGCTGCCCGTTTACAAACGTATAATATTCTTCACCATACACCTCACAATGGGTGAAGGCACATTCAAAATCCCCATCCCTTAAATGAATGATCGGATAAATGTTCGGTGTGTCGATGTAACTGTTCAACAGGTCGAGTAAACCATTTTGCGCATGAAACCTTTCACTGTTGAAAATGATGGTAAGGCCGTTGTTGAGAAACACATAATTCCACAACATTTTCTGAACATATTCGGGGATGTAATGGTACTTTCCAAAAATCTCCTCATCCGGCATGAAGGTAACGATTGTACCAGACCTCTGTTCCACCTGTTTTTCAGGATCATCCAGCACCAAATCGCCGCGATGAAATTCGACGATCCGGGTTCTGCCTTCGCGTATAGACTGTACCTTAAAAAAAGAGGACAAGGCATTGACAGCTTTTGCACCGACGCCATTCAGTCCGACCGCTTTTTTAAATACCTTTGAATCATATTTTGCGCCTGTGTTGATTTTTGAGACACAATCCACCAGTTTACCAAGTGGAATTCCACGGCCATAGTCACGCACACAAACGAGTTGGTCCTTGATGGTAACTTCAATGGTCTTACCGTTGTTCATGACGAATTCATCGATGGAATTATCGAGAATTTCTTTGATCAGCACATATATGCCATCATCAGGTGATGAGCCATCGCCCAGCTTGCCAATATACATTCCCGGCCGAAGGCGGATATGTTCACTCCACTCCAGCGACCGTATGCTGTCATCGGTATAGGTTTCCGCGTTACTCATTCCGTCCATCCCGTTTTACCCGGCAAAGATAAAGGAAAGGCCTGTTAACACTGTGTAAATCCTAATATATTTTCAATTAAGTTATTCACAATTCAAGGGAAATTTGTTACTTTGCGGCTTATTAAAAATTAATTAACAAAGACCTATGGCACTGGTAATAAAAGAACTCAAAGAACAGATCGGGTGGATCACCCTGAATCATGATGCAAAAAGAAACGCATTAAGTGTTGAATTGCTCACAGAGCTGCTCCAGGCACTTAAATCGTTGAGAGATGAAAAAGCAAGAGTCATCATCATCAGAGCGAACAATGGTATGAAAGTTTGGTCATCGGGTTTTTTTATTGATGAACTCCCCCGCGACGGGAGTGATCCTTTGGCTTATGATAACCCGCTGCAAAAAGTTATCCGAACCATTCAGGCAGTTCCGGTTCCGGTGATCGCCATGGCCGAAGGCAGCATCTGGGGAGGCGCGTGTAACATCGCTTTTGTGTGCGATCTGGTTATTGGCACCAAAGACACCTGCCTGGCCATCACGCCGGCAAAAATCGGGGTTCCGTATAACACCTCAGGCATTTTACAGTTCCTCGACATCATCGGTTCCCACATGGTGAAGGAGATGTTTTTTACTGCTGAGCCTATTAGTGCAGAGAAAGCGCTTGGCCTAGGGATCATCAACCATCTTGTTGATTCCGGCGACCTGGAGAATTTCACCATACGGCTGGCCAAAAAAATTATCGCTAATTCGCCGCTCAGCATCCAGGTAATCAAAGAGCAACTGAATATTTTAGGAAATGCATTGCCCATGACCCCTCAGACTTTTGAACACATAGACATGCTGCGCCGCATTGCCGGAACCAGCAATGATTACCTCGAGGGACTCAAAGCCTTTTATGAAAAAAGAAAGCCGCAGTTTATGGGAGAATGATCAAATGACGAATGACGAGTGACGAATGACAAATACAGTGAACTGCCTATTGCCTATTGCCTATTGTCCACTAGAAACACATCATGGTTTCGTCACGATTTTCCTTAATTCACTGACTAACAGCCGGATTTCGGTTTTGGTAAGCAGGAAATCGCGGGGGGTGAGTTTTGTCATCCGTGAGAAGATGATAAATTGATACAGGGTGAGGAAGGTGTACGAAAATGTTGCAGATATCCCGGCTCCCATAATGCCATACTTCGGAACGAGCAGCAAACCAAGCCCGATGGTAAATATCAGTCCGATTGCAGAGCTGATGGTATTGTGATACGGTTTATTGATGCTGGAAAAGAAACCGCTGAATATCATTGAAACACTCAGCGCTACAATCCCAAATGCCAGGGATGCAATTACCAGTTTTACATCGCCGAAACGGGTGGAAAAAATCATGGTAAAGACAAATTTCGGGATTGCCAGCAAAAGGATCATCCCGATTCCGGTGACTACCCAGGTGATTTTTGCAAGCGTTAGGGTCAGCCGTACCGAGTAATCGTAGTTCATTTCGTTGGAAAGCCGCGAATACTGAACCGTTGCAAGGCTGCGGCTAATCAGCCAGAGACCTTCTGCAAGCTGCATCCCGAGCGACAGGATACCTACGGCAGCGCGTCCTTTGTAAAAATCCACAAATTTCAGGCTGAGCCGGTAATTCATTGCCTGGAAAAGATTTGCAAACTGAACATACGACCCAAAACGCAGAATCTCCTTTACCAAGGCCTTCATGTTAGTAAGCGGGACTTTTTTAAATGAGGGTAACAGCATAAAGAAGCTGAAAATGAATGCTAAGGAATTGGATATAAAAATGGCCCAGTAATACGCCATGACATCGAAAAAGCGGATCCCGAACAAGCAAAACAGCAGGATTAAAAACAGGATGATGATCTGCGCCAGGCTGATGAAATTGAAAGAATTCACTTTTTCAAGGCCAAGGAGCAACATGTTGTTGACGGTAGAAAACGACATGATGAATGCCAGAAAAAGCACAGGGACGAAATATCCTTCCGGGATTACCTCCAGAACCGGAAATAACATTCCAAGCAGTAACATTGCGAATGCGCTCAAAAGGGTAATGATAAATGTCCAGATATAAGCCGGGATAAACAATTTATAAATCCCGGTCCTGGGGGTCATATAAATCAGGGCCGCGCCTGCCAGAAAATTTGTGAACAGCTGGATAATCGCGACCGAGAAGATCATCAGGCTGATGGTTCCGACCTTTTCGGGACCCAGGTAATGGGCATTCAGGATCCAGGTGAAAAAGGCCAGCAATGCAATCACTACCCGGGTGCCGATGGTCCCCAATATTTTTTTAAACATTTTCCGAATCCGTTTTTAATCAGTTTCTTCCGAAGCTGGTTTCTGAAAAAGAAGGGATTAAACCTATACCGCTTCCCATCAATCAGGGTAAATTCATTGATCCCTGAAATTGTATGTAACCCTCGATTATATTTAGTATCCGCCACAGGTCCAACTGATTTGACCGGTTGCTCTTCAAATTCATGCTCATCAAGCTTCACAACATGATTGATCACCACCCGGCCACCGTAGGTCACCGAACAATCCTGGGCAGGGCGGTACAGAAGCCCGTTATGGATGAACGGAGTTCCGGCGGGCCGTGCCGAGCGAACATCAATTTTCATCGGATTACAGCAGTGTGGCATATATTCTCCGGTTATTTCCGCTGCATGATAAATAAAAAGATGGGTTGCCGAGTACTTTTTAATTGTAAAAAAGAGCCACCATGAGCTGTTGTAAAAATAGAGTGTCGGATCAACGGCCTCCATGTTATCAACAAGTATCTTCTCTTTTACAAAGGTCCCGGTTGCAGGATCACGGCGGTAAAGCGTAATTTTTCCGGATTGGTACGATTCCGGCAAACAATAAACTTGTCCCTGGTGTTTAATGACGAAGGGATAAGACAGATGGTCTTCTGCTTCAATGACCCTGACAGGGTCGGATACCCTGACAGGGTCAAACACCCTGACAGGGTCTATGTCCCAAACGATTTCGGAAATTATGGCCTTCTTCTTAGGATAGCTGTATTCTTCGGCGAGAATATGAAGTTTGTTATTTTCAATGAATCCCGATGGATCAGCCAGATATTTATTCCGGGAGCCTCGCCGTATCCAGGCGATTTCGGTCTTTTTCAGGATCCCAATTCCAAGTGCAACTTCATGGATCGGCTTCATGATTAGGCCAACGTTCCAATCCTCTGCCGACAGCAGATCATTGCTGTGAAATTTAACCCTGTTCAGGAAAAGTTTAAACAGAAACCTTGCCATCAGCCAATTTCCGGGAACTTTATAGATCGGCGCAGTCGTATGGCTGGCAGCAAAAACAACCCCGGGATTACTGACCATTGCATCGGCAACAAGGGCCGGCCAGGACGATGTAACTGACAACAGCTGCTCCAGGTTTCCGCGGTAAGAATGCATTATTGTTTTGAGGTATCCCTTTTTTAAAATAAAGCCACCGTCAAGTTTATGGGTGAGTTGCTGCAGGATGGCTCCGTTTACAGGATCTCCATTAAATATTTCCCAGAAGCCTGCAGGCCCGCCACGGTACTTTATCTCATCATCGTGGTGAAACGACCACACCCCGCATCGGGCCGCAGCAAGTATATCGCCACGGATTATGTTAAACCCGAAACGAAGGATAAAATCCAACTGGTAACTGCCCACCGCTTTTATATCTGCCTGAGTGAAATATTCAGAATATCCCTTTTGCTCAACACAGCAATCCAGAATATCGATGCCCTGAAGTTTCCGGTGAATGTCTGACATTCTACGTGCGTCAGGTTTGAAAACCCGGTTTTCAAGGAAAGTATACAGAAAAGTATTCCATTTCTTCTTCAGAAGCTGCCTGAAACGTGATGTTTCGGAAGTTTTTCGTGCATCCCTGATCAGCAGGACGAGGCTGTGACCATGTTCTTTTAGTTCGTTCAGCGCATCGACCTGCCAACGCTGAAAAACCGTACCGTTGCACATTACCCCAAAACGCATTATAATTACTAATTATTAATTATTAATTCATTTACCCCCGCCCTTCAGGAATAACCCCATGGTAAATTGCTAAGAGTTGTTTTCCGATGGTTTCTTTGCTGAATTTTCCAGAAGTACCTTCACTGATGATTTCGGGATTATATGTCCTGCACCTGTCAACCATCTGGTTGAGTGCATTTGTCATCGCAAGTTCATCGCCGGGAGAAACCAGCACTCCGTTGTTTTCATTGATCACGACTGGAGCCACGCCCACTGCTGTTGCCACAACAGGTACACCGCACGCCAGGCTTTCGATCAACACGGTTCCAAAGGTTTCATATCTGCTTGAGAGAACTGAAAAATCGGCTGTCGTCAGAATGTCCGCCAATTCACTTGCGGTTTTAACACCTGTGAAGCTGACATAAGAATCAAGAATCTTCAGAAAACCTGCATATTCTTTCATCTCATCCCAATTGAGACCCTCACCCACCATCAAACAGCGAAAATCCTGCCTTATAGCGGAAAGATCCTTTAATGAACGAAGAAATCCTGAAATATTTTTTGATTGATCCTCAAAACAGGAGATATGCACCATGGTTTTCACAGGATCTTCCCTGACCAATGCAACGGTATGGAAGATTGCCGTATCAACCACATTGGGAATTACCTGGAAGTTGCGATTTTTGAGATTGCATTTCTGCATGGCATCCCGCAGCGGGTCTGAGACAGCTATCACAGCATCGGCTTTCTTTACAATGAACCTGGTCAGCAGTTTCCTGAGCCATCCATTATACGAATCATTTTCAGGGAAATAGCGTGACCAGTGTTCTGAAATTATTAAGGGGATGTGTTGGTTGCGACTGACTTTCCAACCGATCAGTCCCATGCGTGTGAGGACATGTGCATGGATAAGATCGGGCGAAAACTGCCGGATGCTGTGGATCGCTTTCAGGTTTGCCCTGTAAAACCTCCATAAATTGAGTATTTTGCCAATGAACGAGGGAGATGGCCCGTATGACTTATAATACACCCGTAATACCCTGACTTCATTTTCTTCACTGAATTCAGCTTCATACTTATTCGGACATTCCGGATCGGGGTGTACATAGATTACTGCAACATCGCAATACGGCGTGAGCGATTCAGCCTGCAGCTTGATGAAGAGACCCGGCATTGGATCGTAGCGGTTGGTATACCATTTGGGCAAAAACAGCACCCTGATCTTTCTGTTCACTTCTTGCAAATGTTGGTTTAAGTGTCAAATATCTGAAATCGCACTGATTTAATGAAGGAAATTTTCAATAGCGTTCAGTGCGCTTTGCAACCGGTTATTACCTGTACCGCAAACCAAGGCATATTGAAACCCCCTGTTCTTCAGCTCATTGAAATATAAGTCAAATAAAAACTGTCGTTGAAAAGGATGTTCCCTCAATGGATCATATTGCCAAGGAAGGTCGATATCGCATAACAGGTACAAATCGTAGCGGTGGTTATCAAGGGTATGCAATATCCATGGATCGCAACGATCGTATTTCACCTCACTCCAGATTTTTGTTACCAGCATTTCTGTGTCGCAAAAAAGGTAGTTGGTGGCCTTTTTCAACTGAACTGTCTCACGTTCCAATTGCCCCTGCGCAATCAGCAGGATATCTTTTTCTTCGTATTGCCGGCCAATTTTTTCGAGGTATTCACGGGCATATTCCGGAACCCAGGCAGTATGGTAATGGGCTGCCAGTTGTTCAGCAAGTATTGACTTTCCTGTTGATTCAGGACCGGTTATAGCTATTTTTCTGATCATCCGGTCAGCTTTGTTCTCCATTCCCTGAATCCAAGGATTGCGATGATGGTAAATACGAGATATTGAAAACTACTGAAGAAAAGCCCTTCCCAGGCACAAAGACCGATCATGACCGTGTCCGCTGAAATCCACAGGATCCAGTTCTCGATTTTTTTTCGTGAAAGCAACCATTGGGCTACAATGTAAACTGCAGTGGTTATGGCATCCCAGGAAGGGATCTGGCTTGCTGTGTACCTACCAAGTACAATCCGGATGATGATGAAGAAAACGATGATCGCAATTGAGTTTAATACCACTTCCTGCTTTGAACATCTTGTGATCCTGATATGGCTGTCGCTGCTGTCTTTTCTGGTCCAATTGTACCAGCCATATGCACTCATGATGAAGAAAAAACCATTGATGGCTGCGTTGGCATAGAGCCTGGCCGCAAAGAAAATATATACGTAAATCAGCACATTGACAATACCAAAAGGGAAAGCCAGTAAACTTTCTTTCTTCATACACCACACGCAGATCAACCCAAATGCAACAGCAATCAATTCAAGAAGGCTGGTTTGAAAGGGGCCTATTTGTATCAACGAGGTAATATCCATGGGCGCAAAGGTAGTGTTAATAGGACAACCGGCACCAGGATTGGTTGCAACCTTTTTTCCGTGGTATCTTAAAACGAGTTACATTTGCAGCAGAATCAGGGAATTCAGCCTATATGTTCCATCTCGTCCACTACCAGCTACCTTTCATTGTAAACCTACTGATACTTTTGCTTTCTGCAAAACTGCTGGGTGAACTGGCAGAGCGGTTCGGGCAGCCCTCCATGATCGGCGAAGTAATTGCCGGTGTTATCCTTGGTCCGTCGTTGCTGAACATCATTCCCGGTGCCGGAGAAATTAAAGTGATTGCCGAATTGGGAGTCTTTATGCTGATTGTTTTGGCAGGCATGGAGATTGAGGTGGAGGAGATCAGAAATTCCATCCGGGGAAGAAACATGTGGATCGCATTGCTTGGCTTTCTGGTTCCCATGGCCAGCGGTATAGCGATCGGACTGATTTTTCACTTTTCCAACACTTTTACAATTTTTCTCGGACTTTGCATCGCCATCACGGCTTTACCGGTAAGCATCCGCATTCTGATGGATCTGGGGAAACTCAATACCGATGTAGGTCAACGAATCATTTCGGCAGCGATTTTCAACGATATCGTGGCACTCCTCATCTTAGGAATCATCCTTGATTTTAACGATTCGACCAAAAATATTGGTGATCTGACGGTCTCTATCCTGTTCACTATCCTTAAAGTCGGCATTTTTACGGCCATCCTGGTGGTAGCCTACCATTTATTCAAACTCGCAAAACGTAAAGTCAATGTGGTGAATCCGCAGATGAATAAATTTTTCCGATATCTGCGCGGCAAGGAGTCGCTGTTTGCCTTTGTCATCCTGTTTGTACTCATATTTTCAAGTATTGCGGAACTGTTGGGGTTGCATTTCGTGGTTGGCGCATTTTTCGGTGCCATCCTGATTCCGAGGAGTATGTTTGCCAACCGTGATTTTGAGCGGGTCCAACGCAGCATTTCCGGCATCACCATGGGCTTTCTGGCCCCGGTTTTTTTCGCAACAATGGGTATCTCTTTCAACATTCAGTCGCTGAACAATTTATGGCTTTTAGTAGTTGTGCTTGTAGCCTCCTTTTTCAGTAAAATTTTCGGGGGTTATCTTGGCGGGCGGCTCGCAGGGCTGAGCCAGAGTAAATCTTTTACGCTGGGACTTGGATTAAATGCCCGTGGTATCATGGAATTAGTCATTGCAAACATTGCGCTTGCCAAAGGGTTCATTGACGTTCCTGTTTTTTCAATTCTGGTGCTTATGGCGCTGCTAACCACGATCCTTACACCATTTTTATTAAAACAGGGATTCTTGCTGATCGACCAGAACAATGGGAAAATACCATAATTATTAACAATCCTTTGCCGGTCGGGATTTTCTTGTTAATTTTCCGCCTTCGATCCTGTTCCGCGGGATTCTGCATCCATTAATGATTTTATCATGTTCGGTCTCAATGCCTCCTTCACGATTTTACTGTTACTTTGCCTCCTGGCCGCCGCGGCCTTTGAATTCATCAATGGATTCCATGATACGGCGAATGCAGTGGCTACTGTTATTTACACCCACTCACTCAAACCGACAACTGCCGTAATCTGGTCGGGGCTGTGGAATTTTATTGGTGTCAATGTTGGCGGAATCGCAGTAGCCATGGGAATCGTCAACCTTTTACCGATGGAGGTACTGATCGACCAGAACCTGCTTCACAATATCTCTATGATCGCCGCGCTTATTGCAACGGCAATTATTTGGAACCTGTCTACATGGTACATCGGAATCCCATGCAGTAGTTCACATACCCTTCTTGGTTCCATATTCGGGGTTGGACTGGCTTTCATGCTGTTACCCGGTAGTCATTCCATTGCTCTCAACTGGCAAAAGGTAATGGATGTGGGGTTGTCACTATTGATATCGCCGGTTTTTGGTTTTGGTTTCGCCCTGTTTCTCATGTTTATTTTGAGAAAAGTGATAAAGAATAAAACAATTTTCAAAGAGCCACCTGCCAAGAAAGCTCCTCCCACATGGATCCGGGGCATTCTGATCCTGACATGTACCAGTGTGAGTTACGCTCACGGGTCAAATGACGGACAAAAGGGGGTTGGACTGATCATGTTAATCCTCATAGGTTTTGCTCCTTCCTTTTTTGCCATAGACAGAAGTAAAAAAGCTGAAGATCTTTTAGGTGAAACAAAAAAAATTGAATGGACCATTAAAAAGGTGGATACCAATTTCCTGAATACCGAGAACAGAAAAAATTATCAAATTGTCCTGCAAAACCTTTTATTTATCAAGTCTGAACTAAAAGGAATCAGCTCTTTTGACAAACTGGACAAATCGGTCAATTTTAAAATAAGAAAAGCCATCCTGTCGGTATCGAAGAAATCAGAGAGTATCGTGAAAAATCTTGCTGAATCTCCGAAATCGAAAATAAGACCTGCCGTTCTGGCGGTTCTTACTTCAAATCTTAAGAAATTCAAGGCTAACACAGAGTATTCCCCGCGATGGGTAATCCTGTTGGTTTCGATTTCACTTGGTTTGGGCACCATGATCGGATGGAAACGGATCGTAGTCACGATTGGTGAAAAAATAGGCAAAACGCACCTCACCTATGCGCAGGGAGCCAGCGCGGAGATTGTTGCTGCCAGTACCATTGGAGTTTCTACCATGTTAGGGTTGCCGGTAAGTACAACCCATGTATTGTCATCAGGCATTGCCGGATCCATGGTTGCAGGTGGTGGCAGGCAGAACCTGCGAATGGGTACCATCAAAAATATCCTGATTGCATGGCTCATCACACTGCCTGTAACCATTCTTCTTTCAGGGATGCTCTTTTTTATCCTTCGGATGATCTTTAAATAACAACCTTCACCGACTCATTTCATTGATTAAGATGTCACAACGGTTCTGTTATTTCTCCCGGACTTAATTTTTTTATACACCTCAAACCATGTAATTGTGAGCAATCCCGCCGCAATGCAAATCAATGAATCGGCCATTCCCGTCTTCTCGAACTGAAACAGTTGCAGGCAGAACGGAATGTTCATGATCAGGATCATGAATATGATTGCCCCGCCTATAACCCATCCTGCTGCTTTATTCCGGATTGTCAGTAATTCGAAGATGTTCCGCGTCCAGGAACGGTTCGACAAGATAACTGCAATGTTTGCGACAATCAGGGTCAAAAATGACATGGCACGGATTTGCCCTTCGCTATGCCCGGTGTAATAACTGTAAAAATAGATTCCCATAACAAAAGCCAGGATCCCGACACCCTGCATGCAACTGACAAATATCTTATTTATGCCAAAGAACTTTTCGTTAATATCCCTGGGGGGACGATCCATCACATTTTTCTCTTCTTTCTCCGCTTCAAAGATCATTGAACAGGCAGGATCAATGATGAGTTCGAGAAATACAATGTGAACAGGCCACAGAATGAGCGGAAGGTCAACCAGCAGGATGGGGATCAGTGACAGACCGGCAATGGGGACATGGATCGCAAAGATATATCCAAGCGCTTTTTGAAGGTTATCAAAAATCCGGCGACCCATTGCGTTTCCAGCCACGATTGACGAGAAATTATCATCAAGAAGCACCAGTGAAGAGGCTTCCCGGGCCACATCCGTACCCTTTTCACCCATGGCGATCCCGATGTGTGCGGCTTTCAGTGCAGGAGCATCATTGATTCCGTCGCCTGTCATGGCAACAATCTCTCCGTTTCTTTTCAGCGCATTTACCAGCAAAAGCTTTTGTTCGGGAATAACCCTGGCAAAAACATTTATGCTTCCGATCCTTGAACAAAGTTCATCTTCAGTCATCAACTTCAGTTCCTGTCCGGTGATACATGCATCAGCATTCTTCAGTCCGATTTCCCGTGCGATACTCATGGCGGTCACCGGATAGTCGCCCGTGATCATAATCACCCGGATCCCGGCGCGGTAGCATTCAGAAACTGCATTGCTTACTTCGGGACGAATGGGATCGGAAAGCCCGATCAATCCCAGAAATTCAAAATCAAAATCATGCTGATTTTCAGGCAGCTCCTGCGAAGAGAGCTGTGACCTGGCTACTCCCAGCACGCGCAAGCCGTTACCCGCCATATCTTCAATGGCACTGGTATGCTTTTTTCTAACATCATCTGTCAAATGACAGAGGTCAAAAATAACTTCCGGAGCTCCTTTGGCGGCAATACTGCGTATCCCTGTATTGCGATCGGAGAAAACACGCGACATAGCAAGAAGTTCCCTCGAAAGAGGATACTCGCGCACCATTTCCCATTCATGGTTCAGGTGCTCTGTCCCAAGCAAATATTGATCGCCAAGCCGCGTAATCGCTTTCTCCATCGGATCAAACGGGTTGACCTGACTTGCCAGGATCCCGTACTCAACAACCTTGTGAAATGTCTCCGGCAATTCATTTTTTTCAATGGGAACAAAAAAATCAGTCCCGTTAAAAAGTTTCCGGATGGTCATTTTATTTAATGTAAGTGTACCGGTTTTGTCGGTGCATAGTACCGTCGCCGATCCCAGGGTTTCAATGGCTGATGGTCTTCTTGTCAGAACATTTTTTTTCGACATCCGCCAGGCGCCAAGGGCCAGAAATATGGTAAGAACGACAGGGAATTCTTCGGGTAGCATGGCCATTGCCAATGTAATGCCGGCCAAAAACCCCTTCAGCAGATCACCCCTGGTAAATGTATACACTGCAATAACTAACAGGCACAAAAGAAATCCAATAATCGCAAGCCTTTTTACAAGGGTTCCCATCTCTTTCTTCAGCCTGGTTGGTTCCTCGGTGACCTCTCCGAGGGCCTTTCCGATCTTCCCGATCTCCGTATTGATGCCGGTTGCTGAAACTTTTGCGATGCCTGATCCCTGGACGATCATAGAGCCGGAATAGACAAATGGAAGGTCGTCGCCCCCAGGTTCCGACCCCGGGTTTTTACCATCCCAATCCTGCTTTCTTACCGGAACTGATTCGCCTGTAAGTAACGATTCATCAGCAAGAAGACTGACGGAAGATAACACAGTTGCATCAGCAGGAACACGGTCACCTTCCTGCAGAATCAGGATATCATCTGTCACGACCTCTCTTCCCGGAATTCGTTTCTCCACTCCGTCACGAATTACAAGCGCCCTTGGACTGGCCAATTCTCTAAGGGCATCCAGCGCTTTCTCGGTTTTCTTTTCCTGGTAAAACTCAATACCCATGATCACGAACACAAAGCTGAGCAGCATGATGCCTTCCTGTAAATCGCCCAGAATCATGTAAAGTGTTCCGCATGCAACCAGCAGCAGGAACATGGGTTCTTTTATCACCCCAAGGGCAATCGTGAAAAAATTCCTCGATTTCGAAGATGGTAACTCATTATATCCTTCGGCAAGCAGTTTTAAATCGACATTTTCCGAACTAAGCCCTGATATTTTCCCAGGATCAAAATCAATTTTCATCTATTTATGATTAATTTGAGAAATAAACTATGTCCATCCAACCCATTTTGTGGTTGCCGGATTTCAATGCTTGCCAGCCATTTCAGCGGTGCATCGGTAACGTTATCCTTATTTCGGAGTTCATTTCGCCGAGCCTCTCCAAAGTTTGTTCAGGAAACCGGTAACACTATCTAAAACACCCGGCACACCGTTCCGGCCGATAAAGTTAAGCATTTTAGTATCAATTGCAGCAAAGCAATAACTTAGAACTCAAGTTCATTGCCGGGCACGTGTTTGTATGGCACAGTGACATGTGGCAGGCGTTTATAATTTCAAAGGGGACAGGTTTTCATTAGCAAAAATTCCTACCTTTGCCGATATGAAATCCCGGTTAGGCATTCAGATTCTTTTGGTTTTTCTGGCTTTTGCCATCGGCTGCTTCGATAAGCATCCCGGGTTGTATTTTCACGGTGAAACAAATTTGATCACCGCTAGTGATAACCTCCCTGCACATACCGACCTGCTTGTGAAATCATGTGATTACCAGGAAGATATTACATTGAAGAAGGTAATTTGTGCCATTCCGGAACCCTCAGAGTTTTTGGTACGTAATTACCGCGATTTTCGGATATGCTTTCCCCGCATTTCCCCCACTGCATTATGGCAGCCTCCTGAAAAAACCGTCTGAGCTGCAACCGGTCATTCCCGAATAAGTCATCCCAGTACTTTTTGTGTATTAATGCTGATACTATATTCCCAATGGCCATGCCAACAGGCGAATTATTTTCCGATGGTTTTATAAGTTTAATTAATGGTTTCAATGAAGACATATATCTGGACACTTCCAACACGCCTTTTTCACTGGCTGCTTGCTGTTTCATTTGGAGTAGCATACCTCCTGGGAGGTGATGAAGAATACCTGAGTTTGCATGCTGCCCTTGGTTCCCTCATCGGGGGACTGATATTGTTCCGGATCATCCAGGGCTTTTCGGGACCAAAATATGCCCGGTTCCTCAATTTCCCGGTTTCCCCGGCATCTGTCAGGGAGTTTATCCTCAGCATGAAGAGGAGTAAATCAGAACATCCCGGTCACAATCCGCTGGCGTCGATCATCATGCTTTGCATTCTCATCGCTGCCCTGGCTTCAGCGATGTCAGGAATGCTGATCCTGGCATCCGGAGAAACAGGAATGTTTGGGATCAGAATTCGTACCGGGTTTGATCCGGACAGCCTAGGAGAATTGCATGAGATCGTGGCCAATACATTCCTTGCCCTGGTTGGGATACACCTTACAGGCATCCTGGTGGATACTATTTTTCATCCTGCCAATGGCACGATCCTTTCGATTTTTACCGGATATAAAAAAGTGCAGGCAAAAGAAGCCGTATCATCTGCTTTCCATTCGGGATTTTCAGCATTTTGGTTTGTCATTCCACTGCTGGTGTTCATATATGTACTGAAGTACCAGCCAATACCTGCTGGTGAAAAAGATCAAACAGAACAAGTGAAGGAAGAAAACGAAGAAACAGATTAGCTATGAAAACCAGGATGGAAATTGAAAAAAAACGGGTTGCAGGTGTTTCTGTGATCGCGGCATTCTTTCTCACCGGGTTCAAACTGGTAATCGGGTTGCTTACCGGAAGCCTTGGATTGCTCTCTGAAGCATTACATTCGGGTCTTGACTTGGTTGCGGCTGTGATCACGTGGTTTTCTGTGAGGATTTCGGATACACCACCTGATAAGAATCACCATTACGGCCATGGGAAAATTGAAAATTTTTCAGCCCTCATTGAGACGTTTCTACTTCTGATCACCTGTGCCTGGATTATTTACGAAGCAGTTCACCGGTTGTTGAGCGGGGATACCAAAATCGAGGTCAACATGTGGAGTTATATCGTAGTCATGATTTCCATCGCCATAGATTTTGCCCGGTCGAGGGCCCTTTACAAAGTGGCCCGCAAATACAACAGCCAGGCCCTTGAAGCTGATGCGCTGCACTTTTCAACCGACATATGGAGTTCAGCGGTGGTCCTGTTGGGATTGATCCTGGCACAGTTTGGCTGGTTCTTTGCCGATTCGGTGGCAGCCCTGGCAGTGGCATTCATCGTACTTGGAGTATCCTGGCAGCTTGGAAAACGGGCGACCGACATGCTGCTCGACCGTGTGCCGGTTTCAGTGGTTTCCCAAATTGAAACGGTTCTGAACCAATCGGTTGGGGTAGTGAAGTACCACGATCTCAGGGTGAGATCTTCGGGCGCCGAACATTTTGTTGAATTAACTATCCATGTGCAACCCGGACTTTCCCTGGCTGAAGCACATGAAGTTTCGCACTATGTTGAAAAGCAGATTACCAAAGAAGTGTCACGGTCGTATGTGCATGTGCATATTGAACCTGACAAACACGCCTCAGAGGCATGGGAGACGATGACTGTATAGTATTTACGATTGACGATAATCGTCAATTCATTCGTCCTCCTGAATCACACCAATCGAAAATTAAAAAATTCAAAAACCTTTATACTAAAAAAACATACTATGAACTGTCCAAAATGCAACATCACCCTCCTCATGACCGACCGTCAGGGAGTAGAAATAGATTATTGTCCCGAGTGCCGTGGTATATGGCTCGATCGCGGTGAACTCGAAAAAATCATTGACCGTTCGTTTGGAAACAATCCTGAAATGAACCAACCCCAGGGATTTCCTCCCATGGGATTCAATGACAACCATTATGACAAACACGACGATCATCACGACAGTCACGGATACCGCGGCGCATATGGCCAGCGACGAAAAAAGGGTTTTCTGGGCGAACTGTTTGATTTTTAAGCTAATTTTAGCTACGCAGCATGATCATTATGTTGAATAATTATCAATATTCGGCAGTTGAAAATGGTCGGCCAATACTCATTTTTCCTGACTTACTTTAGCCGTTCGGTTTTAATTTGTAAATTTACCTGTTCGTTTAATAAATTAAGCCTTTCACTATGGTTGAACTTCTGAAGAATTTCATCGACATCATCCTTCACATCGATATCCACCTGCAAAAATGGGTTACGGAGTATCATAACCTTACCTATCTGTTTCTTTTCATCATCATATTTATGGAAACGGGTTTAGTGGTGACCCCTTTTCTGCCGGGTGATTCCCTGTTATTTGCGGCCGGAATGATTGCTGCCCTGGACGGGCACCCGCTCAGCATCATCATACTTATCCCGCTGTTAATATGTGCCGCCTTCGGAGGCGATAACACCAATTATTCTATTGGCAAACTGCTTGGTCAGACGGTATATGAAAAAAACTACCGTCTGATCCGACGTGAGTACCTCGATAAAACCCATGCCTTTTACGAAAAACATGGGGGCAAAACCCTTATCATTGCCCGGTTTATGCCCATCATCCGCACTTTTGCACCATTTGTTGCCGGAGTCGGAACCATGCGCTATTTCCGCTTTATCTCTTTCAGCATTGTCGGAAATGTGCTTTGGGTCGTGTCGTTCAGCCTGGCCGGTTATTTTTTCGGGAACATCCCCCTGGTGAAAAATAATTTCACCATCGTTATCTTCGGCATTATCTTCATTTCTATTTTGCCGATGATCATCGCCATGATAAAAAAGACTATGGCGAAGAAGGCCGTATAGTGTATTCGTTTTTTGAAAATTTCCTGAGGATCAGGAAAATATAATCGAGATGATCCTGATAATCTTAAATCATCCGGACAAATGAAACAGCGGGAGGATGCCGTGAAAAACCGCAGAAGGATAGTTTGCCTGGCTGGTGGCGTTCTTCATGAAGAAGGATATATCTGAAAAAAGTTTACATTTGCACATGTATTTAATCACAGGTTAATCCGTATCAATATGCCGGGCGCCGCACACAAATCTCACACCCAGGCAATCTCAGCAGCGGGTTTGCTGATCACCCTCGGAATTATTTATGGCGATATAGGGACATCTCCCCTCTATGTCATGAAAGCCATCGTTGGCGGTGCAAACTCCATAACCGCACCCTTCATCATGGGCGGGTTGTCATGTATTTTCTGGACGCTGACACTGCAAACTACTATTAAATATATTATCATTACACTCCGTGCCGATAACAACGGTGAAGGGGGTATTTTTTCACTGTTTGCGCTAATCCGAAAACGTGCCAAATGGGCCTACATGTTTGCGATCATCGGCGGAAGCACGTTGCTGGCCGACGGGGTCATTACACCATCCATTACCATTGTGTCTGCTGTTGAAGGGCTGGTCAATGTTAATCCGCGGATCCCGGTTATTCCTATCGTCATTGCCATCATCACCGGACTTTTCCTGGTTCAGAAATTCGGGACCAAAGTCGTAGGTGAATCATTCGGGCCGATCATGTTCATCTGGTTTGCCATGCTTGGAGTACTGGGTTTTTCCCAGATCATAAAAAGCCCCTTGATCCTGAAAGCAATTGATCCTCATTACGCTTATGTGTTCCTCACCAAATATCCGCAGGGATTTTTACTGCTGGGAGCTGTGTTTCTCTGCACTACCGGCGCAGAAGCGCTCTATTCCGACCTGGGTCATTGCGGGTTGAAGAATATCCGGATCACATGGGTCTATGTCAAAATCGCCCTGTTGCTCAATTATTTCGGTCAGGGTTCATGGATTCTGTTGAACTCAGACAACGTTACAGAATGGACCAACCCGTTTTTTGCCATCATGCCGCACTGGTTTCTGATCATCGGGATCATCATATCCACTGCTGCAGCCATCATTGCAAGCCAGGCCCTGATCAGCGGATCATTTACACTCATCAGTGAAGCCATATCGCTGAATTTCTGGCCCAAGATAAAGATCAATTATCCAACCAACATCAAGGGGCAGATGTACATTTCGAGCATCAACTGGATGCTTTATTTTTCGTGTCTTTTCGTTGTGTTGTGGTTTCAGCGCTCCTCGAATATGGAGGCGGCCTATGGCTTATCCATCACGATTACCATGCTGATGACTACCTGTTTACTGAGCATTTACCTGTTTTACAAGAAGGTTCCGATATATGTGGTTATTGTGTTTTTACTGGTTTACCTTTCCATTGAAGGATCATTCCTGGTGGCCAACCTGAATAAATTCATGCACGGCGGATGGTTTACCCTGATGCTCGGTGGTTTTCTGCTGATGATCATGTATGTTTGGTTCAGTGGCCGCCGCATCAAAAACAGTTTCATCGAATTTTTACGGATTGAAAATTATGTGGATGTGATCAAGGAACTGAGCCACGACAATACCATACCGAAGTACGCCACCAACCTGGTGTTTCTTACCAAGGCAAACAAAGTGACCGATGTGGAGTCGAAAATCATCTATTCCATTCTGAATAAACACCCCAAACGTGCTGACCTTTACTGGATGCTGCATGTTGACATCCTCGATGATCCGCATGTTCTGGAATACAAGATCACCCATATCATCCCGGGAATCATGATCAAGGTCGATTTCAAAATCGGTTTTAAAGTTCAGCCACGTGTAAATTTATTTTTCAGGCAGGTACTTGAAGAACTGAGCCACAACCAGGAAATCGATTTGTTAAGCCGTTATTCCTCTTTGCGAAAATATCATGTCTCAGCAGATTTCCGTTTTGTGGTTATTGACCGCATTCAAAATTACGACTTTGATTTTCCGCCAAAAGAACAGTTTATTATGGATCTCTACTCTATCTTCAAGAGATTCGGAATCAGCGAAGTTCGGGCATTGGGGTTGGATACCAGCAACGTAACGGTGGAAACCGTACCGCTTTATGTCGACAAGGATATTCCCATTTTGCTGTCGCGTAACGATCTGACCAAGCACATGGGCTGATAAAAGGGGATGCCTTGTTTATTTTCTCGAAATTACCTTCAGCACGGCTGCAACAATGTCGGGCACATCAAGTCCGAATTTTTTCAACAACTCTTCGGGTTTTCCGCTTTCGCCAAACTGATCATTTACCGCAACCATTTCCATGGGAGCAGGATACCGACGGGCAAGAAGTTGTGCAATGCTGTCGCCCAGCCCACCGTTACGCATATGTTCTTCAGCCGTTACGACACATCCTGTTTTCCTGACTGAGGCGAGGATGGCTTCATTATCAAGGGGTTTGATGGTATGGATATCTATAATCTCTGCGTGGATCCCCTGTTCCTCCAGGATACGGCATGCCTGCAAAGCATTCCAGACCAGATGACCGGTAGCAAATATCGAGACATCCGAACCTTCGTTCAGCATCTGTGCCTGCCCTATGATAAATGGTTGACCGGGAAGTGTGAAATTGGGCCACTTGGGACGGCCAAACCGCAGGTAAACCGGCCCTTTATGCAATGCAATGGCCAACGTTGCGGCCCTGGTCTGATTAAAATCGCAGGGATTGATCACGGTCATATTTGGAAGCATCTTCATCAGGCCAATGTCTTCCAGTATCTGGTGGGTGGCACCGTCTTCGCCAAGCGTCAGACCGGCATGCGATGCGCATATTTTCACATTTTTTTCAGAATAGGCAATCGACTGGCGGATCTGGTCATATACCCTGCCTGTTGAAAAATTTGCAAACGTCCCGGTAAACGGAATTTTACCTCCGATGGTCAATCCGGCAGCAATGCCCATCATGTTGGCTTCGGCAATGCCAGTCTGAAAAAACCGATCAGGATAGGCCCGGGCAAATGCATCCATTTTAAGGGAGCCAGTAAGATCAGCGCACAATGCCACCACGTTGGGATTTTGTTTCCCTAGTTCAAGCAATGCTTCCCCAAACCCTGAACGGGTATCTTTGGAACCAAGATTGTTGTATTCTGTCATTTCAGTTCATCTAAAATTTCAAATTGACCGTTTGGCCGGGTTCAACTTTGAAGGACTTTTCGGTTGTAGTTGATGATTGATTCGAGTATTTCGAGCGAAACACGACCTTGTAGTTTCCAGGCTGCAGATACAATGATTCCTGCAGTTGCGGGGTATCCCGCAGATTGTAAAGCCAGATCATCTGGTTGTTTTTGTCCTGATAAATGCTGGCGTAACCATTGGTCGGTTTCTGTATCACGGCAATGCCGGGCGTTGGTATTTCCAATGTAGTGGTTTGACTCTGCCGGATTTCCACATTATTCGCCATAATGCGCGGAAAACAAAGCATTTCAACATCGTAGAAACCAGTTAGATATTTCTCAACCTGATCAAACTGCTGCACGGAAATGGTTCCTTCCGTGCCATGTCGGCGGATGATAGAGGGCAGGGATTTCAAGGTAGTGTTTCCGGTTGTCTTGAACTCCAAATATCCTTGTGGTGCATCGATTCCGACAATATTATGTTTCCCCGGGGTCAGTTTCACTGTATCCTTGCGAACCGGAGGAATGGTATGCACAACAATGTCGTAGGTTATCAGGGGATCGATCTCCAGGGTATCAGGAAGCCCCTTGACATTGAAAGAATGGATGAAGTTATATTTTGGAATACCCGAAAAATGATCATAAAAGGTCATGTTGACATTTGTTTCGGTGGGTTTGCCAAAGGCATCCAGCAGGTTTACCTGCAAGCTGGTAGGATTCAGGGAGCGCGAAATAATGATGTTGAGTGCACTCCGGAATCCGGTTTCATTGGAAGCATCGAAATAGGTTCCGACACATTCGAACTGATCGCGGAAATTTTTACCTATGCCGACAATGAATGGTTTGAGTACGATACCATTTTTCTGCAGATCAGTGGAAACAGCACATGGGTCGCCTCCGCATTCTTCAAGACCATCGGTTATCAGGATGACAATGTTCCGGCAATTGTAACAATCCGGAAAATCGTTGGCTGCCTGCGAAAGAGCGTATGCGATCGGGGTGGTTCCTTTGGGGACTGTTGATCTGAGAACCTTTTTTATCTGTGCGATGTTGTCTTTGCCAAAAGGCACTTCCAAACGGGAATCACTGCAATCCTGTGGGGGAATAGGTTTCAGGTGGCCGTACATTCGCAACGCCAGTTCCAGATTGGGCTGGGCGTGAAGGCTATCCAGAATATTTGAAAAAAGTTTTACGGCAATGTTGAATTTTGTATCGCTCTGCCACCGGCCATACATGCTCAGTGACCCGTCAAATACGAACAATATCCGGGTGGTCTGCTTGGGCTTCGGCAGTTCCTTTGTCGCCTGAGCAAACATCCCCAGGGACAGAAACATGAAAACCAGCACCATTCCGAATTCCGGATTCCGGATTCCGAAATTTCTTTTAATAGTCTCCAAGCGTTTCATCTAATTGGTCCAGCGCTATTTTAGTTTGTTCATCGTTTGGAAAAACACCATGCCATTCATGATTATCCACCATGAAATCGACACCGAATCCCATATGGGTCGTCATCAGGATCATCACCGGTTGTCCCTGACCGGTAAACCATTGTGCCTCTTTGAGGGTATTGACCACCTCCGACATGTCATTGCCATACATTGTTAACACCTTCCACCCAAAAGCCTCGAATTTCGATTGAAGGTCTCCCAAGGGCATGACTTTTTCGGTAGGTCCGTCAATTTGTTTGCCATTGCAATCGGTCACAGCCACCAGATTGTCAACTTTTTGGCCGGCAGCAAACATCAGCGCTTCCCAATTCTGACCCTCCTGGAGTTCGCCATCTCCCAGCAGGCAATAAACAAGATGTTCGTCGTTATTCAATTTTTTTGCAAGCGCTGCACCGATGGCAACTGAAAGCCCCTGTCCCAATGAACCTGAACTCATCCTGACACCCGGTAAGCCTTCAACGGTAGCAGGATGTCCCTGCAACCGTGTGCCCAATTTTCGAAAGGTTGCCAGTTCCTTCACGTCGAAATAGCCATAACGGGCTAAAACACTAAACCACAATGCAGAAAGATGCCCGTTGGAAAGGAAGAACAGATCCTCCCCTCCTCCATCCATGGTAAAATGTTCCGGATCGGGTTTCATGATCTTAAAATAGAGGGCAACAAGGAAATCGGCGCTGCCTAACGACCCGCCGGGATGGCCGGAAGAAGCACTGTTGATCATGCGCACAATATCGCGTCTAACCTGCACCGCGATTTTTTCTAACTCCTGAATTGATAGCATTACAATAATTTATAATGAAAAATTACCGTTTTAGCGTCTGATATGGAAAACGTAAACAAGGCAAAGATATTATAATAGGAGGCGCGGCAGGATGGATGTTAATAAATATGGATAATATCTGACCGGGGTATCATAGTTTTTAGTTCTTTTGCGCAGGCTGAAATGAATCTCCTCGCCACAGAGCAGCGAGGTATCGATTGAATTCTATTTTATAATCCGCTACAAGCAGCGGGGAATTATCCCAAATGACCCCACCCCTTCCCCTCCCCTTGAAGGGGAGACCCTATGTTTGCAAAA